>JBMOMG010000207.1:0-9677 GCA_049323155.1 Actinomycetota bacterium | reverse complement strand
CAGCAGCCCCCTGCCCACAAGGAGGAGGCTCCCCGGCCGCAGGCCGCGCCGCAGGCTGCCGCAGCCGGTGGGGCGAAGGAGGGCGAGGCCGCCTACGTCACCCCGCTCGTGCGCAAGATGGCCGCCGACCAGGGCGTCGACCTGTCCCAGGTCAAGGGCACCGGCGTCGGTGGCCGGATCCGCAAGCAGGACGTGCTCGAGGCCGCGAAGGCGCAGAAGGCCGCCACCCAGAAGCCGGAGCCGGCTGCCGCGTCCGCACCGTCGGCCGAGCGGGCGCCTGCCGCCGCTCCGAGCCCGCTGCGTGGCAAGACCGAGCCGATGAGCCGGCTCCGGAAGGTGATCGCCGCCCGGATGGTCGAGTCGCTGCAGGTCTCGGCCCAGCTGACGACGGTGGTCGAGGTCGACATGACCGCCATCGCCCGGCTGCGTGACTCGGTGAAGGGCGAGTTCGCCGAGCGCGAGGGCGTCAAGCTCTCGTTCATGCCGTTCCTGGCCAAGGCGACCGTGGACGCCCTCAAGGCGCACCCGTCGCTGAACGCCTCGATCGACACCGAGAAGGGCGAGGTCACCTACTACGACCACGAGAACCTCGGGGTCGCCGTGGACACCGAGAAGGGCCTGCTCGTGCCCGTGCTCAAGGAGGCCGGCGACCTCTCGGTCGCGGGTCTGGCCCGCAAGATCGCGGACCTCGCCGAGCGCACCCGCAGCAACAAGATCGGGCCGGACGACCTCTCCGGCGGCACGTTCACGATCACCAACACCGGCAGCCGTGGCGCGCTGTTCGACACCCCGATCATCAACCAGCCGCAGGTGGCGATCCTCGGGACAGGTGCGATCGTCAAGCGCCCCGTGGTGATCGACGACCCGAACCTCGGCGAGACGATCGCGGTGCGGCACATGATGTACCTCGCGCTGACCTACGACCACCGCCTGGTCGACGGCGCGGACGCCGCGCGCTTCCTCGTCGACGTCAAGGAGCGGCTCGAGGCCGGCCAGTTCGAGGTCTGACCCGCCGATCCCCGCACACCGGCGCCCGCTGCCCCACGGCAGCGGGCGCCGCTGCGTCTCCGCCGGGCCTCGACCCGGAGGTTGCCGGGGCGTGCCACAGTTTGTCCATGCGGATCGTTCTGGCCGGCGCGTCCGGCTTCCTGGGTCAGGCCTGGCGCGAGCACCTCGCCCGGCAGGGTCATGAGGTCGTCCGTCTCGTCCGGGGCGAGAACCAGTCGGCCAGCGAGTCCTCGTGGGACCCGTACGGCGGCCACGTCGACCAGTCGGTGATCGACGACGCCGACGTGGTCGCGAACCTCGCCGGCGCCCCGATCGCACACTGGCCGTGGACGGCGTCGTACAGGCAGACGCTGCGCGACAGCCGGGTGCTCACCACCCGGACCCTCGCAGAGGCGGTGGCTGCCTCGCCGCGCAAACCGGCCCTCCTCGCGCAGAACGGGATCGCGGCGTACGGCGACCGCGGCGACGAGGTGCTGACCGAGGAGTCGTCGACGCCGGCGGACACGACGCTGGGCCGGATCAGCCGCGAGTGGCAGGAGGCGACCGCACCGGCGGTGGAGGCCGGTGCCCGGGTCTGCGTGATGCGCACGTCAGTGGTGCTGCACAAGAGCGGCGGTGCGCTCAAGCCGCTGAACCTGCTGTTCCGGGCCGGGCTCGGCGGACCTCTCGGCGACGGCCGGCAGTACTTCGCCACGATCTCCCTCAACGACTGGCTGCGAGCAGCGACGTTCCTCGCGACCAACGACGCCTGCCGCGGCGTCTACAACCTCACCGGTCCCGGCACGACCACCAACGCAGAGTTCACCGCGCAGCTCGGCCGGATGCTGAACCGGCCCACGCTCGTGCGGGCGCCGGCGTGGCCGATGCGCAAGGTCCTCGGTGAGCTCTCCCACGAGCTGCTCGGCTCGGTGCGCGTGGAGCCGGCGCACCTGCTCGCCGACGGGTTCGAGTTCGAGCAGCCGACGCTCAACGACCGTCTCGCGGCGGCGCTGACTCCCTGACCCCGGCAACCCGCCACCGGCTCGCCTCATCCTCCCGGACCAGCTCGACCATGCGCGTGGAGACACCGTCCCGGGGCAGCCGGATCGCAGCGCCGTCACGGCCCACGGCTTCGGCCCCGACGAGCCGGTCGGTGACCCGGAGCCTGAGCCGGTGCGGTGACTCGAGCAGCACGTCGATGCCGAGCAGCTGCACCTGCATCCCGGTCACCACGAGCCCCCGCCGGAGGTAGCGCCGGAGCATCCGCACGTCGGCGCGACCGGCCGCCGAGCCGTCGGCGTACAACCGACGCAGAGCGGACGCGTCCCCGGCGGCGTAGGCCCGGGCTCGCGCCCGGTCCCAGGAACGGAGCACGTCCGCGGCCCGGAACGACGCGGGTGCGGCGGCGCGCTCCACCGGCGCAGCGGTCCTGGCCCCGGATGCCGGCGGAACCGCCTCCGGCCGGCCGACACAGCCGCCGAGCGCGGCGCAGAGCGCCAGCACGGTCAAGTGGCGGATCGCGACAGGTGTGAGCGAGGGCACTCCCCCACTGTGGCCTAGCGGCGGTGCCTGCCGTCACCGTCGTCCACAGGCTCCGAGCCGGAGAGGTCGCCGTCGGCACCGAGGTGCAGCATCCGCGCGGTCTCGGCGTCGACGTGGTCCGGCGTGTGCCACAGCCGGCTCGGCCACCAGACCGCGGGGCCGAGGTCGTAGGACAGCGCCGGCACCAGCAGCGAACGGACCACGATCGTGTCGAGGAGCACCCCGAACGCGACGATGAACGCGATCTGGGCCAGGAACAGCAGCGGCAGCACACCGAGGGCGGCGAACGTCGCGGCCAGCACGACGCCGGCAGAGGTGATCACCCCGCCGGTGACCGACAGCCCCTTGAGGATCCCCGGGTGGGTGCCCTGGCGGATCGACTCCTCACGCACCCGGGTCATCAGGAAGATCGAGTAGTCGATGCCCAGGGCGACCAGGAACACGAACCCGATCAGCAGCGTCGACGGGTCGGAGGCCGGGAAGTCGAAGACGTGGTTGAACAGCAGCGCGCTGATCCCCATCGTCGCACCGAAGGACAGCACGTTGGCCACGATCAGCAGCGCCGGCGCGAGCAGGGCCCGCAGCAGCAGCGCGAGCACGACGAAGATCACCAGCAGGATCGCCGGGATCACGATCCGCCGGTCGCGGTCCACCGTGTCGCGGGTGTCGAGCAAGGTGGCGGTCTGGCCGCCGACCACGATGTCCTCGCTCACGTCGTCCAGCTCTGTCCGCAGGTCGCGCACGGTGTCGGTGGCCGCCACCGAGTCGGCGTTGGCCGCCAGCGTGACCAGCAGGATGCCCTCGCCGTCGACGATCTTCAGCTGCGGCTGCTCGCCCGCGTCCGGCGGCCCGGCGGGCAGGGGTACGACGCCCTCCCGCGCGACACCTGGATGCGCGGCCGCGACCTCGGCCGCCTCGGCGAGGTCCTCCTCCGGCACCACCAGGATCGCCGGACTGCTCTGGTCGGACCGGAAGTGCTCGTCGAGGACCTCCTGGGCCCGCACCGAGTCGACGCGGGTGAGGAACTGCTCGGTCTGCGGCACCGGGTCCTCGTTCAGGGTGGGCACGAACGCCGCGAACCCGGCGAGCACCACGAAGGTCACCGTCCACACCAGCCGGGCGCGCCTGCCGACGAGACGGGCGACCGCCCCCCAGATGCCGAGGTTGTAGGTGTGCTCGGAGCCGTACGTCGGTCGCACCGGCCAGTAGGCGCGCCGCCCCAACAGCACCAGCGCCGCGGGCAACAGGGTCAGTGCCGCGAACATCGCCCCGGCGATCCCGATCGCGCCGACCGGCCCCAGGCCCTGGAGGCTGGCCAGGTCCGACAGCAGCAGGCACAGCAGGCCGAGGATCACGGTCGCCCCGGAGGCGAGCACCGGCTCCACCGACGCCCGCCACGCGGCACGCATCGCGTCGTACTTCGACTCGTGGTCACGAAGCTCCTCGCGGAACCGGGCGACGATCAGCAGCGAGTAGTCGGTCGCGGCACCCACCGCGAGGATGAAGAGGATGCCCTGGCTCTGCCCGTTGAGGGTCAGCACGTCGGACTTGGCGAGCGCGTAGATGACCGCCGAGGCGACACCGAGCGCGAGGACCGCGGAGACCAGCACCACCAGTGGGAGCACCGGCGACCGGTAGACCACCAGCAGGATCACCAGCACCACGCTGAGCGCGACGAGCAGCAGGATCCCGTCGATCGCGCCGAACGCCTCGATGAAGTCGCCGAGGATCCCGCCGGGGCCGCCGACCACGGCGAGCAGGCCGTCCGGCGCACCCTCGAGCACCTCGCGGATGTTCACGATCGCGGCCTCGAGCGCCTCACCGTCCGACGTCGCCAGAGGTACGACGACCTGGGCAGCCGTGCCGTCGGCCGACGGGATCGGGCCCTGCACCGCAGCCGCGTCGACGTCCTCGACGGCCTTGACCTCCTCGACGAGGCCGGCCATCGCCTGCTGGTCGGCCGGGGTGAGCCCGCCGTCGCGGGAGAACACCACGATCGCCGGCACGCTCTCGGTGCCGATGAACTTGGTGTACTCCTTCGACGCGATCGTCGACTCGGCGGTCTCGGGCAGGAACGCTGCGTTGTCGTTCTCCTGCACCGTCGACAGCTGGCCGGCGAAGGAGCCCAGCGGCCCGCCGACGAGCAGCCACAGCAGCAGCACGACGGCGGGGAGCACCCATCGCCGGCGACGTCCGGCCGCGTGGGTGGAGGGGCGTCGGGAGGGACTCGCCATGGCGGGTGCCTTTCGGAGGAGTTCGACGGGTGCGTGCGAGGTGCCGAGACTCGCCGCACCCATGATCGTGCACTGCCCTGCCCGGGCGCCAAGACATCCGCCGCACCGCGCAGGGTTAGGCTCGTCACCGTGAGCGAGCTCGAGTTCAGGTCGCTGGGCGAGGTGGAGTACACCGCCGCCTGGGACCTCCAGCGCCGGGTGCACGAGAGCGTCGTGGCGGGCGGCACCGACACCGTGGTCCTGCTGGAGCACCCGCCGGTGTTCACCGCGGGCAAGCGCACCGAGCCCCATGAGCGCCCCGTCGCCGGGACGGCACCGGTGATCGACGTCGACCGCGGCGGGAAGATCACCTTCCACGGACCCGGCCAGCTCGTCGGCTACCCGATCGTGCGGCTGCCCGAGCACGTCAAGGTGGTCGACTACGTCCGCCGGCTCGAGGAGGCCCTGATCCAGGCCTGCACGGAGCTGGGCGTGACCACCGCGCGGGTCCCGGGCCGCAGCGGCGTGTGGCTGCGCGCCGACGGAGACCGGCCCGAGCGCAAGATCGCCGCGATCGGGATCCGGGTCGCCGGAGGAGTGACCATGCACGGGTTCGCGCTGAACTGCGACGTCGACCTGCGCTGGTACGACCAGTTCGTGCCGTGCGGCATCGACGACGCCGGGGTCACCTCGCTGAGCGAGGAGCTCGGCCGCGACGTCACGGTCGCCGAGGCGGCTCCGGTCGTCGAGCGGCACCTGCGTGAGCTGCTGGCGTGGGCGCCGTACACCCCCACCCCGGACTACGAGCCCCGCCCGGACCCGGCGAAGCGGCACGACACGTTGCGCGTGCCGGTGGTCAATCCGCTGCGCTGACGCTCCGGTCCGTCATGCTGGGCACTTCCGAGACGGGGGTTCCCGCAATGAGCGAAGCGGTCATCGAGACCTTCGGGCTGCGCAAGGAGTTCCGCACCCGGCGCGGCCGGCACATCGTTGCCGTGCACGACCTGGATCTCACCGTGCCCGCCGGCGGGGTGCACGGGTTCCTCGGCCCGAACGGGTCGGGCAAGACCACGACGATCCGGATGCTCCTCGGCCTGGCGCGAGCGAGCCGCGGCGAGATGCGGCTGTTCGGCCGGCCCGTGCCCGAGCACCTTCCGGAGGTGATGGACCGGGTCGGCGCCGTGGTGGAGCAGCCGAAGTTCATCCCCACGTTCACCGGCCGCAAGAACCTCTCCCTGCTCGCCCGGTCGATCGGCGTGCCCGCCTCCCGCGTCGACGGCGCGCTGGAGCAGGTCGGGATGACCGGCCGCGACAAGGAGCGGTTCAAGGGCTACTCGCTGGGCATGAAGCAGCGCCTCGCGATCGCGGCCACGCTGCTCAAGAACCCGGACCTGCTGATCCTCGACGAGCCGACCAACGGCCTGGACCCCGCCGGGATCCGCGACATCCGCGACATGATCCGCGACCTCGGGGAGAGCGGGGTGACCGTGCTGCTGAGCTCGCACATCCTGGCCGAGGTGCAGCAGGTGTGCCACTCGGTCTCGATCATCGGCAACGGCCGGCTGCTCGCGCACGGCGACGTCGCCGAGCTCGTCCAGGCAGGGGCGACCGCGGTCCGGGTCGGCGTCGCCGAGACCGGTACGGCGGCCACGGCGCTGAGCGCAGCCGGGCTGAGCGTCACGCGCGACGGGGCCGGGCTGCTCGTCGAGGGCGCCGGCGACCCGGCCACGATCACGCGGCTGCTCGCCGAGCAGCGCATGTACGTCCACGAGCTCACCCCGGTGCGTGCCGACCTGGAGTCGGTGTTCCTGCAGCTGACCAAGGGCGAGGCGCTGGGGGGCTCGGGCCACGGCGCGACGGCTCCCGGCACCGGCGCCGACACGACGGAGGGCGCGGCATGAGACTGCTGATGGTGGAGCTCAGCCGGTTCCGATCCCGACGGGCGATCGTGCTGATCGTCCTGGCCGCGGCCTTGCTGGTCGGCCTGGTCGCGGGCACCACGGTCTGGGACACCCGCCCGGTCAGCGCCACCGAGCTGGCTCGGGCCGAGGCGCAGGCCGAGAAGGAGGCCGCCCAGCCGTGGGTGCAGGACGAGCTCGAGGCCTGCCGCGAGGACGCGCAGATGTACCTCGGCGGCAACACCGAGGTCACCTGCGAGGAGGCCGTGCTGCCCCAGCCCGCCTGGTTCCTCGACCGCCAGCAGCTGGACCTGGAAGCGCAGAAGGACAACAACGGACTGGCGGTGCTGGTGATCACCGCAGGCCTGATGATCATCGTCGGCACCACCTTCGCCGGCGCGGACTGGGGCTCGGGGTCGATGAGCAACCAGCTGCTGTTCCGGCCGCGTCGGGGGCAGGTGTGGCTGGCCAAGGCAGCGGCGGTGTTCCTCGCGACACTGGTGGTCAGCGCCGTGGTCGTGGCCGGGTTCTGGGCCGCGCTGCTGCTCGCCGCCGATGCTCGCGACATCACCACCGCGGCCTCGGTGCGGGAGCAGATCGGCTGGTCCGCCGGCCGCGGGGTCCTCCTGGCGGCGTTGGGCGCCACCGGTGGCTACGCGCTGACGATGCTGTTCCGGCACACCGTCGGTGTGCTCGCGCTGCTGTTCGGCTACACCGTGGGTGGCGAGATGCTGATCGCGGCGCTGCCGTTCGAGGGCAGCGGCCGGTGGAGCCTCGGCAACAACGTGTTCGCCTGGATCCAGCACGGCTACGAGTACTACGACTACTCGCTGCCGTGCACCGAGCAGCAGTGCGACCAGCTCGCCGTGGTCACCTTCTCCCAGGGCGTGACCTACCTCGGCGTGCTGCTGCTGGTCGTGGCGGTCGCCTCGGTGCTGTCCTTCCGGCGCCGCGACATCCCGTGACCCGCTGGCGTCGCACGTCACGGTGCCCGTCGTACGCCGCCCACCGTGGCGATTGGGGTGCCTCCGGAGCCCGGCGTAGAGTGGCGGGCGTGACTGAAGCGCCCACCTCGCCCGACGGCCGCAAGCTCCTGCGTCTGGAGGTCCGCAACTCCCAGACCCCCATCGAGAAGAAGCCCGAGTGGATCAAGACCCGGGCCAAGATGGGACCGCAGTACAACGAGCTCCAGGCCCTGGTGAAGTCCGAGGGACTCCACACGGTCTGCCAGGAAGCCGGCTGCCCCAACATCTACGAGTGCTGGGAGGACCGCGAGGCGACGTTCCTCATCGGCGGCGACCAGTGCACGCGGCGCTGCGACTTCTGCCAGATCGACACCGGCCGGCCCCAGCCGCTGGACCGCGACGAGCCGCGCCGGGTCGCCGAGAGCGTCCGGTCGATGGGCCTGCGCTACGCCACGATCACCGGGGTCGCCCGCGACGACCTGCCCGACGGCGGCGCGTGGCTCTACGCGGAGACGGTCAAGCAGATCCACGAGCTGAACCCCGACACCGGCGTGGAGAACCTGATCCCGGACTTCAACGGCAAGCCGGACCTGCTCCAGGAGGTCTTCGAGTCCCGGCCCGAGGTGCTCGCCCACAACGTCGAGACCGTGCCGCGGATCTTCAAGCGGATCCGGCCCGCGTTCCGCTACGACCGGTCCCTCGACGTGCTCACCCAGGCCCGCGCGTTCGGGCTGGTCACCAAGTCGAACCTGATCCTCGGCATGGGCGAGACCCGCGAGGAGGTCTCCCAGGCGCTGCGCGACCTGCACGAGGCCGGCTGCGACCTGCTCACGATCACCCAGTACCTCCGCCCCTCGCCGCGGCACCACCCCGTCGAGCGCTGGGTCAAGCCCGAGGAGTTCGTCGAGCTGCACGACGAGGCGATGGAGGTCGGCTTCGCAGGCGTCATGTCGGGACCCCTGGTCCGCTCCTCCTACCGCGCCGGACGTCTCTACCAGCAGGCGCTGGCGGCTCGCGAGAACGCCCCGCAGACGGTCTGAGACACTAGGGCGTCCCGCCCCACGAGAACGAACGAGGCAGCACAACCATGGCCAGGAAAGACAAGTCCGCGAAGGCGCCCAAGAACGGCTGGGTGAAGCAGATCGCGGCCAGCTACCGGATGACCAAGCAGGTCGACCCGAAGCTCGGCCTGATCCTGCTCGGCTGGTTCGTGCTGTCCGCCGGGCTGGCCTTCGCGCTGCTCTCCTTCGTCCCCGGCCACTGGATCCTCGACCTCGTCGCGGCGGTCATGGTCGGCATCCTCGTCGTGCTGATCGTCTTCGGCCGCCGGGCCCAGCACGCCGGCTACAAGCAGATCGAGGGCCAGCCCGGTGCCGCCGCGGCCGCGCTCGGCATGCTCCGGCGCGGCTGGACCACCGAGCCGGCCGTCGGGTTCAACCGCCACCAGGACGTCGTCCACCGGGTGGTCGGCCCGCCCGGCATCGTGCTGGTCGGCGAAGGCAACCCCAACCGGCTCAAGCAGCTGATGGCCGAGCAGCGCCGCAAGCACGAGCGGGTCGCCTCCGAGGTGCCGATCCACGAGGTCGTGGTCGGCGACTCCGAGGGCGCCGTGCCGCTGCCGAAGCTGGTCAAGCACGTCACCAAGCTGGGCAAGAAGGTCAAGCCCGCGCAGATCACCGACGTGCTCGCCCGGCTGCGCGCGCTCGACGCGACCCGGTCGAACATCCCGCTGCCCAAGGGCCCGATCCCGACCAACCTCAAGGGCGCCCGGCAGAACATGCGGGGCCGCTGACCGCTCGGGACGGCTCGTGACCCGTCCCTGATCGTCTCGGCGGAAGTCTTTACCTTCCGGGGCCCATCCCCCGTGTGCCCGGCTCCGAACGCCGGGCATGAGGGAGACCCAGCACACCAGCCCAGGGCCGTCGTACGACGACCGGCCGACCGTCGCGGTGATCGGCGGCGGCATCTCCGGCCTCACCGCCGCCTACCTGCTGCAGCGCAGCCACCACGTCACGCTGTTCGAGGCCGACCCGCGGATCGGCGGCCACGCCCACACCCATGACGTGCCGGTC
>JBMOMG010000206.1:0-9765 GCA_049323155.1 Actinomycetota bacterium | reverse complement strand
CAGCAACGCCGACCGCGCCGCCGCGCTTGCACCCTGGCTCGAGCACTACAACACTGTCCGCCGCCACAGCTCACTCGGAGGCAAGCCCCCGATCAGCCGACTGTGACCAACGTGGTGGCCGGGTACATCTAGGAGCCGGTGGCCATCGCCAGCGCGGTGGCCACCATGTGCTCCTTGACCTGGTCGGGGGAGAGCGGCGCGACGGTGGGTACGCCGGGCGCCGCCTCCTTCACCAGCATCCCGACCCGGGCCAGCTGCATGCCGCCCAGACCCGTGGCGTAGAGGGTGTTGGCCATCAGGTGCACGTCCTGGTCACGGAACGTCCCCTCCGCGATGCCGTCCTCGAGCACCGCGGTGACGTGGGCCAGGCAGGTGGCGATCTCCTTGCCGAGCCGGTAGACCGCACCCTCGCTGACCTCCTCCAGCAGCTCGGGGCCGGGGCGCCGCATCAGCGTCTGGGCGCAGTCGACGAACGCGGGGAACTCGATCCCGAAGTCCATGAACGCCTCGGTGATCCGGCGCAGCCGGGTGCGCGCGTCCGCCGCCGGGTCGTCGGCGCCGGTGAGCCGGGCGTCGAGCTCGTCGAGGTAGCCGACCAGGGTCAGCGCGAAGAGCTCCTCCTTGCCGGAGAAGTGCCGGTAGATGATCGCCCGGTTGATCCCGACCGCCCGGGCGATGTCCTCGATCTGGGCGTCACGCACGCCGCGCTCGTCGAAGAGCGCGCGGGTGGCGTCGAGGATCTCCTTCTCCCGCGCCCGCCGGCGCACCGCGGCCGCCGAGCGACGGCCGTCGGTCTTGTCACGGGGCACGGACTCGGTCGTCATGGCGCCCATGCTACGCCGCGGTGTGACGCCCAGTGGCACAGGCGGTTACACCGGCTCGTCACGGACGTGGAGCGCCCGAACGGTGTCGATCGTGTCCGCCTCGTCCGCGGTCTTGTCGTCGCGGTAGCGCAGCACGCGGGCGAAGCGCAGCGCCATCCCGCCCGGGTAGCGCGTGGACGTCTGGATCCCGTCGAAGGCGATCTCCACCACCTGCTCGGGGCGCACGTGCACGACGTACGACGTACGCGAGGTCTCCAGCTCCAGGAACCGCTCGGTCTGCCACTCGAGCATCTCGTCGGTCATCCCCTTGAACGTCTTGCCGAGCATCACGAAGCCGCCCTCCCCGTCGCGGGCGCCGAGATGGATGTTGGACAGCTTCCCCGCGCGCCGGCCGCTGCCCCACTCGACGGCGAGCACGACGAGGTCGAGGGTGTGCCGGGGCTTGACCTTCACCCACGACGCCCCGCGCCGGCCCGCCTCGTAGGGGGTGTCGAGGCTCTTCACGACCACGCCCTCGTGCCCGGCCGCGACCAGCTCCGCGAAGAACCCCGCGGCCTCGTCGGCGTCGTCGGTGACCCGGCGGGGCACGACGAGCTCGGCCGGGAGTGCCGCTTCCAGGGCCGCGAACCGCTCCTGTGCCGGCCGGTCGAGCAGGTCGGTGCCGTCGACGTGGAGCACGTCGAAGAAGTACGACGTCAGCGGCACCGTCTTTCGGAGCGTCGCCGGATCGGTGCGCGACGCCGTCCGGGCGGCGGTCTCCTGGAACGGTCTCGGCCGGCCGGAGGCCTCCAACGCGATCGCCTCACCGTCGAGGACGAGGGCCCGCGCCGGCAGCGCGGCCACGGACTCGACGACCTCGGGCAGCCGGTCGGTGATCTCCTCCAGCGTCCGGGTGTAGACCGACACGGCCCCGTCGAGCTTGTGCACCTGCACCCGGATCCCGTCGAGCTTGCAGTCGACCGCGACCTGCTCGCCGGTGCCGAGCTTCTCCAGCGCCGCGGGCAGGTCCGGGGCGCTCGAGGCGAGCATCGGCCGCACCGGCCGGCCGACCTCGAGGCCGAACTCGGCCAGGGCCGGCTCGCCGCCGGCCATCGCCGCGGCAGCGACCGGCAGGGTGCTCCCGGCCAGCATCGCCGCACGTCGCACGGCGGTGGCCGGCACCTGCGCCGCGACAGCGATCGCCTCGAGAATCACCCCGTCCAGCGCCCCCTGCCGCAGCTCGCCGGTCGCCAGTCGCCGCAGGTAGTCCTGCTCCTCGGCGGTCGCCCGACCGAACAGCTCCGCGACCAGGTCGGTGCGGGCCTGCCGGGAGCCGCTGCCGGACACGGCGCCGATCTGCTCGAACAGCTCGTGCACCTCGGCCACCGTCAGCGTGCTCTCGAGCGCGGGCGGTGGCAGCTCGGTGAGGCTGCGCCAGCCCAGCCCGGTGCGCCGCTGCCGGAGCACTCCGGACAGGTACGCCGTCGCGGTCTCGACCTCCTCGGGCGCCGCCTGCTCCAGCGTGGCGGCCAGCGCCTCGATCTTCGCCTTGCGGGAGCGCGTGGCGGCGAGCGCGCGGGAGGTGGCGACGAGGTCGGCGAGCTGCATGGACCCAGTGTGCCGGTGCCTGTCGGCGGCGCGGGTTAGCCTTGCCGCGATGTCGACCACCCCCACCCCGACGGCCGAGCGGCTCTGGCGTCCTGCCTGGCCGTGCCCGGTCGAGGTCGTGCTGAGGCCAGGCCGCCGCGGCGCGGGTGACCCCACCTTCCGCACCGACCCCGACGGCACCATCTGGCGCGGGCTGCGGACCCCCGAGGGCGTGGTGACGCTCCGCGTCCGCAGGCCGTACGACGGACAGGTGCACGCCGCGGCGTGGGGCCCCGGCTCCGACTGGGTGCTCGAGCAGCTGCCCGCCATGCTGGGCGCCGACGACGACCCGAGCGGCTTCGAGCCCCGCCACCCGGTCATCGTCGAGGCGCACCGCCGCCACCCGCACTGGCGGGTCGCTCGCAGCGGCCTGGTGATGGAGTCTCTGGTGCCGGCGATCATCGAGCAGAAGGTCACCGGCCAGGAGGCATTCGCGGGCTTCCGGATGCTCGTGCGCAGGTTCGGGGAGCGGGCTCCGGGGCCGGGCGCGGACCGGGACCTGTGGGTGCAGCCGTCGCCGGAGCAGCTCCGGGCGATACCGTCCTGGGAGTGGCTGCGGATGCACATCGACCCGGCCCGCTCGCGCGCCCTGGTCCGCGCCGCGCAGGTCGCGCCGGCCCTCGAGCGCACCGTCGGCCTGGAGCCGGCGGAGGTGGAGCGACGGCTGTGCTCGCTGCCGGGCATCGGGGTCTGGACGGCGGCGGAGGTGCGCTTCCGGGCGCACGGCGATGCCGACGCGGTGAGCTTCGGGGACTACCACATCGCCAAGCACGTCGGCTGGGCGCTCACCGGAGAGGCGGTGGACGACGACGGCATGGCGGAGCTGCTCGAGCCCTACCGGCCGCACCGGCACCGGGTGCAGCGGCTGGTCGAGCTCGCCGGTCTCGGTCGGCCGCGCCGGGGGCCCCGGATGGCGCCGCGCCGGCACCTGCCTGCGTCCGTGGAGCGGGGCCGGCGCTACGCCGGGTGAGACGTTTCACGTTGCCTGGTTGACGATGCGGGCCGCGCCAGGGAGAGTCATGCCACTGTCCGCCGCACCCGGGAGCTGCCGTGACCGACCTCGTCTCGATGCTCGACGGCATGTCCGCGCGGGAGCTCGACGCGTTCTTCCACCAGACCGACGCCGAGACCGTCGTGGCGCTGGCCCACGGCACCCCCGACGCCGACCTCGAGCGGCTGCTGGCCGACGAGACGGTCCGGACCGCCGCGATCGGCAGCGTGCTCGCCCGGCTCGACGAGTACGCCGTGCCCGAGCGCCTCGAGAAGGTCGACGGCCGGGTCGGATTCCGGCTCCGCCTCCCGCGGCGCGGCGAGGAGACCTACCTGCTGCTGTTCCAGGACGGTGAGGTGGCCGTCGTACCTCCTGCGGAGGTCGGCCGGCACGCGGCGGACGTGACCATCGGCTGCGGCGCGGTCGACTTCGTCCGGATGGTGACCGGCGGGGCGAACGCCGCGCTGCTCCACCTGGCGGACCGGCTGTCGATCGACGGCGACGAGCTCCTGGCGCTCGACGTCGGTGGCGTGTTCCGGGTCCCGGGCACCGACGGGGTGGCGGTGGACCCCACCGCGCTCGACCCGGTCGACGTCGCGGTCGCGATCGCGAAGGTCAGGGATGCTCACCTGCACGCCGTGATGGCCGGCGGCCTGCGCGAGATCGCGCTCGGCGAGGTCTTCCGCCGGCTGCCCGACTTCGTCGACAGCGCCAAGGCGCGTCGGCACGAGATCGCGGTGGGCTTCCGGATCGGCGGGCGGCCCGACGGCGAGGTCGACCGCTACGTGGTCCGGCTGGCCGGGGGAGAGGCGGTCGTGGAGCGGATCGACGGCGAGGGCGGTCGCGGTGACCGGGACGCCACCCTGTCCCTCGACGGGGCGCAGTTCCTCAAGCTGGTCACCGGACACCTCAACCCGGTCACCGGCGTCATGCGCGGGCAGCTCAAGGTGCGCGGCGACGTGAAGGCGGCGCTGACGTTCAGCGGGCTGATGAACATTCCGAGTGCCACCGCTCGCGCGCAGGCGTAGTGTGCGAAGCAGGAAGCCATCCCGGCTTCGCATTGGGAGCGACCATGCACGAGAAGTCACGCCCCGGCCATTCGGCGAAGAAGACCGGCAAGTCCATCAAGGAGAAGCGGGCGGCCAAGCACGCCAAGGAAGCCGCCAAGTCAGCCCACGTCGAGATCATCCCGCACGACAAGAAGCACTGAGCCGGATCAGAGGAACGGGCGCAGCGGGGCGAGCACCAGCTCGGTGAACTTGCGGTGCGGGCCGCGTCGGTCCCACTCCTCGGCGGTCAGCTCGACGGCGTTGCTCAGGTCGGTGGCGAAGATCTGCTCCATCTGCGCCGCCATCTCGGGGTCGATGAACTCGACGTTGATCTCGTAGTTGCCGGTCATGCTCAGCCGGTCGATGTTGGCGGTGCCGACCGTGGACCACCGGCCGTCGATCGTGGACGTCTTCGCGTGCACCATCGCGCCCTGGAAGCGGAAGATCCGCACGCCCGCGTCGAGCAGCTCCCCGTAGTAGCCGCGTGAGAGCCAGTCGGCCACGACGTGGTTCGACGTCGCCGGAAGCAGCAGCCGGACGTCCACGCCGCGCCGTGCCGCTGCCTTCAGCGCCCCGACGAAGTCGGAGTCGGGGATGAAGTAGGCGTGGGTCATGTAGATGTGGTCCTGGGCGCGGTTGATCGCCTCCAGGTACATCGCCCGGATCGGGAACATCCACAGCCGCGGCACGTTGCGGTGCATCCGGATCCGCGGCTCCCAGTCCGGGGAGGCCTCGAGCAGCAGCGGACCCCCGTTGCCGGCACCGCGGTGCAAGTTCCAGAAGTCGGCGAAAGCTCTTTGCAGGTCGAAGACCCCGGGACCGGTGATCCGCACGTGGGTGTCGCGCCACTCGGTGGCGTAGGCGCTGCCGACGTTGTAGCCACCGACGAAGCCGACGCGGTCGTCGACGACGAGGATCTTGCGGTGGTCGCGGCCGTAGCGGCGGATGTCGAAGAACCGCCACCCGGCGCTGTAGACGGGGTACTCCAGCACGCGCAGCCGCGGCCCGAACTTCTTGAAGCGGGGCGGCACCACGAGGTTGGCGAACCCGTCGTAGATCGCGTACACCTCCACCCCGCGCGCCGCCGCCTCGGTGAGCGCCTGCTTGAACTGCTCGCCGACCTCGTCGCCCTTCCAGATGTAGGACTCGAACAGGATCCGGTGCCGGGCCGACGCGATCGCGTCGAGCATGTCGTCGAAGAGGTCCTGGCCGTAGGTGTAGGTGCGCACGCTCCCGTCGCCGATCACCACCTCACCGGGCGGGTCGGTGGGGAACGGGGCGGGCTTCTTGCCGCGGCGGCGGTACGAGTCGACTACCGTCATCACGACCGCGACCACGAACGGGACGCCGAAGAAGGCCAGCAGGGCGCGCTTGACGAAGGTGCTCACCGTGTCGAGCGCCAGGAGGTCCGGCATGCGGCGCGGGGGACGGCGAGGGCTCACGGGGCAAATCTAGTCACTCGGGCAACTCGAATCCCGACAACGCTCACTGCGCTCGATACTCGAGCCCCCTGCCGTCGGCTGCGGTGATCCGGAGGCGGTCCCCGTCGACGGCCACCTCGAAGCTGCCGGAGAGTACGCCGGCCACCTGCGCGTGCTGGGCGAGGGCAAGCTCGCTGCATGCTCCGTCGGCCACCTGGACTCGTCGCTCGGTCACGGTGACCGTGCTTCCGGACAGGCGGTAGCCGCCGCGCAGGTCGCCATACCCGCTCGACGCGCGCCAGGTCCCGTCGTCGGACAGCACGAGCAGCCCGCCCGGCTCCGTGCTCGACACGGACTCGCCGTCGACGAGCGACTCCAGTCGCCAGGTCGTCCCGGTCAGTCGGGCGTCGGCGACCGGCGGGTCGAGGGAGAAGGTCAGCGTCGCGTCGCTGCCGGTCAGGGTGAGCGTGTCCGCGGAGCGACGGGCCCGGTCCATGCTCTCGAGCGCGGCCAGGTAGCGCTGCTCGAGCTCCATCACCGCGGGTTCGCACGCCATCTCGGTGCCGCCGAGGCCGGTGACCGCGACCCCGCCCGCCTCGACCGACACGTTTCCGCTGTAGCTGTGGCACGCCGACGTCCCGCTGACCGTGGCGCCGTCCACGATGAGGGTCACCGCCGGCGCACCGTCGAGCGGGAGGTCGCCGGCCGGGTCAGCGCCGGCCTGGAGGTGCCAGCTGCCCGCCAGGTCGACCACCTCGGTCGCCGTACCGGACCCGGAAGGGGCGCGGCCGCTCCCGGTGTCGGTGCCGCAGCCCGCCAGCAGGCCCGCGGAAGCGACGGCAACGACGGCACGGCGGAGGGACGTGCGCCCCGGCCGGCTCGGACGGAAGAGGTTCATCGCACCGCTCTCGGTTCTTGGGAGGTGGGCACCTGTTTGGACGCTCCGGCCCGCCTCCTGGTTCCCGGTCCGCCGGCCTCGGCGGCAGGAGACTGACGCCGGAGGAAACTGTCGGCGGCACGCCGTAGGCTCGATGACATGAGGCCCGTGACCGATCTCGAGCGCCGTGTCGCGCCGTTCAAAGTCGTCTCCGAGTTCCAGCCCTCGGGTGACCAGCCGACCGCGATCGAGGACATCGAGCAACGCATCAAGGCCGGGGAGAAGGACGTCGTGCTGCTCGGTGCGACCGGCACCGGCAAGACCGCCACGGTCGCGTGGGCGGTCGAGAAGCTCCAGCGACCGACCCTGGTGCTCCAGCCCAACAAGACGCTCGCCGCCCAGTTCGCCAACGAGCTGCGCCAGCTCTTTCCCGACAACGCGGTGGAGTACTTCGTCTCCTACTACGACTACTACCAGCCCGAGGCCTACGTCCCGCAGACCGACACCTACATCGAGAAGGACTCCTCGATCAACGAGGAGGTCGAGCGGCTGCGGCACTCCGCGACGAACTCGCTGCTCACCCGGCGTGACGTGATCGTGGTGTCCACGGTCTCCTGCATCTACGGCCTGGGCACCCCGCAGGAGTACGTCGACCGGATGATCCGGCTCAAGGTCGGCGACGAGCACGACCGCGACTCGATCCTGCGCCAGCTCGTCGGCATCCAGTACTCCCGCAACGACATGTCGTTCACCCGCGGCACGTTCCGCGTGCGCGGGGACACCCTCGAGATCTTCCCGGTCTACGAGGAGCTCGCCGTCCGGGTCGAGTTCTTCGGCGACGAGATCGAGCGGCTGATGACCCTGCACCCGGTCACCGGCGAGGTCGTGACCGACGACGAGGAGCTCTACATCTTCCCTGCGACGCACTACGTCGCGGGGCCTGAGCGCATGGAGCGCGCGATCACCGGCATCGAGCACGAGCTCGAGGAGCAGCTGGCGACCTTCGAGAAGCAGGGCAAGCTGCTCGAGGCACAACGGCTGCGGATGCGCACCACCTACGACGTCGAGATGATGCGCCAGGTCGGCTCCTGCTCGGGGATCGAGAACTACTCGATGCACATCGACGGCCGCATGCCCGGCTCGGCGCCGAACTGTCTGCTGGACTACTTCCCCGAGGACTTCCTGCTCGTCGTCGACGAGTCCCACGTGACGGTGCCGCAGGTCGGCGGCATGTACGAAGGCGACATGTCCCGCAAGCGCAACCTGGTCGAGCACGGCTTCCGGCTGCCCAGCGCGATGGACAACCGGCCGCTGAAGTGGGAGGAGTTCCTCGAGCGGATCGGCCAGACCATCTACCTCTCGGCGACCCCTGGCAACTACGAGCTGTCGAAGGTCGGCGGTCTCGACAACGTCGTGGAGCAGATCATCCGCCCCACCGGCCTGGTCGATCCCGAGGTGATCGTCAAGGCGACGAAGGGCCAGATCGACGACCTGATCCACCAGATCAACGAGCGGGTCGCGAAGAACGAGCGCGTTCTGGTCACCACGCTGACCAAGAAGATGTCGGAGGACCTCACCGACTACCTCCTCGAGGCCGGCATCCGCACCCGCTACCTCCACAGCGAGGTCGACACGCTCCGCCGCATCGAGCTGCTGCGCGAGCTGCGGATGGGGGAGTACGACGTCCTGGTCGGCATCAACCTGCTCCGCGAGGGCCTCGACCTGCCCGAGGTGTCCCTGGTGGCGATCCTCGACGCCGACAAGGAAGGGTTCCTGCGCTCGGACAAGTCGCTGATCCAGACCATCGGCCGTGCGGCCCGCAACGTGTCCGGCCAGGTGATCATGTACGCCGACAAGATCACCCCCTCGATGGAGTTCGCCATCGAGGAGACCAACCGCCGCCGCGAGAAGCAGATCGCCTACAACAAGGCCAACGGCGTCGACCCGCAGCCGCTGCGCAAGAAGATCGCCGACATCACCGAGATGCTGGCCCGTGAGGACGAGAGCACCGAGGAGCTGCTGCGCACCTGGCAGAAGGCCGGTGGTGACAAGAAGAAGGCCCCCGTCCCGGGGCTCTCCCGCGAGGCCGGCAAGCACGCCGCCGACCTGGCCGGCCTGCCCTCGCAGGATCTCGCCGACCTGGTCCAGCAGCTCACCGACCAGATGCACGCCGCGGCCGCCGAGCTGCAGTTCGAGGTCGCGGCCCGGCTTCGCGACGAGATCTCGGAGCTGAAGAAGGAGCTGCGCCAGATGGTTGAGGCAGGGGCCCGCTGATGGTCGACGTACGCACGATCCAGGTCACCTTCGACTGCGCCGACCCGGGCGCCCTCTCTGCGTTCTGGCGCGAGGTCCTCGGCTACGTCGAGGAGCCACCGCCGGCCGGCCACGACTCCTGGGACGCCGCCCTGGAGGCGTTCGGTGTCCCCCGTGAGCTGTGGAACTCCCGGTCGGCCTGCCGTGACCCCCGCGGAGTCGGCCCGCGGCTGTTCTTCCAGCAGGTGCCCGAGCCGAAGACCGCCAAGAACCGGGTCCACATCGACGTGCGGGTGGACCCGGAGCTGCGCGGCGAGCGGCGGATGGCCGCGCTCGAGCAGGAGGCGGACCGGCTCGTGGCGCTCGGCGCCAAGCGGGGCAGGCGGTTCGACCCGGACTCGAGCCCGGGCGAGATCGGGTTCATCGTGATGCAGGACCCCGAGGGCAACGAGTTCTGCCTGGACTGACGGCGCCCTGCCCTCCTGGCTCATGGCGACGCACCCCCTGGGGGTGGACCAGCCGCGCCCCCCGTCGGGCGTCGACGGGCGTCGGCAGAGACCGCCGGCGCCGACGTCCTGCGACATGACAGACTGCCGGCGCCGGAGAACTGTCGGTGGTCGAACGTATGTCCTGCATCTCTGCTTGAGTGCAGTTGGCGCTCAGCCGCCGATCAGTTCCTTGAGCGGGTGAGGGTCGGTGTCCACGGCCTGCTGGAGCAGCCGGT
>JBMOMG010000205.1:0-10136 GCA_049323155.1 Actinomycetota bacterium | reverse complement strand
GACCCCGAGCGCGAGCACGATCACCAGCCAGCCCGCGACGACGAGCCGGCGGGTGCGCCGGGCGACCAGGGCGGCGACCGCGGCCACCGCGACGCCGATGCTGAACCAGGCCGGCGCGGCACCCAAATCGGCGGTGGTGGCCCGGCCGCTGAGCAGCTCCCAGAAGCCGAGGTCGGCGACCAGCTCGGGCGCCGGCAGCCCGGCCTCGGCGTACCAGGCACCGGTGTGCTGCCCGGTGAACCGCAACAGCGACCAGGGCAGCAACAGCACGGGGACGGCGAGCACGGCGACCGCGACGGGACCCCACCCGGTCACCGTGGTCCAGGTGGCCCGGTCGCCGACCACACCGGCAACGACAGCAGCGACGGCGAGCACCGCAGCCAGCGGCCAGGCGAGCGGGGTGAACGCGGTGAGCAGCGCCAGGAGCAGGGCCGTCCGCCAGCCTGCCTGCCAGCGCCGCTCGCTGCGATACCCAGGGCCCAGGAACAGGGCCGCGTGCGCGACCCACGGCAGCACCGCCGCGGCGACGACGGTGCCGAGCCGGCCCTGGGCCACCGCCCCGGTCAGCACCGGCACCAGCCCGTAGGTGACCGCGCCCCACAGCTGCGGCCAGCCCGGGCCGACGAGGTTGCGGAGGAACCTGCCGGCCCCCCACGCGGCGAGGGGCACGGCCAGCACGAAGAGCAGGTCGACCAGCAGCCACGCCTTGTTGAACAGGAGTGTGCCGCCGAGCGCCATCGGCAGCAGGTACGGCGCCGCCGGCGCGTCCGAGCCGATGCCGGCCTCGTGCCACGACTCCAGGTACAGCGCCCACCAGGCAGCCGCCGAGCCGGGTGCCGGCAGCAGCGCTCCACCGGAGAGCACACCCCCGCCCACCAGCCCGCGGGCCGCGACCAGCGCGAGCAGCACCAGCAGCACGGCCACCCAGGCACGGGGGCTCGCCAGGAACCGGGCCAGCAGGCCCGTGTCGGCGGGGAGCTCCTGGGCCTCCTCCGGCACCGGTCCGGTCTCCGCGGCACGGGCGGCGCGCCGGCCGGAGGGCGCCTCGCCGACCTGCCCGACCACCGCGAGGACGAGGTCGGAGACCGCGTCGAGGCCATGCCGGTAGGGCAGCCAGGACGGGGCCAGCAGGTGCCGGACGTCGCGGGCCGGGACGGTGGCCGTCCGGCGCCGTTCCCGCCGGCCCCGCAGGACGAGGTCCGGCCGCCCATAGGTGGCCAGCAGCGCGAGCAGCTCGTCCAGCGCCTCCCGCGGTGCTCGGACGAGCAGCAGGCCCAGCGCCCGGAGCAGGCTGCCGAGGAACAGCCGGACGACGAGGAACGGCAGCGCCGGGAGCGCCGCGTTGGCCAGCAGGGTGTACAACGCTGCCCGGCGCTCCCCGCGACGAGGACTGCCGGTGAGCGACGTACGCCGGAGCCCGCGATGGGCCGCCTCGGCGTGGAAGACGACCGCGTCCGGGACCACCAGCGTCCGGTGGCCGGCCCGCGCCGCACGCCAGCCGAGGTCGAGGTCGTTGCCGAACACCGGAAGCCGGCGGTCGAGGCCGAGCTGCTCGAGGACCTCGCGGCGGACGAGCATGCCGGCCGAGGAGACCGCGAGCACCTCACGGACCTGGTCGTGCTGTCCCTGGTCGTACTCGCCGCGCTCGAGGCCGGTCTCGCGCCGGCCGGTGCCGCTGATCGTGACCCCGACCTCGAGCAGCCGGCGCAGCGAGGGCCACTCACGGATCTTGGGGCCGAGGATCGCGGCGGAGGCGTTGTCGGCGGCCGCCGCGAGGAGCCGCTCGAGAGCGTCCGGGGCGGGACGGCTGTCGTCGTGGAGCAGCCAGACCCACTCGCCACCGTCCGCGTCGGTGCGGGGTGGCTGCCCGAGGCCGAGGGCGACGGCGTCGGGGAAGGAGAGCTCGGCGGGAGCGTCGATGACGGAGTCGGCACCGAGGTTCGCGACCAGCAGGTCGCGGCTGGCATCGGTGCTGCCGGTGTCGACCGCCACCACGCGGTCGGGGCGCCGGGTCTGGCGCCGCAGGCCCTCGAGCACCGCCGGGAGCCAGCGAGCACCGTCGTGGCTGACCAGGAGCGCTGTAACCGTCACGGCGCCCAACCCTAACCACCGGCCCGGTGACCGAAGGCATCGGCGAGGCCGGGGGCGAGCGCACGGGCCGGGACAGCTGCCCGAGAACCACGACGGGCAGTGCGGTGGTCACCACACTGCCCGTTGTCGCGCTAGACCGCCCGCTTCTTCAGCTTGCGGCGCTCGCGTTCGGAGAGGCCTCCCCAGATGCCGAACCTCTCGTCGTGCTCGAGCGCGTATTCAAGACACTCGCTGCGCACGTCGCAGGTCAGGCACACCCGTTTGGCCTCCCTCGTCGAGCCACCCTTCTCCGGGAAGAACGCCTCGGGGTCGGTCTGCGCGCACAGCGCGCGCTCCTGCCAACCCAGCTCCTCGGCTTCCCCGTCGAGTACGTAGAGCTCCCTCACGGCATTCCGCCCTTCGACCCGTGAGATCCTTCGCAGGACCCCCATTGACTACCCGTGCTCTGCAGCACTGGCCTGACGCTAGTGGCAATCGCTCCCCGATGTGACCGGTTTGAACAACAACGTTGGAATTACATGCCTGTCGTAGAGACGAAGTCAAGCCCGCATCTGCTATATGCCCGTCCGTGCCGGTGAAGTTGACCCGGTCGGGCCATTGCCCTAGGAAGAGCGCCTCATGACTACCCCCGGTTCGCCGTCCCAAACGCCCCAAAGCTCACATTCCTCCCCACCGTCACCACCGACCCGACGTGTGGTCGTGCTCTCCGGGGGGATCGGGGGTGCCCGCTTCCTCACCGGCCTGCTCCACCACCACGCCTCGACGGGGTCACCCGTCGACGTGACGGTGGTGACCAACACCGCCGACGACATCTGGCTGCACGGGCTCAAGATCTGCCCCGACCTCGACACGGTGATGTACACCCTCGGTGGCGGGATCGACTCCGACCGCGGCTGGGGGCGCACCGACGAGACCTGGAACGTGAAGGCCGAGCTGGAGGCGTACGGCGTCGAGCCGACCTGGTTCGGCCTCGGCGACCGTGACCTCGCCACCCACCTCGTGCGCACCCAGATGCTCGACGCCGGGTACCCGCTGTCCGCGGTGACCAGGGCGCTGTGCGAGCGCTGGCAGCCGGGGGTGGACCTGCTGCCGATGACCGACGACCGGGTGGAGACCCACGTCGCCGTCGACGACCCGGAGTCGCCGTCGGGGCAACGGGTGGTGCACTTCCAGGAGTACTGGGTCCGCATGCACGCCGAGGTCCCGGCCCGCGCCGTGGTCGCGGTCGGCATCGACCGGGCCCGCCCGGCGCCCGGGGTCCTCGAGGCGATCGCCGCGGCCGACGTGGTCCTGCTGCCACCGTCGAACCCGGTCGTCTCCGTCGGGACGATCCTCGCCGTGCCCGGCATCCGCGAAGGGCTGCGAGCAACCGGCGCACGCGTGGTCGGCGTCTCCCCCATCGTCGCCGGGGCACACGTGCGCGGGATGGCGGCCCAGATGCTCGCGGCGATCGGCGTCGAGACCAGCGCCGCCGCGGTGGCCGAGCACTACGGCTCCCGGCGCAGCGGCGGGGTGCTCGACGGCTGGCTCGTCGACGAGCGCGACACCGGCGAGGTCCAGCGGGTGGAGGCAGCCGGGATCGCCTGCCGGGCGGTCCCACTGATGATGACCGACCCCGACGCGACGGCGGCGATGGTCGGCGAGGCCTACGCCCTCGCCGGTGACGTCGTCGACCCGGGCAGCGCGCCGGGGGCGGCGCGGTGATCAGCTGCCTGGCCGTCACCGGCATCGGTGAGGTCCGCGCCGGTGACGACCTGGCCGCCCTGCTCGCCTCCGGCGCGGACCTGCGAGACGGCGACGTGCTCGTGGTGACCAGCAAGGTGGTGAGCAAGGCGGAAGGCCGGGTGGTCCGCGGCGAGAAGGCCGAGGCGCTCGCCGCGGAGACGGACCGGGTCGTCGCCCGGCGCGGGCCGACCGCGATCGTGCGGACCCGGCTCGGGCTGGTGATGGCCGCGGCCGGGATCGACGCCTCCAACACCGAGCCGGGAACGCTGGTGCTGCTCCCGGCCGACCCCGACCGTTCGGCCCGGGCGCTGCGCGAGGCACTGGGCGCGGACGGGCCGAACGTCGCGGTCCTGATCAGCGACACCTCGGGACGAGCCTGGCGAGCCGGCCAGACCGACATCGCGGTCGGCGCGGCGGGGATCGAGGTGCTCGACGACCACGCGGGTCGTGACGACGGCTACGGCAACGTGCTGGCGGTCACCGCGCCCGCGGTCGCCGACGAGCTCACAGCGGCAGCCGACCTCGTGACGGGGAAGCTGAGCCGGAGCCCGGCGGCGGTCGTGCGGGGGCTCGGGCACCTCGTCCTGCCCCGCGGCCGGCACGGGTCCGGGGCGGCAGCGTTGGTGCGTGCCGAGGCCCAGGACATGTTCGGTCTCGGCAGCCGGGAGGCGGTGCTCCAGGCAGCGGCGCGTCAGGACGGACGGGGGTTCGGCGACCCCGCCCCGGCCGAGGAGCTCGTCGCGACGTTGTCCCACGCCCTGCCCGCGCCCGAGGCGACCACCAGCCTCGCGAGCCCCGACGGCGTCCTGGTCTCGCTCGCGGCCGGGACCGAGCCGCATCTGCTCGGGGCGCTCGAGGAGCGAGCCCGCAGCGTGGCGTTCGCTCACGGCTGGCAAGCGGCAGCTCCTGACGCCTCGGATCCGGGTGCCGGGCTGCGACTGCTGTTCTCGCCGGGCACTCCGTAGACTGCGCGCGTAACTTCCCCGTCGAGAGGTATCGGTTCCGTGGCCAAGGCCAGCAAGGGCAATGACCGTCGCGCCGTCGTCGAGCAGCTCAAGCGCGAGCAGCAGCGTGCCGAGAAGAAGCGCACGATCGCGATGATCGTCGCGGCGTCGCTGGTGGCGCTGGTGATCATCGGTGCCGGCGCCTACCCGCTGCTGAAGCAGGACAAGCTGGCCGACGAGGAGCTCGGCGCTCTCGGTGTCTCCGCCGACGCCGCGAGCTGCACCGACCCGGTGGCGGTCAAGGCCGAGGGCAACAACGACCACCGCCCGCTGGGCTCCGACCTGCCCTACGACCAGTCGCCGCCGGCCGCCGGGCCGCACTACCCCGACTGGGCCACGCTCGAGCGCAAGTTCTACACCGCCCAGGACCGCCCCGAGCTGGGCCGCCTGGTGCACAACCTCGAGCACGGCTACAACATCCTCTGGTACGACGAGACCATCGCCGAGGACTCCGACAAGCTGGCCCAGGTGAAGGCGATCGCGCAGAAGTTCGAGGGCGAGAGCTACGAGAACAAGTTCATCGCTGCCCCGTGGACCGCCGAGGACGGCGAGCCGTTCCCCGACGGAGCGCACATCGCGTTGACGCACTGGTCGATGGGCGGCACCAACGGCAACCCCGAGGGCCAGCACGGGATCACGCAGTACTGCGGCGAGCCGAGCGGCGAGGTGGTCTCGACCTTCGTCGAGGACTACCCCTACACCGACTCCCCCGAGCCCGGCGCCTCCTGACCCCGCGGCCGCGACGCGCCTGCGGGGCCGCGCGCAGGGGTCAGACCGCGACGGCGCAGTCGACCTTGGCGTCCGCCAGGTGGGTCCCGGGCGCGACCGTGGCCTCGTCGCCGAGAGTCACCCGCTGCAGCCGCGCCGCCTCTCCGACGACCGCCGAGGGCCCGACCACCGAGTCCTCCACCACGGCATCGGGCCCGACGACCGCACCCCTCATCACGACGCTTCCGCTCACCCGGGCCCCGGCCTCGACCCGGGCTCCTTGGTCGACGAGACTGCCCCGGTCGAGCCGAGCCGTGGGATCCACGTCGGCACCGTCGAGCACCCGCGCCGCGGTGGGGTCGTGGTCGAGCGCCGGGCTGGGCGCGACCCCGGTGACGAGGTCCTGCGACGCGGCGACGAGCGCCTCGGGGGTGCCGACGTCGCGCCAGTACGCCGTCTCGACGTAGCCGACCACCAGCCGGCCGCGCTCGACGAGCTCGGGGAAGGTCTCGCGCTCCACCGAGACCACCCGTCCCGGTGGGATCTCGTCGATGATCCGCCTGCGGAACACGTAGCAGCCCGCGTTGACCTGGTTGGTCACCGGGTGCTCGGACTTCTCCATGAAGCCGGTGACCCTGCCGGATGCGTCGGTCGGCACGCAGCCGAACGGGCGGGCGTCGGGCACCTGCACCAGGTGCAGCGAGACGTCGACGCGCTGTCCGTCGCGCGGCGTCTCGAAGTCGGCGAGCTGCTTGCGCAGGTCGTGGCCGGAGAGGATGTCCCCGTTGAGGATCACCACCGCGCCCTCCGGGTCGCCGTCCAGGGCGGCTGCGACGTTGCGGATCGCGCCGGCGGTGCCGAGCGGCTCCTCCTCCAGCACGTAGTCCAGCCGCAGGCCCCAGCGGGAACCGTCGCCGAGGACCGGCTCGAACAGCTCGGCGCGGTACGACGTGGCGAGCACGACGTGCTCGACCCCCGCGCCGGCGAGCCGGGCGAGCTGGTGCTCGAGGAACGGGACCCCGCCGACGTTGAGCAGGTGCTTGGGGCGGCGGGCCGTGAGCGGCAGCAACCGGGTCCCGAACCCGCCGGCCACGATCACGGCCTCTGCATGGTGCGACATGCGGGCATCCTGCCATTGCGTACCCTGCTGCGGGTGAGCCCCTCCCCTGCCCCGAGCACCTTCCCCGACCTCCTGGCCGGAGCGCTGCGTGCGCACCCCGCACTCCCGCTGGTCACCTTCTACGACGACCGCACCGGCGAGCGGGTCGAGCTGTCGGTCACCACCTACGCCAACTGGGTCGCCAAGACCGCCGGCCTGGTGCAGGACGAGCTCGACGTCGAGCGCGGCGGCCTCGTGCTGATCGACCTGCCGACCCACTGGCTCGGTGCGGTCTGGCTCGGCGCGGCGTGGTCGGTCGGGCTGGTCGTCACCACCGACCGTTCGCTTGCCGGCCAGGCGGATCTGGTCGTCTGCGGCCCGGAGGGGGTCGGTGAGTACGCCGAGCACGCGGCCGCCGTACCGGTGCTGGCGCTGTCGCTGCGCCCGCTCGGCGCCCGGTTCGCCGAGCCGCTGCCGGACGGGGTCGTCGACTACGGCGCGGTGGTGCTCGGTCAGCCGGACGTGTTCGTGCCGATGGACCCCGTGATGCCGGAGGACGTCGCCTGGCAGCAGCCCGCGGCGGCCCGGACGCAGGAGGAGCTGCTCGGCGAGGCCGCGGCCGCACCGCTGCTGGAGCCGGGCGGTCGGCTGTTGACCGACGTGAACCCGGTCTCCGCGCAGGGTCTCGGCACGCTGCTGTCGCCGCTGCTGCGTGGTGGTGGCTGCGTCTGGGTGGCGCACCCGGACGAGGAGCGGTGGGAGCGGCGCTACGCCGAGGAGCGAGCCACCGCGCAGCTGCGCGGTGACCGCTCCGCGTGAGAGCTCAGCTGCTCAGGTCGTAGGTCGCGAAGCCCTCGGCAAGCAGGCGCGGCGCCGTGAAGCCCTTCGGGGTGCCCGCGAGCAGGTAGAGGGTGCCGGTCCTGCGGTCACGCGCGACCACGTCGGGGCGGCTGTCACCGGTGGCGTCACCGACGGCCTGGAGCCAGTCGAAGCGGCCGGCGCCCTTGCCGACCGTGCTCGGCCCGAAGAGCCCGCCGGGGCCGTTGCCGCGGTAGAGCACCAAGGTGCCGTCGGTGCGGCGGAGCAGGCTGTCCGGTGAGCCGTCTGCGTCCCAGAGGCCCAGCCCCGTGTGCCCGTTGGAGCTGATCGCGGAGTGGGCGACGTAGCTGGGCAGGAACCCGGTCGTGCCGTTGCCGGGGTAGATCCGCATCGCCCGCCCGCGGGGCTGGCCCATCAGGTCCGGGTAGCCGTCCCCGGTGATGTCTCCGACCGCGGCGACCAGCTGGACCCGTGCCCAGCCCCGGCCCGCCGGCAGCGGTCCGGTGAACCGGCCCTGACCCGTGCCGGGCCACAGCGACATCGCACCACCGGCGCCACGGCTCATCAGGTCGGCGTAGCCGTCGTTGTTCCAGTCGCCGACGTTGAGGATCAGGTTCGCGTCGGGGATGGCCAGACCGGTGTCCTGAAGCGCCTCGACGTTCTTCGCGCCGTTGTGCGGGTAGACCCGGATCCGGCCCATCGCGTCGCGGCCGACGAGGTCCGCTGCACCGTCCCCGGCAAGCTGGCCGGCCGCGGCGAGCATGTTCATCCCGCGGAACTGCAGGAAGGGACCCAGTCGGGTGCTGAGACCACCAGCTCCGTCGCCGGGGATGATGAACACCTGCCGGGAACGGCGGGTCTTCACGAGGAGGTCGTTCTCCCCGTCGAGATCGAGGTCACCGGCACCGGAGATCAACGTGAACGCCGCCCAGCGCCCGGGCATCACGGTGGCTGCGCCGAGGCCCCGTCCGGTGCCCGGGACCAGGTAGAGCCGGGTGGACCTGCGCGCCACCAGGTCGTCGCGTCCGTCACCGTCGAGATCGGCCACGCCCGCGGTCAGGTCGTAGTCCCAGTCCCGGGAGAGCAGCTGTCGCTGCCGGAACGCTCCGCGACCGGTGCCCGGGTACACCCAGAGCTCGGTCGTGTTCCGGGTTCGAGCCACGACGTCTGCCTCGCCGTCGCCGGTGAGGTCTCCGGCGGCGACGAGCTGGTCGACCTCGGCGAACCGGTCGGTCTCCATCACCGCCGCTGCGAACGTGCCTTGCGCGGTGCCGGGGTAGAGACCCGTGCTGCCGGTGGCGCGGTTGCGCGCGAGCAGGTCGGGGATCTGGTCGTCGGTGAGGTCGCGAGACGCGGCGATCAGGTCCATCCCCTTCCAGCCCTTGACCGCGAAGGTCGGCTGCTGGAAGTTCGTCTGACCGCCGGTGCGCAGCACCTTGATCGCCTTGGTCTCGCTGTCGCGCACGACCAGGTCCGGCCACGGCGAGCCGGCGATGTCCACCGAGCGGGTCCGCGAGGTGAACGGCGCCTGGTAGGACGCGGCGAGGCCCTTGATCTGGGGGAGCTGTGCGTAGAGGTACTTGCCGGGGCAGGCGGTCCGCCCCGCGTCGCGGTGGCCGTTGATGGCCGGGAAGTACTTCTTGCCGACCCACTGCTGGCTCGACGCCGCGGAGACGCCGTGCAGCGAGAGCTTCCAGGCGAACAACCGGCCGTACGCGTCGAGCATCGCCGCCGAGGGCCGGGCCTTGTCGAAGTTGCCGAGGGCCGACATCGCGAAGGAGTACTCGTTGTACCCGAGCGTGTGGGCGCCGACGACGGGGCGGTCCACCCCGCCGTAGCGGCCCTCCCAGATCCGGCCGAAGCGGTCGACGATGAAGTTGTAGCCGATGTCGCTCCAGCCCTTGGCCTTGGTGTGGTAGGCGTAGATGCCGCGCAGCAGGGCGGGGACCTGGGCCCGGGTGTAGTTGTTGGCGTTCACCGTGTGGTGGACGTAGCCCGCGTGCACCTCGTAGTAGCTGAGCGCCCGCTTGTTGCGCAGCCGCTCGTCGGCGCCCCACTGCGCGCGGGAGAAGATCTGCGGCTTGGGGGTGATGCCGACGGCCCCGGTGAGCAGCCCGTCGGGGTCGGTGCCGTCGGGGACGGGGGTCTCCGCGGTCGGGTCGGTGGTGGGCTCGGGGTCGCCGGTCCCACCCTCGGTGCCGTCCCAGGCACCCGTGGTCGAGGACGACAGCGTGATCGCGCCGCCCTCGGGCAGGTCCGCGGTGTCGATCGCCGGGGTCTCGACGCGAGCGCCCGGGGTCTCCTGGGGGTCCACGACGACGAGCTCCGCGCCGGCCGGGACCTCACCGTCGTCGGTCTCGACCTTGACCTGCACCTGGTCGACGTCACCGACGACGATCGGGTCGGTGCCCTGACGGGCCATGCGTGCTTCGGCGCTGTCGGGATCGGGACCGTGGTCGTCGTGGTACTCGATCTCCTGCCAGGGCCCCCACCCGTCACCGTCCCGGCTGCGGACCGACACCGAGACCTCGTCCTCCGCAAGCCGTTCGGCGTGGTCCCAGGTCACACCCACGGTGGCGTAGCCCTCGACGGCCTCCGGCGCGCTGAGTGCCGCGAGCTCGGAGGCGGCCTCGCGCCGGGTCGCGGGGCGGCGGGCAAGGGCGGTCAGGCCGGCCCGCTCGACGCCCTCC
>JBMOMG010000204.1:0-10170 GCA_049323155.1 Actinomycetota bacterium | reverse complement strand
GCGAGGTCGACGGCGAGCCCGGCGACGAAGCCTAGCACCGCGGCGAACTCCGGGCCGCGCACCAGGGCGGCGGCGACCACGACGAGCAGCGCGAGGTTGGGCACCACACCGTTGACCGCGAGCGGCGCGAACAGCGCGACCTGCAGGACCACCGCAAGCGTGATGACGACCGTGAGCACGAGGGCCCGGGCGGCGACCATCAGCGGCCCCCTTCCTGCGTCCCGCTGGGCGATCCCGCCTTGATCAGGTCGCGGTCGCCCCGGGTGTCTCCACGGACGACGACTCCGACCACGTCGAGCGCGGTGAAGTCGACGAACGGCGCGATGACCGCGCGCTTGGAGAGCTCCCGCGGGCTGCTGAACACCGAGGTGACCCGGCCGATCGGGACCCCCGCGACGTAGGGGGCGCCGTTCTCCGAGCCCCAGGTCACGACCACGTCGTCGCGGGCGGGGGTCACCGCGTTGTCCACGAGGTCGAGGTCGAGCTTGGCGGGCTCGCCGACCGCACCGCGGCCGCGGAGGAAGCCGACCTCCATGTTGGAGCCGAGCCGGCCGCCGACCACCGAGCCGCGGTCGACGATCAGCAGCACCGTCGCCGAGGACCGGCCGGCGCGGATCACCCGGCCGACCAGCCCTTCGCTGTTGAGCACGGTCATGTCTGCGTGGACGCCCGACGTCGTCCCGGCGTCGATGGTCACGGTGCGGCTGAACGACTGCGCCGGGCCGATCGCCACGACCCGGGCGGGGACCAGTGCGTGGCCGGTGTCCCGCGAGCTCCTCAGCAGCCCGTCGAGCTCGGCGGCCCGGTTGCGGGCGACCGACGAGGTGGCCAGCTCGCCCCGCAGCGCGTCGTTCTCGGCCTCCAGCCGGCGGACCTCCTTACGCAGGCTGCCGGTCGTGGAGAACAGGTCCGGCACCGCGCGGAACGGGCGTACGACGGTCGCGGTCACCTCCTGCACGGGGCCGAAGGCCTCCCCGACGACCGCTCGCACCGGCTCGACCGGGGAGTCGTCACCGCCGCGAACGTCGAGGGTGATCAGCGTGATGCTGGCGAGCAGCAGGAGCACGAGCACGCCGCGTGAGGGGCGCTCGTGCCGGTCGCGCATGGTCATGGGGTCACCACCCGGCGTCGTCCGGATGTCGTGGCGAGCACGCTCGAGGGCACCGTCCTCACCGTCGCCTGGGCTCGCTGACGAGCACCTGCTGCAGCGCCTCGAACTCCTCGACGCACTTGCCGGCGCCCATGGCGACGGAGTGGAGCGGGTCCTCGGCGATGTGCACGGGCATGCCGGTCTCGTGGCGCATGCGCTCGTCGAGGCCGCGGAGCAGCGCGCCGCCGCCGGTGAGGACCAGCCCGCGGTCCATGATGTCGCCGGCAAGCTCCGGCGGAGTCTGGTCGAGGGTGGCGCGCACGGCGTCGACGATGTCGTTGAGCGGCTCCTCGAGGGCCTGCCGGACCTCGGCGCTGGAGACCACGATCGTCCTGGGCAGCCCGGAGACCATGTCGCGGCCGCGGACCTCGGCCTCGGGCTCCTGCGGCAGCGGAAACGCCGAGCCGAGGGTCATCTTGATCTCCTCGGCGGTGCGCTCCCCCAGCATCAGGGAGTACTCCTTCTTCATCCACGCGATGATCGCCTGGTCGAGGTCGTCGCCGGCCGTGCGGACCGAGAGGCTGGTGACGATGCCGCCCAGCGAGATCACCGCGACCTCGGTGGTGCCGCCGCCGACGTCGACGACCATGTTGCCGGTGGCCTCGTGGACCGGGAGGTTCGCCCCGATCGCGGCGGCCATCGGCTCCTCGATGATGTAGACCCGGCGGGCACCGGCCTGGTAGCCGGCCTCCTTGACCGCCCGCTGCTCCACGGCGGTGATCCCGCTGGGCACACAGACCACGAGGCGCGGCTTGGCGAAGTAGCGCCTGCGGTGCACCCGCTGGATGAAGAACCGCAGCATCTGCTCGGTCGAGTCGAAGTCGGCGATCACACCGTCCTGGAGCGGCCGGATCGCGGTGATGTTGTCCGGCGTGCGGCCGATCATCCGCTTGGCCTCGTGGCCGACCGCGAGCACCTCGCCGGTGGTGGCGTTGAGCGCCACGACCGACGGCTCGTCGAGCAGCACGCCCTTGCCGCGGACGTAGACAAGGGTGTTGGCGGTGCCGAGGTCGACCGCCATGTCCCGGCCGATGAAGCTGTTCGCCATGTCCCGCCCTCTGGTGTCCGCACAGGGGTACGACGATCACGTGCTCGTCGTACCGTGCGAAAAGCCTAAGAGGGCAAGGCTTTGCTTCCCGGCAGGACACGCGCGTGCCCGCCGTCCCGCTGGTCGAGCCCGTCCTCCGCTGGTCGAGCCCGTCCTCCGCTGGTCGAGCCCGTCCTCCGCTGGTCGAGCCCGTCGAGACCTAGAGGCCCGGGAACCAGATCTTGATCTCGCGCTCGGCGGACTCGGGCGAGTCCGAGCCGTGCACGAGGTTCTCGCGGTTCGACAGCGACAGGTCGCCGCGGATGGTGCCGGGGGCCGCCTTGCGTCCGTCGGTGGCGCCGTTGATCGCACGCACCACCTCGATCGCCTCGTCGCCCTCGAGCACGCAGGCCACCAGCGGCCCGGAGGTCACGAACTCCCGCAACGGCGGGTAGAAGTCGCGCTCGACGTGCTCGGCGTAGTGCTCGTCGGCCTTGGCGGCGTCGATCGTGCGCTGCTCGAGGGCCACGATCGAGAGCCCCTTGGCCTCGTAGCGACCGAGGATGTTGCCGACGAGGCCCCGGCGGACGGCGTCGGGCTTGAGGAGGACCAGAGTGCGCTGCGACATGGTCGCAGCCTATCTACTGGCCGGCGCGGGTCTCGACGGGCTCGACCTCCGGGTCTCGACGGGCTCGACCACCGGGTCTCGACCGGCTCGACCACCGGGTCTCGACGGGCTCGACCACCAGGCTGTCCGGTGACCGCTCAGGCCGGCCCGTGCTCGGCGGTCCACTGCTGCTCGAGCACCTCGCGCTCAGCACGCTCCCGGTCGACCTTCGCGCCCAGGAAGAACGCTCCGGCCCACAGGGCAGTGAACACCCCACCGAGCACGAACATGATGGGCACGACGAAGCCCAGGGCCAGTGTGACCAGCTGGATCGTCCAGCCGAGGTAGTAGGCCCACGGCATCCGCAGCAGGCCCGCCGTCACGACACAGGCCGCCGCCAGGCCGAACCCGATGCCGAGCGCCGTGCCGACGTCCAGGTCCTCCAGCCCGATCAGGACCAGCCCGCTGAGGAAGAGCACGACCGCCTGCAGCGACAGCATGGTGGCGCTCATCGCCCGCTTCGCCGAGCGCATCAGGAGGTCCTCCCCTCGGCCGCACTGGGGCGAGCGGCCCGCTCGCGCGGCTTCAGCATCGCGCGGGCCTCGCCCACGGTGACCACCGAACCGGTCACCAGCACACCGCCGGAGCCGTAGACGCCACCGGTCTCGGCCAGGGTCGCCGCCATCTCGATGGCGTCGTCGAGCCGCGGCGCGACGTGCACCCGGTCGACCCCGAAGATGCCGCGGGCGACCTCGGCGAGCTCCTCGGCCGGCATCGTCCGGGAGGTGGAGTTCTGGGTGCAGACGATCTCGGCGAAGCTGTGCTCGAATGCCGCAAGCAGGCCCTCGTAGTCCTTGTCCGCCATCACCCCTACCACACCGACCAGCGGGTGGAAGGTGAAGGAGTCCTCCAGCGCGGCGGCGGTGGCCGCGGCGCCGTGCGGGTTGTGGGCGGCGTCGAGCACCACCGTGGGGCTGCGCCGGATGATCTCGAGACGCCCCGGCGAGGTGACCTGGCCGAACGCCTCGTGCACGAGCTCGGCGTCGAGCGGCTCGTCGCCGGCGAACGCCTCGACGGCGGCGAGGGCGAGCGCGGCGTTCTGGCCCTGGTGGGCGCCGTAGAGCGGCAGGAACAGCTCGTCGTACTCCGCGCGCAGACCCTGGAGCCGCAGCATCTGCCCACCGACCGCGGGCAGCCGGTGGACGACACCGAAGTCCACGCCCTCACGCAGCACCCGCGCGTCGACCTCGGCGGCGCGTTCGAGGATCACCTCCGCCACGGCCGGCAGCTGCTCGGCCATCACCACGGTGCAGCCGGGCTTGATGATCCCGGCCTTCTCCAGCGCGATGTCCTCCGGGGTGTCGCCGAGGTACTTGGCGTGGTCGACGCTGATCGGGGTGATCACCGCGACCTTGGCGTCGACGACGTTGGTGGCGTCCCAGGAACCGCCCATGCCCACCTCGACGATCGCGGCGTCGACCGGCGCGTCGGCGAACGCCGCGTAGGCCATGCCGACCACGGTCTCGAAGAACGACAGCGGGTGCTCGGCCTCCGCGTCGGCGAGCGCTGCGAACGGCGCCACGTCGCGGTAGGCCTCGACGAAGGTCTCCTCCGAGACGGGCTCGCCGTCGATGGAGATCCGCTCGGTCATCGACTCCACGTGCGGGCTGGTGAACCGCCCCGTGCGCAGCCCCAGGGCGCGGATCAGCGTGTCGACCATCCGCGCGGTGCTGGTCTTCCCGTTGGTCCCGGTCAGGTGCACGACCGGGTAGGCGTGCTGCGGGTCGCCGAGCAGGTGCACCAGCGCCCGGATCCGGTCCAGGCTCGGCTCGAGCTTGGTCTCGGGCCAGCGGGCGAGGAGCGCACGTTCCACGTCGGCGTAGGTCGTGGGGTCGCCGTCGGGCGTGGCGGAGGCAGGGGTGTCAGGCATCGCGGTTCGAGTCTACGGGGGTACGACGGCCCGCCCGTCGCCGCACGACCTGCCCTGCCCGTCGTACCGGGCCGAACTGAGTCGCAGCACCCGAAGCCCCACCCGTAAGATTTCCTGCCATGGACAACGATCCCAAGCCCCAGCAGACCGGAGAGACCACCGACGCGACCCACGGCCGCTCGGTCGTCGTACCCGACCGGCCTGCCCTGGAGGGGCTGGAGGACAAGTGGGTCCAGCGCTGGGAGGACGAGGGCACCTACCGGTTCGACCGGTCCCGGACCCGCGAGGAGATCTACTCGATCGACACCCCTCCCCCGACCGTCTCCGGCTCGTTGCACGTGGGCCACGTCTTCTCCTACACCCACACCGACCTCATCGCCCGCTTCCAGCGGATGCGCGGCAAGGAGGTCTTCTACCCGATGGGCTGGGACGACAACGGCCTGCCCACCGAGCGCCGGGTGCAGAACTACTTCGGCGTGCGCTGCGACCCCTCGCTGCCGCACGACGAGGACTTCACGCCGCCGGAGAAGCCGGACCCGAAGAAGCAGGTCCCGGTCGGCCGGCAGAACTTCATCGACCTGTGCGAGCAGCTCGTCGAGGAGGACGAGAAGACCTTCGAGGCGCTGTGGCGCAAGGTCGGCCTGTCGGTGGACTGGACCCAGACCTACACCACGATCGGTGAGGACGCCCGGGTCGCGAGCCAGCGGGCGTTCCTGCGCAACTTCGCGCGCGGTGAGGCGTACTCCACCGACGCGCCGACGCTGTGGGACGTCACGTTCCAGACCGCTGTCGCGCAGGCCGAGCTGGAGGCTCGGGAGTACCCCGGTGCCTACCACCGCGTCGCGTTCCACCGCCCCGCCGGCGAGCCGGTCCACATCGAGACCACCCGCCCGGAGCTGATCCCCGCCGTGGTCGCGCTGATCGCGCACCCCGACGACGAGCGCTACCAGCACCTGTTCGGTACGACGGTCACCTCGCCGGTGTTCGGCGTGGAGATCCCGGTCCTCGCACACCCCGCGGCCGAGCCCGACAAGGGCGCCGGCATCGCGATGTGCTGCACCTTCGGTGACCTGACCGACGTGATGTGGTGGCGCGAGCTGCAGCTGCCGGTGCGCACGGTGATCGGCCGCGACGGCCGGCTGCACCGCGATACGCCGGCCTGGCTGTCGCTCGAGCCCGCCGCCGCGGCGTACGCCGACCTGGCCGGGAAGACCACGTTCAGCGCCCGCGAGGCGATGGTCGAGAAGCTCCGCGAGACCGGGGACCTCGACGGTGAGCCGAAGCCCACGCAGCGGATGGCGAACTTCTTCGAGAAGGGCGACAAGCCGCTCGAGATCGTCTCCACCCGGCAGTGGTACCTCAAGAACGGCGGACGCGACCTCGAGCTGCGCGCCGAGCTGATCGACCGGGCGACCGAGATCACCTGGGTGCCGGAGTACATGAAGCACCGCTACACCAACTGGGTCGAGGGCCTCAACGGCGACTGGCTGGTCTCCCGGCAGCGCTTCTTCGGCATCCCGTTCCCGGTCTGGTACCCGCTCGACGCCGACGGCGAGCCCGACTACGACCACCCGCTGATGCCGTCGGAGGACGAGCTCCCGGTCGACCCCTCCTCGCAGGCGCCGCGCGGCTACGACGAGGACCAGCGCGGCAAGCCGGGCGGGTTCATCGGCGACCCCGACGTGATGGACACCTGGGCGACGTCCTCGCTGACGCCCCAGATCGTCACCGGCTGGGAGCGCGACCCGGACCTGTTCGAGCGCACCTTCCCGATGGACCTGCGCCCGCAGGCGCACGACATCATCCGGACCTGGCTGTTCGCCACGGTCGTCCGCGCCCACCACGAGAACGGCGTCGTTCCCTGGTCGCACGCCTCGATCTCGGGCTTCGTGGTCGACCCCGACCGCAAGAAGATGAGCAAGTCCAAGGGCAACGTCGTCGTCCCGACCGACATCCTCGACAAGTACGGCGCCGACGCCGTCCGGTGGCGTGCCGCCCTGGCCCGTCCCGGCGCCGACTCGCCGTTCGACGAGACGCAGATGAAGGTCGGTCGCCGGCTCGCGATGAAGGTCCTCAACGCCTCGAAGTTCGTCCTCGGACTCGGCGCGGTGGAGACCTCCCCCGCCGCGGTCAGCGCGCCGGTCGACTGCGCGATGCTCGGGGGACTGGCCGAGGTGATCACCAAGGCCACCGAGTCGTTCGAGGCCTACGACTACACGACCGCGCTCGAGGTCACCGAGAAGTTCTTCTGGGAGTTCTGCGACGACTACCTCGAGCTGGTCAAGGAACGCGCGTACGGCGGCCGGGGCGACGAGCCGGCCGCGTCGGCGAAGGCGGCCCTGGCGATCGCCCTCGACGTGCAGCTGCGCCTGCTTGCGCCGTTCCTGCCGTACGTCACCGAGGAGGTCTGGTCGTGGTGGCGCGAGGGTTCCATCCACCGCGCCTCGTGGCCGACCATCACCGATCTCGGTTCCGCGGCGTCGACCCGACCGGCGCTGCTGGCCGCCGTGGCGGACGTGCTCACCGGGATCCGCGGAGCCAAGTCGCAGGCCAAGGTGAAGATGCGTGCCGAGCTCTCCTCGGTGACCGTGACCGGTCCGGCCGAGTCCCTCGAGCTGGCCGAGCTGGCTGCGGAGGACCTGCGTGCCGCGGGCAACATCACCGGCGAGCTGGTCTTCCGCGAGGGTGCCGGCGAGCTCACCGTCGACGCGCAGATCGCCGAGCAGCCGGAAGCCTGAGCCGGACCGGGATGCGGCCGGTGCCCTGACGACGCGGGGCAGCGGCCGCTACCTTGCTCCGCGGAGTGGCTCAGTGCCGCCAGCCGTGACGGGAGCCGTCGCGGTCACCCCACGAACGCCCATCACGATCCCGGTCGCCCCAGGAGCGGTTGCCGCGGTCATGCCAGGAGCGGTTGCCGCGGTCGCGGTCACGCCAGGAGCGGTTGCCGCGGTCGCGGTCATGCCAGGACCCGCGGTCGTGATCGGACCGGTCGCGACCCGTCCACCGCTCGCTGCGTTGGGACAGGTCACCCCAGGTGTACGACGAGCCGTGCGCGGCACGCTTCTCGTGACGACCGTGGTCGTCGCCGCGCCGGTCCCGCCGGGACCGCTTCGACTCGGACCTGGCCGGCCAGCTCGCACGGCCGTAGGACCGATCCCGGCTGAATGAGCCGATCGTGCGGCCGAGGTCGCGCAGAGTCTTCTCCGCAGAGCTCGACGCCCGCTCGACGGCCCGCTCCGCACCTCTCCTGACACGGGCAGCCGCCTTGGCGTTGCGCTCCGCGGCCTTGGCTGCGGCGCGCTGCGCCCTTTGCACGGCCCGGTCCGCCTTCGCCGACGCGCGCTCGGCCTCCGCACGCGCACGTGCAGCTGCCTTCTCGGCCCGCTCTGCGGCCCGCTGCGAGGGTGTCGGCTGCACGCGACCGGCGGTCTGGGACCTCCGATCGGTGCTTCCGGTGCTGGCTGCGGTGCGCGCGGTGCCGGCGTTCGAGGGCACCGACGTGGCGACCGCGCGCTGGACCTGCACCGTGGCGGCGCTCGAGCCCCTTCGCGCTTGCTCGCCGGACGTCGTCGGTGTCTTGGGGGCGGGGGCGGAGTGCAGCGCCTCGAAGACCGGCCCGAGGTCTGCGACCGTCTCCGAGGGAGGCTCGTAGGCGGGCAGGGGCAGGCTGCCGTGCACGCGGGCCGTGCCGCCGATGACGGCAGCCATCAGCCGCCCGCCCTGGGCGTCGGCGCTCTGGATCCCGACGAGGGTGGCGGCGGCGAACGCGAGCAGCACGAAAGCCACGATCGGCTTGCGGTGTTCTGCGCTCACTGCTGGCTCTCCCGAGGCGAGAAGCACCTGCGCGAGGTGCTGGATAGGTGCCTCTCGATTCTGACGATCTGTCGGGTTCGTGTCCGGCAAACGCGAAAATCCAGACATAACAAACCTCACGCCCCGAACCCTCAAGCCAGCGGGTCAACCTGCCGACAACGGCACGAGGCCGGCCCCTCGCGGGACCGGCCTCGACGTGCTCAGGATGCGTCCGCTCAGGCGGACTTCTTCTTCTTCGACTCCGGCTCACGCGGCACCAGGGTCGGGTTCACGTTGTCGCTGACCACCTCGCCGGTCACCACGACCTTCGCGACGTCCTCGCGCGAGGGCACGTCGTACATCACGTGCAGCAGGACCTCTTCGATGATCGCGCGCAGACCGCGAGCGCCGGTGCCGCGCACCATCGCCAGGTCGGCCACGGCATCGACGGCGTCGCCGGTGAACTCCAGCTCGACCCCGTCGAGCTCGAAGAGCTTCTGGTACTGCTTGACCAGGGCGTTGCGCGGCTCGGTGAGGATGGCGACCAGCGCCTCCCGGTTGAGCTTCTCCACGGTGGCGATCACCGGGAGGCGGCCGATGAACTCGGGGATCAGCCCGAACTTCATCAGGTCCTCGGGCATCACCTCGGCGTAGATCTGGTCCTGGTCGCGTTCGGCCTTGGTGGGGAGGTCGGCGCCGAAGCCGAGGGTCTTCTTGCCGACCCGCTGCTCGATGATGTTCTCCAGCCCGGCGAAGGCACCGCCGACGATGAAGAGGATGTTGGTGGTGTCGATCTGGATGAACTCCTGGTGCGGGTGCTTGCGGCCCCCCTGCGGCGGCACCGAGGCGGTGGTGCCCTCCAGGATCTTCAACAGCGCCTGCTGGACGCCCTCGCCGGAGACGTCCCGAGTGATCGACGGGTTCTCCGCCTTGCGGGCGACCTTGTCGATCTCGTCGATGTAGATGATGCCGGTCTCGGCCTTCTTGACGTCGTAGTCGGCGGCCTGGATCAGCTTGAGCAGGATGTTCTCGACGTCCTCACCGACATAGCCGGCCTCGGTGAGCGCGGTCGCGTCGGCGATCGCGAACGGGACGTTGAGCATCCGGGCGAGGGTCTGGGCGAGGTAGGTCTTGCCGCAGCCGGTCGGGCCGATCACCAGGATGTTGGACTTGGCGAGCTCGACGGCGTCGTCCTTGGCGTGGCGGCCGGTGGTGACACCGGCCTGGACCCGCTTGTAGTGGTTGTAGACCGCGACCGCGAGCGCCTTCTTGGCGTTCTCCTGGCCGATCACGTAGGAGTTGAGGAACTCGAAGATCTCGCGAGGCTTGGGCAGCTCCTCGAGCCCTACCTCACCGCCCTCGCTGAGCTCCTCCTCGATGATCTCGTTGCACAGGTCGATGCACTCGTCGCAGATGTAGACGCCAGGTCCTGCGATCAGCTTCTTGACCTGCTTCTGGCTCTTCCCGCAGAACGAGCACTTCAGCAGGTCGCCCCCGTCACCAATGCGTGCCACAGGCGACGTCTCCTCACGACTCAGGCCGGCACTGAACGCGCCGGCTCGCTGTCCACCACTGCTACTTCCTCGAAGGTACCCCGTCGCGCCCCCAAATGGGATGGGGACACGGCGATCCCTTCGCCCGGTCAGGTGGTGCGTGGTGGCCGC
>JBMOMG010000203.1:0-10237 GCA_049323155.1 Actinomycetota bacterium | reverse complement strand
CCTGATGTCACTTCCGCTCGTGACAATCGCGATGATCGCCACGTCGAACCCACTGCCAGCCCTCGTCACCCTCGTCCAAGCCGCCTGGCGCCAAGGCCCCAGCGGCTAACTGCGAGATCGGGTCTGATGCTGAGGGGCCTGGTGCTACCTGCTGCCGCAGCCGGGGCGATCGTGCTCGGCGCGTCGGCTGCCTCGGCCGACGAGGGCACCGAACCGGTCTCGCCCGCGAGCGCCGACGTGCAGTCCCCAGTCGAGGCGGCCGGTACGACGGTCACCTCGATCGCCGAGACCACCGGTGCCGAGCCTCCCACGCCCTCCCCGGCCCGTCAGCCCTCATCGGGGCCGGGGAGCGGTGGCTCGGTGGAGCACGTCACCGAGACGGCGGCGGCGCTCGTCGAGAACGGGCCCGCTGAATCTGCCAAGCAACCCGTGGCCGATGCCGTTGCCGTGCGAGGTGCCGCGGCGGTTCCCGGGAAGGACACGGCGCCCGACGACGAGGAGACCGGATCCGCCGGCACCGCGGGGGCTGCGGCCCTGCTCGAACCGCTGCCTGCCGAACCCCTTCGCGCCGAGGCCCTCCCCACCGAGACCAGCCCTGCCGAGCCCCTCCCGACCGAGGCCATGCAACCCCTGCGCACGGCCACCGAGCCCGCGGAAGCCTTGCCCACCCGGAAGTCCCCGGCAGAGGTGCCCCCGACCGAGGGGCTCGCGGCCGAGGCGACGGCAACCGTCGCCGAGTTCACCCGCCCGGTCACTCGACCCGTCGACCAGACCGCAGCGCCGCTGCCCGACCGGCTCGCCGAGACAACCGATGAGGCGACACCGGTCTTCGACCGTCTCCTGGACGAGGTGGCACCAGCCGCGGTCCCCACCGTTGCCGAGACCCGCCTCCTCGACGCCGAGCTGCTCGACACCCTGACCGAGCCGGTCCAGGAGGTCGAAGCTGTCGCCGGACCGACGCTCACTCCGGTGACGGACGCCGCGAATGGCCTGGCCGAACAGGCCCTAGCACCCGCCGCGGCCACGACGCCGATCTTCACGGGGCTGGCCGACGGTCTGCTGGCCGATCTCGGTGCCGTCGCGACCGGCACCACGGATCCGGTGCTCGCGCCGTTGACCGAGACGACACCGATCTTCGACCAACTGACCCGGGAGTCCCTGGTGCCGGGCCTGGACACAGCGCCGGTGACGGGCCTCGTGGGCCAGGTGACCGCGCCGCCCCTCCTCTCGTCCACGGACCCCCTGCTGGGACAGGTCGTCTCGCCCCTGCTTGCCCCGAGCCTCGCCGCCGACCTGACACCGTTGACGGGCGTCGTCTCCGTGAGCCCGAGCCAGCTGACGGCCATCCTCCTCCCCGGGCTCGACCGTGCGTCGGGCGTCACGGCGAGCACCGCGCCCGCCGGTCCGGCGTGGCAGCCCTCGCCCTCGTCGACCACGATGACCGTGCTTCCGGCACCGGCACCGGCGACGACGGCGTCCGATTGGAGGGCTGACTGGTCGCCGGCGTACGACGTACCCGGCTCGACGACCGGGGTGACCACGTCGGGCGCACGGCCGGCACCGACCGTCGTACCGCCGCTTGTCCGTTCGCTGCTCACCCACGAGCCCAACCTCATCGAGTCCGGCCTGGGCGGCGGCCGCGGCTTCGACCACTCGACGTGGCCGGCAGCGCTCGCCGCCGGGTCGACCTCGGTCACCGGCTCCGGTGCCAGCTCCGTCGACCCGCTGCCGGGGCCGGACCGCAACCTGCTCACACAGCTCGGCGGGCTCGCGGAGGCCATCACGGCGGCTGGCGGAGGCACGCAGGGCGCCTCCGGATCCGTTCTTCTTCTCCTCATGGCAGTCTTCGGTGCGGCGCTCCTGCTCCGCGCCAACGGCTTGGCCCAGCTCACGCCTGGCACTGCGACCGCACTCTCCGGCCGCGCGGCGCAGGTCCAAGACCGTCCCGGCTAGTTCCCTCATTGCAGTTCTGATCGCCCGGTTCCGGGCGCGCCCGACTCAGCGCGGGCCTTCCACCGGCGCATCCGCGCCGCGACACAGAACTCACTTCGAGGGAGCAAGACCATGCATTACACGTGGAAGACACGGTTCGGCGTGACCGTGGCGTGCGTCGGCGGCTTCTGGGTCCTCGCCCAGATCACCGCCCAAGCGGACGCGAACGACGCCACCCAGCCCTTGTCCGCAGTCACGTCGGTGGTCTCCGGATCATCGAGCGAGGGAACTCCCCCTGCGTCGACCGGTAGCCAGAAGGGGGCCGCCGCGGAGACCGACGCCGACGGCGGCGACGGCACCGTCACCCAGACCAACAACGCTGACGACACCGGCGGCGACGCCAACGCCCAAGGCATCAACGTCGGCGTCCAGGGCCTGCAGTGCATCGGCATCAAGGTCTCCTGCGACAACGACAACACCACCGGCCAAGCCGCCAAGGGCGGCAACGGCTACGTCGCCCAGAACAACACCAACACCGGCCAGACCGGCGGCAACGCCACCGCGACCGGCAAGTCCAGCTACCCCGAGAAGGGCAAGGACAAGAAGTCCGACACCAAGGGCAGCTACGACGGCAAGGGCAGCTACGACGGCAAGGGCTACTGGAGCAAGAACCGCCCCGGCACCACCCACGCCGACGGCGGCAACGGCACCGTCACCCAGACCAACAACGCCAACGACACCGGCGGCGACGCCAACGCCCAGGGCATCAACCTCGGCGCCCAAGGCCTGCAGTGCATCGCGTTGTTCGCCCACTGCGACAACGACAACACCACCGGCCAAGCCGCCATCGGCGGCAACGGCAAGGTCGCCCAGAACAACACCAACACCGGCCAGACCGGCGGCAACGCCACCGCGAAGGGCGCAGACGTCAACCCGGTGTGGAAGCCCAGGTACGGCGACAAGGGGCCTCAGCGCCCGAAGTGGGGCGACGGCGGCAAGTGCGAGCAGCGCCCTGAAAGGGGCTACGAGATGAAGGGAGGCAAGGGTTCGAAGGGCACCTGTGCCCCCCGCCCCGTCACGCGACCGGGCGGCTGGAAGCACGCATCTGTGCCGGCCTGACCCACATGAGTGCTGCTGAATGAGGACCGTGGCCGGCCGCGGGCCGCCCCCGCCGGCCCACCGGGCCACGTCAGGCCCACGAAGTTGAGCGCCTCAGCGCGAGAGGCGGGCGGCGATCGCGTCGCCGGTCTCGGCAGTACGACGGGCAGGGCCGGTGCCGCGCTCGGCGAGGTCGGCCACCACGGCGTCCTCGACACGGCGGGCCGCCTCGTCGAAGCCCAGGTGCTCCAGGAGCAGCGCGACGGACAGGATCGCCGCAGTCGGGTCGGCCTTCTGCTGGCCGGCGATGTCGGGAGCAGAGCCGTGCACCGGCTCGAACATGCTCGGAAAGGTGCGGTCGGGGTTCACGTTGCCGCTCGCCGCGAGCCCGATGCCGCCGGTGATGGCGGCGGCGAGGTCGGTGATGATGTCGCCGAAGAGGTTGTCGGTGACGATCACGTCGAAGCGGGACGGGTCGGTGGTCATGAAGATCGTGGCTGCGTCGATGTGCAGGTAGTCGACCGTGACCTCGGGGAACTCCTTGCTCACCTCGTCGACGAGACGCGACCAGACCGCGCCGGCGTGCACGAGCACGTTGGTCTTGTGCACCAGCGTGAGCTTCTTGCGCGGACGCTTGGCCGCCCGTGCGAACGCGTCGCGGACCACCCGCTCGACGCCGAACGCGGTGTTCACGCTGACCTCGGTGGCGATCTCGGCCGGCGTACCGACGCGCAGGGCGCCGCCGTTGCCGACGTACGGCCCCTCCGTGCCCTCCCGGACGACGACGAAGTCGACCTCGCCCGGCGCGGCCAGCGGGGAGCTGGCTCCGGGGAAGATCCGCGAGGGGCGCAGGTTGACGTAGTGGTCGAGCTCGAACCGCAGTCGCAGGAGCAGGCCTCGCTCGAGGATCCCCGGCGGAAGGTTCGGGTCACCCGGCTTGCCGCCGACCGCGCCCAGCAGGATCGCGTCGTGCTCCTTGATCTCGGCGAGCACCGAGTCGGGAAGCACCTCACCGGTGGCGAGATACCGCTCCGCTCCGAGGTCGTAACGGGTGGCTTCGAACTTCACACCGGCCGGGGTCACCTGCTCGAGCACCTTGAGTGCCTCTGCGGTGACCTCCGGACCGATGCCGTCGCCGGGGATCACGGCGAGCTTCAACGACTGCGTCATGAACGACGACTCTAGTTGTCGTCGGGGCGCTGACCGCCGTTGTCCCGCAGGTCGAGAGCCGCCTGCAGCGCAGCCTCGGCAGCCTGGACGGCGTAGTCGTGACGTGAGGGGCCCCACTCGGGATACATGTCATACATGGCTTGCTCCAAAAGGATCGATGCGCCAAGAGGTGGCGCTGGTTGTCTTCGATGGTGTGCTGCAGCGGATCGCACGGGGTGCCCGTGGCGTGATCGTGCTGGGGGGTGGCCGTCGTACTGTCGACGGCCGGCTCCGCTGCGAGCCGATGAGACTCGATCCTCGAGTGCGGGTTGCGCTGCTGCGAGGGGATCTCTGACGAGGGGTGCAGGTGATGCGTGCTTCGTGCTTCTCGCTGCGGAGGTTCTTCGTAGGGCCAGACAACGCCGAACTCCGCGGCGAGGTGGCCTTACTTAAGAGGCCTCGCCGCGGCGGCTGATAAGTACGAAGAAGCTCCGCATGATGCATCCAGGGTAGGCATGCGCCACGCCGCATGTGCCCACATTCACAAGACTTCTCAGCATGCGAGACGCCGTTCTGATGCGTGGACGCGGTCGGCGTCTTTGACAGACTGCACGCCATGAGCGCCCCCCTCGAGCTGCCGGCCCCTGTCTCGCGCGCCTTCGACGTCTCGCGGCGCAGCGGCTACGTGTCGTTCTGCCGCAACGAGACGGGGCGTCTGCTCGCCACCCTGGCGGCGACGCGCACCGGGACGCTCGCAGAGTTCGGCACCGGCTGCGGGGTCGGGACGGCCTGGCTGCGCAGCGGCGTGCGCGACGACGCCCGGATCCTCACCGCGGAACTCGACGCGACCCTGGCCGACGCGGCGGCCGAGATCTTCGTCGACGACCCTCAGGTCGAGGTGGTGGCCGCCGACTGGTCGATCCTGCGCGACCGCGGCCCGTTCTCGCTGCTGTTCCTCGATGCCAAGGAGCCCAAGAGCAGCGGCCCCGACACGGTGATCGACCTGATCGAGCCGGGCGGGATCGTCGTGCTCGACGACTTCACTCCCTGCGCGTCCTGGCCGCCGGTCTTCGAGGGTCGCGTCGACGTGCTCCGCGAGCAGTGGCTGACCGACGAGCGGTTCACCACGGTGGAGGTGATGGTGGCCTCCGACGCCGCCGTACTCATCGCCGCCAAGCGCTGATCTCCTCCGGCGCGGTCGGCGTGGTGGCGCCCGGCTGACCGAGCAGGACAGCGCGGCGGGATCCCAGCAAGGTGAAGACATCCTGGTCCGCAGCCAGGCCGGCCTGCCAGTGCTCGGCGAACGCCTGCTCGTCGACCAGGCCGCGCGCGCTCTGCAGCACCGGGTCGGCCGCGTCGGCGGTGAACGTCCAGTCCGCGGTGCCGCGCCGCATCCGCAGCGAGCGCGCGGTCCCGACGAGCCGTACGGCGTCCGCGGGATCGCCTTGGGCGAGCGCGACCGCTGCGAAGGCCTCGAGGCAGTAGGTCGCCCCACCGAACCAGCGATGGTCGATCACCAGGTCGGTCGCTTGGCACAGCTCGCCTGCTGCCACGTCGAGACGGCCGTGCAGAGCGTCGAGCAGAGCCAGCCCCTGGAGCGCCTGGGCGATCTGGTGCCGGTTGTCGATGCGCCGGGCATGCCGCAGGGCCACCTCGAGGTGTGATCGGGCCCGGTCGCCACCAGGACCGGCGTGCGCGGCGCTCAGCGTCATCTCGACGATGGCCACCCCCCAGTCGTGGTCGATGGCGGCGTAGGAGCGCGATGCGTGTTCCAGCGCCTCCGCCGCACGCGGAAGGTCGCCCCGGCGCAGGAAGTGGACACCGAGGTTGTGTCGCGCCACCGCCGCCTCGAGCGGGAGCCCGCCCGCGTCGAAGGCCTCCGCCGCGGCCGGCAACAGCACCTCCGGGTCCACGTCGGCAGGCTGCGCTCCCACGACGAACAGGCCGACGTCGACCAGCGCCTGGTCCGTGGGCGAGAGGCTCTCCCGCTCCCGCGCGATACGCAGCACCCACTGCTGGGACTCCTCGAGCGCGTCACGGATGTAGTAGTAGACGAAGGTGTCCCACACCAGGCGTAGGACGGTCGCGAATCGCCCGGACTCCAGGCCCGTCTCCACCGCAGTCCGGACGTTGGCCCGCTCCGCGTCGAAGCGCGCGGCCCACTCACGCTGGCGTGGCCCGCAGAGGAACGGAGCCGCCTCGTGGCCCAACGCCGACATGTAGTCGAGGTGACGCTGGCGTGCCCGCGCGGTGCCTCCGCGGGCATCCAGCTGTTCTCGCGCGAACTCCCGCACCGGCTCGAGCATGTTGATCTGCACCTCGCCGAAGGGCAGCTGGTCACCGAACCTCGCCAGGCTCTTGTCCAGGAGCCCGGCCAGCGCCGTGTCGACCGCTCCCCCGCTGTCGGTGCACACCGCCTCGACGCCGTCGAGGGTGCAACCCCCGGTGAAGACGCTCATCTGCGCGAACACCGCGCGTTCGGCGTCGTCGAGGAGGTCGTGGCTCCAGGTCAGCGCCGCCCGCAGGGTGCGCTGCCGGGAGGGCAGGTCCTCACCGGCCGCCGGCAGGTCCAGGGTCGACTCGAGCCGGTCCAGCAGCGCCCGGGGACCGTGGAGGCGCAGGCGCGGTACGGCGAGCTCGATCGCCAGCGGCAGACCGGCCAGCCGCCGGCACAGCCCGGCAATGGCCGGCGCACTGTCGTCGGTGACCTCGACGGTCGCGCCGCGGTCGCGGGCCCGGTCCAACAGCAGCTGCACCGCGGGTGCCTGCCCCACCTCCACGGACGAGGCGGCCTCCGGCGGGACGGCCAGCGGAGGGAGAGCCAGCTCGTGCTCGCCGACCACCCGCAGCGCCTGCCTGCTCGTCACCAGCATCTGCAGGCCCGGCGCCCGCTCCAGCAGGCGCACCAGGTCGGGGCCGCTGGGGACGACCTGTTCCAGGTTGTCGAGCAGCAGCAGTGCGCTGCGACCTTCGAAGTAGTCGACCAGCGAGTCGCAGGGAGTGGGTGAGGCCGCATCGCGCACTCCGAGCTGGTCGGCGACCGTGGGCAGCACCAGACTCGGTGAGGACACCGACGCGAGCGGGAAGAAGTGCACCGTGGATCCGCGCCGCGCGGCCGCGTGGGCCGCTTCCACGGCCAGCCTCGTCTTGCCGACGCCACCCGGCCCGGTCACGGTCAGCAGGCGGGTGCCGTGCTCGAGGAGCGCGAGGACCTCGTCGATCTCCCGGCTCCGCCCGACGGTCCTCGTCAAGGGGGCGGGGAGCGGCGCGCGAGGACGCTCCGACGCCGGCGGCACGCGGGCCTCGCCGAACCGTTCGCTCAACAGCAGGGCGAGGTCATGACCGACCAGCTCGGCCAGCTCCTCGGTGCTGGAGAACCGGCGGTAGGAGGCCTGGTCGTCGGCCTGCACCCGCTGAAGCAGCGACGACAGCGCGGCGTCCCGGTCAGGCGCCGGGTGCTTGATGTACAGCAGCCGTGGCAGCCGCTCGGAGAGGAGGTACTCGTCCTCCAGGCCGGACACGCTCTCCCCGGGTGCGACCCAGCCGTAGCGCTGCCAGTAGATGCCGACGAACACGTCGCTCTGCGCGAGATAGGCGCGGTAGAGCTCCCGCGGTGGATGCGGCCTGGCCCCGAGCTCGAACATCACCGGTGACAGGTGCAGCCGCTCCACTGCCCGCCGTACCGCCGACCGCTCCTCGGCGAGCTCCCTCAGCGTCGAGGAGACGAAGACCCGCACGCGCTGGTCAGGGGTTCGGATCATGGCGGCCTCCTTCGCAGGCCACCAGCGTGGCTGCGAAGGAAGCCGCTCGGCAAGGCTTGCGGGGCGGTCCAGCCCAGGCGCGCCGCCGGCTCGTCCCGTATGTCCGGGACGTCGCGGCTCACCGACCCAGGCGTACGGCGGGCACCTACTCGGTGAGGTCCACGGCGCTGACCGACTCGGCGTCCATCGCGGTCTGGATCTGCTCGAGGACCTCGGGCGTGATCGCGGTGTCGACCGACAGCGCGACGAGGGCGTGACCGCCCTTGGCGTCGCGGGCCACCTGCATGCCGGCGATGTTGACGTCGGCCTGGCCGAGGATCTGCCCGACCGTGCCGACCATGCCCGGCCGGTCGGTGTAGCGGAAGAAGGCCAGGTGCTCGGTCGGCTCGATGTCGAGCTCGTAGCCGTTGACCTCCACGAGCCGCTCGCGCTGGGCGATGCCCACCAGCGTGCCGGAGACCGAGACCTGCGAGCCGTCGGCGAGGGTGCCGCGCAGGGTGATCAGGTTGCGGTGGTCAGGGCTCTCCGGCTCGGTGACCAGGCGGACCTCGAGGCCCCGCTCCGCGGCGAGCAGCGGGGCGTTGACGTAGGACACCTGCTCCTCGATCACGTCGCTGAACACGCCCTTGAGGGCGGCGAGCTCGAGCACCTTGACGTCATACTGCGTGATCTCGCCGCGCACCTCGACGTCGAGCTGCTGGGCCACCTCACCGGCCAGTGCGGTGAACACGCGACCGAGCTTCTCGACCAGCGGGATCCCGGGCCGGACGTCCTCGGCGATGACCCCGCCCTGGACGTTGACCGCGTCGGGGACCAGCTCGCCGTTGAGGGCCAGGCGCACGGACTTGGCGACGGCGATGCCGGCCTTCTCCTGGGCCTCGTCGGTGGAGGCACCCAGGTGCGGCGTGGCGACGACGTTCTCGAACTCGAACAGCGGGCTGTCGGTGCACGGCTCACTGGCGAACACGTCGAGGCCCGCGGCGGCGACCCGGCCCTCCTTGAGGGCGAGGTAGAGCGCGTGCTCGTCGACGATGCCGCCGCGCGCGGCGTTGACCAGGACCAGGTTCGGCTTGACCTTGGCCAGCTCGTCCTCGCCGATCAGGCCGATCGTCTCGGGGGTCTTGGGCAGGTGCACCGACATGAAGTCGGCCTCGGCGAGCAGCTCGTCGAGGGTCACCAGACGGACGCCCATCTGGGCGGCGCGGCCGGCCTGGACGTAGGGGTCGTAGGCGATCACCTTCATGCCGAAGGCCGAGAGCCGCTGCGCGACGAGGACGCCGATCCGGCCGAGGCCGACGATGCCGACGGTCTTCTCGTAGAGCTCCACGCCGGTGTACTTGCTCCGCTTCCACTCGCCGTTCTTCAGCGCGGCGTTGGCCGGGGCGACGTGGCGGGCGGCGGCGAGCATGAGCGCGACGGCCAGCTCGGCGGCGGAGACGATGTTGGAGGTCGGGGCGTTCACGACCATCACGCCGCTCTGCGTGGCGGCCTTCACGTCGACGTTGTCCAGTCCCACGCCGGCGCGGGCGACCACCTTGAGCCGCTTGGCTGCGGCCAGCGCCTCGGCGTCGACCTTGGTGGCGCTGCGGACGAGGATCGCGTCGACGTCGGCGATCGCGGGGAGCAGCTCGGCGCGGTCGGCGCCGTTGCAGTGGCGGATCTCGAAGTCGGGGCCCAGCGCGTCCACGGTTGCGGGGCTGAGCTCTTCGGCGATGAGTACGACGGGCTTGCTCACGGTGTTCCTCGAAAGTGTGTGAGGGTCGGCTTGTCCTGGCTCTGCAGCTCGCATGTCTCGCGAGAGCGGCCGTGCACGACGCTGTGCCCGAGCGGCAACTCTACCCGATCCGTCGGGGGCCGGCTCACTGCTCGACGGACGCGAACGCGACGGTGTTCGCGAGGTACTGGGAGCCGTCGAAGTCGGTGCAGGTGACCAGCACCAGACGTCCCGGCGAGTGCTGGTCGAAGACCCTCTCGGACACTCGCGCCAGCGTGGTCTTGGAGTACTTCGCGACGTTGTCCACGTGGTAGCCGATCCGCCCGCGGGCGGTGACCACGACCACCTTGTCGCCGACGTCGAGACGGTGCAGCCGGTCCAGCGCTCCCCCGCCGCTGCTCACGGTGTGCCCGGTGAGGATCGCAGTCCCCTCGAGCGCACCTGGCTCCGCGCCGCCCTCCCACCAGCCGAGCTGCTGCGGGTCGGCGGGAGGCACGAGCACGCCTCCGCTGAGCCCGAGCGGCACCACCGGCACGTCCACACCGAGGTCGGGCACCCGGATCCGCACCGGCCGGCCGGTGGC
>JBMOMG010000202.1:0-10264 GCA_049323155.1 Actinomycetota bacterium | reverse complement strand
GAGCAGGTTCGCCTGGCGGCGGAGCAGGCGGCCGAGGAGCTGCTGGAGCGGACCCGGACAGAAGCAGACGAGACCCGCGAAAGCGCCCGCGTCGAGGCGGAGCAGCTCCGGCAGGACGCCCAGCGTGAGGCGGTCGAGCTGCGAGAGCGGGCGGAGTCCCTGCACCACGAGGCGAAGGAGCAGGCCGAGCGGATCGTCGCCGAGGCCACCCAGGAGGCCGAGCAGTCGCTCGCGGCGGCCGCCGAGGAGACCGCCTGGACGCGGCAGACCATGGACTCCCTGCTCGCCACCGCCGAGCTGGAGGCCCAGCGGATCAAGGCGGCCGCGCACAGCGGTGCGGCCCTGCACACCCAGCGGGTACGACGCCGGGTCGGCGACGTCGTGCACCGGCTCACCGGGCGGATGCGCGACCTGATCGCCGACGCCGACGAGCAGGCCGCCGAGCTCAGCGACGCCGCGGAGCACGTCCTCGCCGCGGCCCGCAAGGACGCCGACCGGCTGCTCACCGACGCCCAGGCCCGCGCGGAGGCGATCCGCGCCGACGCCGAGGAGCACGCCACGCTGCTCCGCGAGCGCGCCGAGCGTCGCCTCGGCGAGGCCGAGTCCGGCGCCAAGCTGCTGCGCGAGCGGGTCACCGAGGAGGTCACCCGCAACCGGCGTACCGCCCAGGAGGAGCTGGTCGCCGCGCGGGAGGAGGCGACCACGCTGGTCGCCGACGCCCGGCAGGAGGCCGATACCCTCCGGCGGCAGGCGCGGACCCTCCTGGAGGACGCCCGCAGCGAGGTCGCGGTGCTCACCCGCCGCCGCGACGAGATCACCGCCGAGCTCGGCCAGCTCTCCGGTGTGATCCAGGCCCTGGCTGTCCCGGCCGAGAGCAGTACCTTCACCGACGTGCCGCCGGCCGCCCCCACGGCGGACGGCACCAGCGACCGAGAGAACGAAGAGGACGACCAGCCATGAGCGACGCAGGGCAGAACTTCAGGGTGGTTCTGCGCGGGTACGAGCCCGCCCAGGTGGACCGCCGGATCCACGAGCTCGCCGAGAGCGCGGACCGGGCGCGCGAGGAGGCTGCCGCGCTCCAGGCGCGCGTGCAGCGGCTGGAGGAGCAGCTGGCCCGCGAGGCCGAGGAGCGCACCCGTGCGGAGGAACGCTCCCGAGCGGCGGAGGAGGCCGCCACGCGGCCCGAGGAGGAGCCGCAGGCACCCACCCCGGTGACCTTCGCCCACCTCGGTGAGCGCGTCGGGCAGATCCTCGCGCTGGCCGAGGAGGAGGCCGAGGAGCTGCGCACCCGAGCCCGCGAGGAGGCGGCTGCACACCGCGCCCAGGCGGAGGAGTCGGTCGCCAACATCCGCGCCGAGGTCGACCGTTACGCGACCCAGCGGCGCAGCGACGCCGAGACCGAGGCCGCCCGGATCCTCGAGGACGCCCGCCGGTCGGCCGACGACCGGCTCGACGCCGCCGAGCGTGACGCGGCTGCCCGGATCCAGGAGGCCGAGGCGCTGCACGAGAAGCAGCGGGCCACCGCCGCGCAGGCCGCCGCCGACTTCGAGACCACGCTCGCCCGCCGCCGGCAGAAGGCGGAGGAGGAGTTCGCCCAGCAGATGGAGGAGGCCAAGCAGCGGCTGGAGGAGCTGGAGCGGCACACCGAGCGCACCCGCACCGAGGCCGAGGCCGCCCACGCCGAGGCGGCTCGGGAGTCCAAGCGGCTGCTGGAGGACGCCGAGCAGCAGGCGGCGGCCATCGTCAACGAGGCCAGGTCCGTCGCCGCCCGGGTCCGCGCCGACTCCGAGCGCGAGCTGGCCGCGGCCATGCAGCGCCGCGACAGCATCAACGCCCAGCTGGCCAACGTCCGGCAGATGCTCACCACGCTCACCGGCGCCGCGCCCTCAGGGCTGCTGGAGCACGCGATGGGCGTCGCGGAGAGCGACCGAGCGGAGGATTCGTCCGAGGCCGCGGAAGAGGGAGCTGACGAGGGCTCCGGCGAGGCCGGCGAGGTGGGGGGCGACGCCGCGGCCGAGCCGGACACCGACACCGCCGGTGAGCCGGACGCCGGTGAGCAGGCGGACGACTCACCCCAGGCTGATGCCGACGTGGAGCAGCGCAGCGCCGTCGAGGATCAGGGCGGCATGGTCGAGCAGAAGGGGCCGTTCATGCCGTTCACCCCGCAGCGCATCGAGCTCTGAGGGGCGTCACGCCGTACCGGTCACTTGCCGGTGGACTGCTCCACCGAGGTGCCCGTCGGCGGCGGGGGCGGCCAGTTGGACTGCTCCCAGCCGACCCAGCCCACGACCACGAGAGCGGCGGCCACCACGGCGGCCACGGTCGCCCGCCGGAACGGCCGCGGGTTGTGCGGCGGGCGCCCCAGCTGTGCTGCCGCGCCCGGGTGCCGGCCGCGGCGCTGTGCCGGCACGCTCGTGAGCCGGTCCTGTCTGCGTACGTCGTTCATCGTCCCCACCCCCTGAAACCGGTCGCGGAGACAGCGACCGGCCGAACCCCCATGATGCCCGGCTCCGGGAGGATGGGCAGCCTTTTCGGTGTTCCCGAGCACCCCCGTTGCGCTGGCTCGTGAACACCGGCGCCGCTCCTCCCGGAGCTCCCCGGCGATTGCGCCCCGAGTCCCCCTCGGGCGCAGGACCACTATCCGGATTCCGGCGCGGCATATGGAGTGGCGACGGGCTTTCCGTACAACTCCGTACGGCCGGACGCCTCGGACAGCGGCAACCGGACAGCCTCAGCCGGCGGATTCGACCGGCTCGCGCGCCCGGGCCTCCCGGAAGGTCTTCACCACCACCCACGCCACCGCCGCGAACGGCACCGCGAGGATCGCGCCGACGACGCCGGCGACGATGGTGCCGGCGGTCAGCGCCAGCAGGATCGCCAGCGGGTGCAGCGCCAGCGCCTGGCCCATCACGACCGGGTAGAGCAGGTCGCCCTCGAGCTGGTTCACCGCGACCACGATGCCGACCACGATCAGGGCCGTTACCGGCCCGTTGGAGACCAGCGCCACCAGCGCAGCGAGGGTGCCGGCCAGCGTCGCACCGACCAGCGGGATGAACGCGCCGAGGAACACCGCGACGGCCAGCGGAAGCGCCAGCGGCACACCGACCACGACCAGGCCGATCCCGATCACGAGCGCGTCCACGGTCGCGACCACCGCCGTGCCCCGGACGTAGCCGCCGAGCACGCCGGAGGCGCGCGTCGCGGCGGTGTGCCAACGGTCGCGCTGCCGGGCCGGGAGCTGGTCGGCGACGAAGCCCCAGATCCGGCGACCGTCGCGGAGCAGGAAGAACAGCAGCACGATGCCGAGGAACAGCCCGGTCAGGAACTCCAGCACCGCCGTCGCTCCGGTGATCGCGCCCTGCTGCACCTGGGCCCCGGACAGGAACTCGCGAGCCCGCTCCTGCAGGCCGCTCAGGTCGCCGGGGTCGATCGGCAGCGGCCCGTCGACCAGGTAGTCGCGCAGCTGCTCCAGACCCTCGATCGCCGACCGGCGCAGGTCCTGCCACTGGCCGGCCACCGCGGCCCCGATCCACCAGCCGAGCCCGCCGAGCAGCGCGAGGCCGGCCAGCATCGTGCCGATCACGGCGAGCGAGCGCGGGACGAACCGGCGTCGGTCCAGCCAGTCGACCAGCGGGTTGGCGGCCGCCGCGATCAGCGTGGCGATCAGCAGCGGGATCACCAGCAGCCGCAGCCGGATCGCCACGTCGGTGACCACCCAGGCCACGGCGAGCACCAGCAGGATCTGGGCGCTGCGCATGCCGGCGCGGCCCAGCGGGTCCTGCCAGACCCTGGCGATCGGGCCGGGCACCGCCGGCGGGGCCACCACCGTCGGCGCTTGCCTGGCGGGCTCGGCCGCGGCCTCCCGGGAACGGCGCCTCACGGCTTGAGGACCACCTTGGTGCAGGAGTCCTGCTTGTGCTTGAACAGGTCGTAGCCCTCAGGCGCGTCCTCGAGCGACATCCGGTGGCTGATGATGTACGTCGGGTCGATCTCGCCGTTGCGGATCCGCTCCAGCAGCGGGCGCATGTAGCGGTGCACGTGGCACTGCCCGGTCTTGATCGTCAGCGACCGGTTCATCACCGAGCCGATCGGGAACTTGTCCATCATCCCGCCGTAGACGCCCATGATCGACACCGTGCCACCGTTGGCGACCGAGAGGATCGCCTCGCGCAGCGCGTGCGGCCGTTCGGTCTCCACCTTGGCGACCTGCTTGGCCTTCTCGTACACGTGCAGCGGGGTGACGTCGGTGTGCGCCTCCATGCCGACCGCGTCGATCACGTGGTCGGGTCCGCGGCCGGCGGTGAGCTCGCGGAGCTCCCGCAGCACCGAGACCTCCTCGTAGTTCAGCGGGTGCGCGCCGCCCTTGTCCTCGGCCATGGCGAGCCGCTCGGGGACGCGGTCGATCGCGATCACCTTCTCCGCACCGAGGAGGTAGGCGCTCGCGACCGCGAACTGGCCGACCGGGCCGGCGCCCCACACCGCGACCGTGTCACCTGGCTGGATGTCGCACAGGTCGGCGCCCATGTAGCCGGTGGGCAGGATGTCGGTGAGGAACAGCACCTGCTCGTCGGTGAGGTCGTCCTCGATCTTCATCGGCCCGACGTCGGCGAACGGCACCCGGACGTACTCCGCCTGCCCGCCCTGGTAGCCGCCGAGCATGTGCGAGTAGCCGAAGATGCCCGACGGGGAGTGGCCGAGCAGCTTCTCGGCCTGGCCGGCGTTGGGGTTGGAGTTCTCGCACAGCGAGGTCAGCCCCCGCTTGCAGGGCCGGCAGGCGCCGCAGGCGATCGGGAAGGGCACGACCACCCGGTCGCCGACCCGGAGGTTCTTCACGTCCGCGCCGAGCTCGACCACCTCGCCCATGAACTCGTGGCCCAGCACGTCGCCGGGCACCACGCTCGGGATGTAGCCGTCGACCAGGTGCAGGTCGGAGCCGCAGATCGCGGTCGAGGTCACCTTGATGATCGCGTCCCGGCTGCTGAGGATCTGCGGGTCCGGCACGGTCTGCACGCCGACCTTGGTCGGCGCTTCCCACACGACTGCTCTCATCGGTGGCTCCTCGCCTTCTCGTGCGTGGCCGGCTTGGCCGGTCCCTGCACCATCTGGTGCCGTGCGTCGGTGCCGTGCGGCAGCGCGTCGGTGCGTACGACGTCGCCGGTCTCGAGCACCTGCTTGAACCGGCGCAGGTCGTCGCGCACCTGCTGCTCGGGCTCCTCGCCGAGCAGCTTCGCGACCGCCCGTCCGAGCCGGCCGCCGGGCACGTCGTAGTGGAGCACCACGCGCACCTCGGTGCCCCGGTCGCCCGGCGCCTCCGCGAAGTGGACGGTGCCGGAGTTGGCCAGGCCCTTGGTCGACTTCCACGAGATCCGCCGACCCGGTTCGTCGCCGGTGACCTCGGCCTCCCAGGTCACCTTGCGCTTGGCCGGCGCGTTGGCCTCCCAGCGGTACCTGCCGTCGCCGAGGTCGGTGACCGAGCGCAGGTGCAGCATGAAGTCGGGCAGGTTCTCGAAGTCACGCCAGAACCCGTACACCTCCTGCGGGCTGCGGGCGATCGTGGTGGAGGCGTGCAGCTCCAGCGGTCCGGGCCGGCCGGCGCCGTGCTGGGCACGGGCGGTGCGCACGGCGGCGTAGAGGTCGACCGCGGCGATCCCCGCGACGGCGGCCGTGGCGAGCGTCGTACGCGTCCTGCGCTCGCCGCTGCGCGCGGCCAGTGCGTTTCCGAGGACCGCGAGGTCCATCGCGTCGCCCGCCACCCGGGTCCACACCGAGCGCTGCGGACCGACCAGCAGCATCGCGGCGTGCACCATCTCGCGCGCGCCGACGGCCTTGATCATGGCGGGCGCGACCGGGCTGTCGTCGACACCGGCGAACCGGGCGACGTCGTCGGTGCGCCACAGCATCGGCACGCCGAGCCCGGCGCTCGCGGCGCCCAGGGCCCGGACCAGGCGGCCGGTGGTTCTCTCCGGGTTCTGCATCTGTGCTCCCTCCCTCTCGGCGGTCAGCGGCGCGGCTGGGCGGGGTTGGTGGGCACGCCCTGCGACGGCGGGTTCTGGGGGTCGCCCTCGGTCTGCGGGGAGACCTTCGATCCGCCGGCCGGGCCGGCAGCCGCCTCGGGTGCCGCGGCCTGGGGGTTGCCGCCGGAGGGTCCGGCCTCGCCGGTGTTCAGCGCGACCAGGCGCCGCTCGAGCAGCTGCACCACCTGGATCCGGTCGGCGTGCGCACGTTCGTGGTCCAGCAGCGTGCGGACGTCGGCCTCGCCGAGCGTGCGGATCCGGGACTCGATCGAGCCGGTGGGCAGGTTGTCGTAGTCGGGCAGCGGAAGCTGGTCGGCCATCGCTCCTCCTCGGGTTGGGTGCGGTCGATCTCGGTCAGGGGCGCGGGTTGGTCCGCGTCCACGGTTTCGTGTCCCGGCGCTGCCCCATCGCGGCTGCGCAGCGCGGGCAGACGTCGGTCACCTCGTCGGCGTCGCGCCCGGTCGCGGGTTGCACGTCGAGCCAGTCCACGTGCGAGAACCGCTCCAGCCGCGACCGTTTCGTGGACAGCCCGCACAGGGTCTGGTTCGTGCCGGGCAGCCAGGCGTGCACCTCACCGGCGGGCATCCGGAACCCGTCCGGGTCGGTCCAGGACCCGGTGGCGGCGACGTTCGCGCGGGCGACTCTCGCGGGCATGGTGAGCCGTACCCGACCCGGGAGGGGCCATGCCGGTCAGGCCCCCTCGAGCAGCTCCTGCTCCTCGACCAGCGCCAAGGACAGCGTGCGGTAGCCGACGTCGTCGAACAGGACGGTGATCCGGTCCTCCTCGATGTCGGTGACCGTGCCCTCGCCGAACTCGGCGTGCCGGACGTGGGACTGCAGCGGGAACGGGCTCCGGCTCTCGTCGGCCGGCTGTTCCGCGAGCCCGGCACGGCAGTTGTCGCAGATGCCGCACAGGCCGTCGGCCGGCTCGCCGAAGTAGGCCAGCAGGAACTCCGCGCGGCACCGGTCGGACTCGGCGTAGCCGCGCATCATCTCCACCCGCGAGTGCTCCAGCTTGCGCTGCGCCTCGGCGCGCTCGACCACCGCGTCCACGGCCTTCTGCCCCGCACCGGTGGGGCCGCCGGTCTCGGCGACGAGCTGGGCGAGGTTGAGGATCCGGCCGGCCTTGCGTGGCCCGAAACCGGTCGCCTCGCGGACCGTGTCCGGGTCCTTCGCGTGCGCGGCCAGTACGGCGGCCACGTCCTTGCGCTTGGGGACGCCGCCGGCGAAGAACCTGCCCAGCGACAGGTCCTCGGCGCGGTACACCAGCGTCGCCGTCGCCGGGTCGCCGTCACGCCCCGCGCGACCGACCTCCTGGTAGTAGGTGTCCGGCGACTCGGGCACGTCGGCGTGGACGACGTACCGGACGTCGGGCTTGTCGATGCCCATCCCGAACGCCGACGTCGCCACGATCGTGTCCACCTCGTCGGCCATGAACGCCTCGTGCGCGGCGTCACGTCGCTTCTGGCTCAGCCCGGCGTGGTAGACCGCCGTGCGACGCCCGGCGAGCTCGAGGATGCCGGCGTACTCCTCGGCGCCCTTGCGGGTGCGGCAGTAGACGATCCCGGCGCCGCCGTCCTGAGCGCCCTCGGTGACCGCGTCGAGCACCGCCTGGCGCTGCTCGTCCTCGCCGGCACAGCGGGTGACCCGCAGGGCGATGTTGTCGCGGGCGAAGCCGGTGACGACCACGCGGTGGTCACGCAGGGCGAGCCGGTCGACGATGTCGTTGCGCACCGGCAGCGCAGCCGTCGCGGTCATCGCGATCACCCGTGGCCGACCGATGTCGTCGATCAGCTCGCCGAGCCGGAAGTAGTCCGGCCGGAAGTCGTGCCCCCACGCGGACACGCAGTGCGCCTCGTCCACGGCCACCAGGCTGGGGCCGAGCTCGCGGACCCGCTCCCGGACGTCGTCGGCGGCGAGCTGCTCCGGTGACATGAACAGGAACTCGACCTCACCGGTCCGGGCCCGCTCCAGGGCCTCCTCGCGCTGCTTGTCGGTCTCCGCGGAGCTCACCCGCGCCGCGCGCAGCTGCGGGCCACCCTCCTCGAGGCTGTCGATCTGGTCTGCCTGCAGCGCGAGCAGCGGCGAGACCACCACCGTGCAGCCCTCGAGCAGCACTCCGGCGACCTGGTAGGTCAGTGACTTGCCGGAGCCGGTCGGCGAGACCAGCAGCACGTCGCGGCCGTCGAGCAGCGCCCCGATGGTCTCCTCCTGCCCGGGAAGCAGGGTTTCGTGACCGAAGTGCTCGCGGGCCGCGTCGCGCGCCCGGCGTCCGTTGTGGGGCATGGCTCGGGATGCCCCGGGCGCCGAGGGTCATGCCTGTGACGTCACTCCCCCGGCTCGGCCTTCCCCAGCGCGACCGTCTCCCCACGGCGTACCTCCGTGAGCAGGTGGCCGAGCCCGGCCAGCCCCGCCTGGCGCGTGAACGCCGACAGAGGCGAGGCGAAGACGCCGTAGTCGTCGTAGTGCACCGGCACCGCCTGACGCGGGCCGACGCGGCGCAGGAAGTCGACACCCTGGTCGGCGTCCATCGTGACGGTGTGGAACAGCACCCGCGTGCCGCCGAGGTGCACCACGGCGACGTCGATGTCGGGGTGGCGCCGGGCGATCTCGCTGATGTGCTCACCGGTGAGGGTGTCGCCGCTGAGGTACACCCGCCGGTCGACCTCGCCGCCGACCCGGTGCTCGAGCAACGAGCCCATCACCGGCGGCAGCAGCGCCCCCATCAGCCCGCGGGCGTGGATGCCCGGCAGGGCCTCGACGGTGAGCGTCTCCTCGCCCTTGGTGAGGGTCTCGGTGTGCCACGTGTCCAGGCCGCGCGTCTCGAAGCCCCACCGGCTCAGCCGCTTCGCCGCGGGCGGGGTGGTGATCACCGGCTGCTCCCGCGCCAGCCCGCGGCGGGCGACCCGGTCGAAGTGGTCGCCGTGCAGGTGCGAGAGCACCACGGCGTCCAGCGGCGGCAGGTCGGCCGGCTGCATCGACGGCTGCGTGAGCCGCTTCGACCACAGCCCCTTGCCGAGGTAGGCGCGCTGACCCCGATGCAGGAAGTTGGGGTCGGTGAGCACCGTGAACGACCCCAGCCGGATCAGCGTGGTCGCCGTACCGACGAAGGTGAGCGTGTCGGCGGAGGCCACGCGGCTACTCCGCGGGCTTGAGCGGGTCGTGCCCCAGCGTCATCAGCTTGTGCCGCCAGGCGGCCTGGCCGGCGGTGGGCTCGAGGTCGTCGCGCCGCTCCTCGTGGACCTTGCGGACCACCTTCTCCATCACCGCGGCGTCCTTGTCGGTCAGGTCGGTGCGGCGCTTGCCGAGGATCTGCACGACGTGCTGGCCGGTCGCGGTGCCGGCCTGGTCGGGCAGCGCCTCGGCGTTCTCGTCCGCGCTGCGGACCATCAGCCAGTCGGTGAGCTCGCGCGAGGTCATGTTGACCACGCGGTGGAACTCCTCCCACAGCTCGTCGCTGACGGTGTCGTGGTTGGCCACTGTCTGCTCCTCTCCTGCGGGTGCCCGGCTCGCGCCGGCTTCTGTGTCGGCGTACCCACCGGCTGGGGCGGCATGCGGGGTCTCGACGGCGTGACCCGGGCGGGGTACCGTCACCAGAGGTTGTGCGCTTGAGAAGCAGGCGACCCACAACTTGCTTCGAGCAAGGACAGACATGACGGGGACCATCGACGAGCCGGTGCTGCCGGGCCACCGCACCGACATCGCGGCTCTGCTGGATCAGGCCAAGGGCGTGCTGATCTTCCGGTACTCCATCGACGCCGACGCGGCATCGAGCCTGTTGGCGCTGTGGGCGGCGGAGTACGGCGTCAGCCCCGAGGCGGTCGCACGGACCGTCGTGCACGAGATCTGTCAGGGCAGGCGCGGCCAGGCCTCCGACCGTGGGCTGGCGCGCTGGCTGGAGGACCGCCTGCGGCACGAGATGCCCACCTAGGGGTTGTGGGAGCAGTCGTCGCGGGTACGGGCACGGCACAGTCCCGACCACGAAGGAGGCGACGTGCCCGACACGACCATCCAGATCCACGACCCCGCCGACGGATCGCTGTTCGGCGAGGTCGCCATCGCGTCCCCGGCAGAGGTGGAGGCTGCGGTCGGATCGGCGGTCAAGGCGTCCGGCGAATGGGCGCGGACCGCTCCGGCGGAGCGCGCTGCCGCGGTGCACGCGATCGCCGACCGGGTGGCCGCGCGCGCCGACGACCTCGCCCTGCTCACCACCCGCGAGATGGGCAAACCGATCGACGACGCCCGCGGTG
>JBMOMG010000201.1:0-10368 GCA_049323155.1 Actinomycetota bacterium | reverse complement strand
GTGGGGACCGCGTGCAGGGCCGCGGCGACGCAGCCCAGCGGCTGGTCGCCGAGGCGAAGGCGCTCGAGGCCGCCGGAGCGTTCGCGATCGTCATGGAGATGGTCCCCGGTGACGTGGCCGCCGAGGTCACCGCGACGCTGTCGATCCCGACGGTCGGCATCGGCGCGGGCGTGCGTTGCGACGCGCAGGTGCTGGTCTGGCAGGACATGGCCGGGCTGCGCACCGGTCGGCTGCCGCGGTTCGTGAAGAAGTACGCCGACCTGCACGGCGTACTCCTCAAGGCCGCCCAGGACTACGCCGCCGACGTCGCAGCCGGCACCTTCCCCGCCGACGAGCACACGTTCTGAGGCGCGACGGTCAGCGGCTGAGCATCGCCGCGAACCACACCGCGGTGGCGACGAACGGCAAGGCCACCACCCGGTAGGGGCGGGTGGTGAACCAGGCGACCATCAGCGCGAACAGGACCAGCCACACCAGCGGCAGGACCACCAGCGTGACCACGTCGGGCAGCACGATCGCCGACCACGCGTAGAGGAACAGCGTGGTGGCCATGCCGGCCGCCCCGATGAACGGTCCGGACTGGGCCAGGTTCAGCTTCACGCGGGGACGGGACCGCGCGGCGCGGTCACTCCTCCTCCTCGTCGTCGTCCTTCCAGCGAGGGTCGTTGTCCCACTCCTCGTTGCGCTCCTCGACGTGCTCGAGCGCACGTGCCGCCTCCGCCTCGGTCGGGTAGGGCCCGAGCCGGTCCGCGTTCTTGCAGCCCTCCCGGCCCTCGACGCGATGGTGCTTGAGGCAGTACCAGTACTCGGCTTCCATGCCAGGGCTCCTGTTCTGGGTCGACGGACGCGCACATGGTGTCCCGCGACTCAGAAACTACACTCGTCCTCGTGACTCCCATCGCCCCCGCGACGATCTCGCCCCGCCGACCGGTCCCGCCGCACATCCCGCGGCCGGAGTACGTCGACCGCGACGCCCCCGCGCCGTTCACCGGCTCGGAGGTCAAGGACGCCGAGACCATCGAGCGGATGCGCGTGGCCGGCCGGCTCGCGGCGCAGGCGCTGCAGCTCGTCGGCAAGCACGTCGCACCCGGCGTCACCACCGACGAGCTCGACCGGATCGGTCACGAGTTCCTGGTCGACAACGGTGCCTACCCGTCGACGCTGGGCTACCGCGGCTTCCCGAAGTCGCTGTGCACCAGCGTCAACGAGGTGATCTGCCACGGCATCCCCGACAGCCGGGTGATCGAGGACGGCGACATCGTCAACATCGACATCACCGCCTACATCGACGGGGTGCACGGCGACACCAACGCGACCTTCCTCGCCGGCGACGTCGACGAGGAGAGCCGGCTGCTCGTCGAGCGCACCGAGGAGTCGCTGCGCCGGGCGATCAAGGCAGTCAAGCCGGGCCGCCAGGTCAACGTGATCGGCCGCGTGATCGAGTCCTACGCCAAGCGGTTCGGCTACGGCGTGGTCCGCGACTTCACCGGGCACGGCATCGGCACGCACTTCCACTCCGGGCTGATCATCCCCCACTACGACGAGCCGGCCTACAACACCGTGATCGAGAAGGGGATGACCTTCACGATCGAGCCGATGCTGTGCCTGGGCACCTACCAGTGGGACATGTGGGACGACAACTGGACGGTCGTCACCAAGGACAAGCGTCCCAGCGCGCAGTTCGAGCACACCCTGCTCGTCACCGACGACGGCGCGGAGATCCTCACCCTCCCCTGAGGGGTCGGCTGCTACCGCAGGTCGTCGTACGACGAGCCGCCGGACTCGGCCATCCGACGCTCCACGCGCAGCACCCCGGCCTCGTGCTCGGGGTCGCCGGACATCGCGGCGGCGAGCCGCATGTGCGGGAGCGCGTCGGAGTAGCGCGACTGCCGCTCCAGCACGCGGCCGAGCGCGAACCGCGCCCACACGTCGGTCGGCGCCTGCTCCACCAACACGGCGAGCTCGCTCTCTGCCTTGCCGAGCTGGGCGGTCTGGAAGTACGCCCACGCGCGCAGCGTCCGCAGGCTCGTCGAGGAGGGCTCGGTCTCGATCGCCGGGTCGAGGATCTCGATGGCCTGCTTGGGAGAGCGGTCCTCGAGCAGCTCCCACGCACGGTGGTAGACGTCGGCGGGGTGGTTGACCCGGCCCGGCATCTCGAACGTCATCGTGGTGCTCCCTTCGCTCCCGCGCTCTGGACACAACGACCGGTCACGGCCGGACATTCCCGGCGCTTGAACGGATGAGCCGGCCTGTAGGCCGGGTTCTGTTCCCGGGCATCTCACGATGCCCGATCGGCGACCATCCATCTAGGGCTGCCGTTGCCGACAGCCTCGTGCGGTCTACCCGCGGACTCGGGCGGGCCGCCCTCGATCGTCCGCGCAGGTGGTGGCCTTCCGGCCGCCACCCTCTCTTGACCTTGCTCCAGGTGGGGTTTACCGAGCCGCACCGGTCACCCGGCACGCTGGTGGTCTCTTACACCACCCTTTCACCCTTACCGCCGGTGTCCGAGGACACCGGCGGCGGTCTGCTCTCTGTGGCACTGTCCCGCGGGTCGCCCCGGGTGGGTGTTACCCACCACCTCGCCCTGTGGAGCCCGGACCTTCCTCGGGGGGCTTGCGCCCCACGCGGTCGCCCGGCCGGCTCATCCGGGTCAAGGATAGCGCTCAGACCAGCTCGAAACGCACGCTCCGGCTCGCCGGGTCGGCCTGCACCAGCCGGACGGTCACGTGCGTGCCGAGCGGCAGCTCGCGGGTCCCCGTGACCGGCGCCTCGATCGCCGGGTCCTGGACGACCACCTCGCCCTTGCGCGGGTCGTCGCCGTCCACCGAGACGACGACCCCGGCGAAGGTCCGGCCGACCGAGTGCCGCAGCACCTCGGCCTCGACGAGGTTCAGGATCGCGTTCTCGTACTGGTTGGCTCGCTGGCCCGAGGTCTGCATCGTGGCCGGCAGCTCGGCGAGCTTTGCCAGGACCCAGTCGGGCACGTCGGTGCCCGCGCACAGCGCGACACAGATCTCGGCGGCGTAGCGGTCCACGAGTCGTCGGAGCGGTGCGGTGACGTGGGCGTACTCCGAGGCGAGCGCCGAGTGCTCGGCCTGCTCCGGGACGGCGCCGTTGAACCCGACGTACCCCGAGCCGCGCAGCAGGCGAGTGCTGGCCACCACCATCGCGGCGTGCGCGGGCCGGGTCGGGTCCAGCGACCGGATGAAGTCGGGGTAGAGCTGCTCGGCCGGCCACTCGATGCCCAGGGCGCGCGCGGTGCGGTGCAGCCGCTGCACGTCGCGGGAGTCGGCCGGTGGCAGGGTGCGCAGCAGCCCGACCCGGGCGTAGATCATCAGGTCCGCAGCGGCCATGCCGGTGAGCAGCGAGATCTGGGCGTTCCACTCCTCCACCGGGTGCATGCTGCGGAAGGACAGCGACCACCGGTCGCCGTCGATGTCGATCTCCTGGGCCGGCAAGGGCAGCGAGACGCCGCCCCGCTCGGCCTCGCGGTGCCGGCGCAGCTCCCCCACCTCACGCAGCAGGCCGAACATCTCGTCGGCCCGCCCGGCGTCGACCTCCCGCTGCACCGACTCGTAGTCGAGCTTGGCTCGGCTGCGCACCATCGCCCGCTGCACCACGACGTCGGTGCCCTCGCCGGACTCGTCGACCTTGATCGTCCACAGCAGCGCGGGCCGCGCCTGGCCCGGGAGCAGCGAGGCGGCGTCCTCGGACAGCACGGTGGGGTGCAGCGGGATCTTCGAGTCGGCGCCGTACAACGTCTCACCGCGCCGGTTCGCCTCGACGTCGACCGGGTCCCCTGGCCGCACGAAGGCGGCGACGTCGGCGATCGCGTAGTGCACGACGTACCCGCTGCCCTCCCGCGCGATGTGCATCGCCTGGTCGAGGTCCTGCGCCGAGGCCGGGTCGATCGTGACCAGCGGCAGCTCGGTGCGGTCGAGGTCGGGCAGCCGCGGACTGCGCGCCGCCTCCTCGGCAGCGGCCAGCACCTCCGGCGGGAACTCCGGAGTCACGCCCAGCTCCGCGCGGATCGTCTCGACCCCCTTGCGCAGCTCGCTTCCGTCGGCGTGATGGACGCGGACGACGTGTCTCGTCACGGCGGGACTCCTCGCGGTCGGGGGCGACCCTGCTCAGCATAGGCTGGCGCGCGTGCTGATCCTGCTGCCGCCGTCCGAGGGCAAGACCGCTCCCCGCCGCGGGAGACCGCTCGACCTTGCCGCACTGAGCTTCCCCGCCCTCACCGAGGCCCGGTCGGAGGTGCTCGACGCGCTCGTCTCCCTGTGTACGACGGGCGGGGCCGACGCCGCGGGCGACGCAGGCAAGGCCGCCGAGGTGCTGGGCCTCGGCAAGACCCAGGCCGACGAGGTGGCCCGCAACGCCGAGCTGCGCACCGCGCCGACCGCGCGCGCCGACCAGGTCTACTCCGGGGTCCTCTACGAGGCCCTCGACCTCAGCCGGCTCGACGCGGCAGCCAAGAGGCGGGCGAGCGGGCGGCTGGCCGTCACGTCGGCGCTGTTCGGGCTGGTGCGTCCCGGCGACCGGATCCCGGCGTACCGGCTCTCGGGCACGGTGTCGCTGCCCGGGATCGGGCCGGTCGCGACGTACTGGAACAGCCGGCTCGGCGAGGCCGTCCAGGAAGCCGCCGGCCGCGGCCTCCTGGTCGACCTGCGCTCGTCGACGTACGCCTCGTTCTGGCGGCCCGACCCGGACATCGCCCGCCGCGTGGTCACCGCGCGGGTCCTGCACGAGGTCGACGGCACCCGCAAGGTGGTCTCGCACTTCAACAAGGCGACCAAGGGCCGGCTGGTCCGCAGCCTGCTCGAGGACGGCGGCAGCCCCGCCACCCCGGCCCGGTTCGCCGAGCAGCTGCGCGACCTCGGCTGGCACGTCGAGCTCGGCCCGGCCGGCCGGCAGGGCACCCAGCTCGACGTGGTGGTCAGCGAGCTCTGACCGGCACCGATGGGTCCTCCCCCACCTCGTCGGGGGGTCCGAGGACCGACGAAGGACCCTGACCCCGGCCGCGAGTGCTTCCTAGGGTGGGACCGGAGGGGTTCCCATGGGGGAGGTGCGGACCGCGTCCCTGCCCGCGACGACACGCGAGGCACGGTTCACGGCGATGCTCGGCTACACCGCGGCCCTGGTGGGCTGGACGGTCCTGGTCGGCCTGCCCAGGCAGACGTTCACCGCGTTCGCGTGGATCTGGCTGGCGACCGTCGCATGGAACGCCGGGGCGCCGTGGCGCGTGCACCTGGCCTTCCCCCGGGACTGGGGTCTGCCGCTGCTGGTGCTGACGGTGTACCTCTACAGCCGGGGCCTGGCCGACGACCTCGGCCTCGCCGCGGTGCACGTGACCGAGCCCGTGGCGGCGGACCGGGCGCTGTTCGGCGGGGTGCTGCCGACCGAGTACCTCCAGGCCGCGCTGTGCGGGGTTCCGTGCGAGCGCAGCTCGCCGCCGGCCTGGTACGACGTCGTGCTGACGACCGTCTACTACTCGCACTTCTTCGTCGCGCTGACGACGGCAGCGGTGCTGTGGCTGCGCAACCGTGCCGCCTGGGTGCCCTACATGCGCCGCTACCTGATGCTGAACATCGTGGCGCTGGTGGTCTACCTCGCCTACCCGATGGCGCCACCGTGGCTGGCGGTCCGCGACGGCGCGGTCTCCCCCGGCGTCGCCCGGATCACCGGCCGCGGCTGGTACGACCTGCGTGACGTGGGCTGGCACGAGCGGTTCTCCGCGGTGGGCAACCCGGTCGCGGCGATGCCGTCGCTGCACGCGGCGATCGCGCTGTTCGTCGCGCTCTACGCCATCTCCCGGTGGCGCAGCCGGTGGCGCTGGCTGCTTCTGCTCTACCCGACGGCCATGTCGTTCATGCTCGTGTACTACGCCGAGCACTACGTGGTCGACGTCCTCGCCGGTTTCGGCTGCGTCGGTCTCGTGCTCGCGGTGTGTGCGGCATGGGAGCGTCGGCGCCCGCGGGGATCACCGTGACCGCCGTACGCCGGGCACCGGGAGGTGCTAGGCGAACGACCAGCGCATCGTCATGACCGGGTCGTAGGTGCCCGGCGAGGGGTAGAGCCGCGAGGCCCGCTCACAGCCGGCGACGACGCTGCACCGGACCGCGGCGACGTACTTCCTCCCGACCGGCTGGAGCAGCAGCCGACGGTCGGACTCCCACTCGACGAAGCCGAAGAACATCGGTGCCCGGTAGGTGCGCAGGAGCGTGCCGGCGGCACGACGGACCTGCACCATCCGCGGCCCGATCCCGTCGGTGAGGATCGGCACGGTGACCATCCGGTTGCCGTCGGGCGAGAACAGCCAGGGCACGTCCCGGCACGAGCGCCACAGCACGACGTTCGGGCGGCTGAGCCGGACGGTCTTCTGGCACTCCTCCCACGCGACCGTGGGGTGAGGAACCCTGACCACCAGCCGGTCTGCGGCGATGTCGGCCGAGGCGGGGCGGGCGACGATCAGCCGCACCCGGTCCCGCGCCGGGTTCCACCAGTAGGTGCGGCTGATCACGCCGGTCACGACCATCCGGGTCACGCCGTAGTCGCTGATCTCGGCACCGTAGTCGGCGAACGTCCGGGTGCCCACCAGCTCGCCGGTGCGCGTGCGCACGACCCGGACCCGTGTCGCCGGCCGCACCGGGGTGGTCAGCGCCAGCCGGCTGCCGTCCGCGGACAGGGTCGGTGTGGTGTTCTGACCCAGCCGCTGCAGGATCTTCCTGCTGCCGTCGGCCCGGACCAGGTGCACGGTGTAGCTGTCGAAGTCCGCGTTGGCGGTCTCGGCGACGTAGTCGTCGCCGACGGTCCCCAGCAGCCACGTGGCGGAGGCCCCGGGCCCGGAGACCGGGACCCGGACGTCGCCGTCGACGAGCACCTCCTCCTGCAGGTGCGGCAGCGGGGTGTCGGCTCCCCGCTCGAGCTGGGCCGGGTAGAGGGTGACCCCGTCGGGGTACCCGTCGTCCACGGCCGACGCGGCGACCGTGGCCGACGACAGCACCGCTGCGGGCGCGAGGACGAGAGCGGCGCTGAGGCCGGCGACGACAGACCTGAACATGGCTCCTCCCGGAGGTTCACCTCCAGTCTCGACCCGTCCCCGCCACGGGTGAACCGCCCAGTTGCATCGTCCGGCTCGGGACGTTGGGCACTGGGGTCGCCGACCTGGCCGGGCGTCACCGGCCGATGAAGGCGGTCTCCATCGGCCGGGCGTTGAACATCCGCAGGGACGCCGTACCGTCCTCGAACCACGAGATCACGGTGACCGACGCGGGAGCGAGCTCCATCTTGTAGACCGCGTCGAGCGGCGCACCGAGCGCCATCCGCACCAGCAGCTTGATCGGGGTCACGTGGGTCACCGCGAGCACCGCCTTGCCCGGATAGCTGCTCAGCAGCCGGTCGCGGGTGCGGCGCACCTTGGTGTCCATGTCCTTGAACGAGTCACCGGTGCCGCCGGGGGCGACGTCGAACGAGCCGAGCCACGCGTCGAGGTCGTCGGGGTAGGCCTGCTGGACCTCGTGGAAGGTCAGTCCCTCCCAGGTGCCGAACGCGGCCTCGGCGAGCCCGTCCTCCACCTCGACCTCGTGGTTGAGACGCTCGGCGATGATCTGCGCGGTCTCCCGGGTACGCCGCAGCGGAGAGCTGAGCACGACGTCGATCTCGTCGCCGAGCGGGGCGAGCCAGTCCGCGACGGCACGCACCTGGGCCAGGCCGTCGGCGTTGAGCGAGGGGTCGTGGCCGCCGCGACCGCTGAACCGCTTGTCGGTGGTGTGGTCGGTGGCACCGTGCCGGACCAGCACCAGGGTCGTCGGGGAGCCGAGGTCCTTGCTCCAGCCGACCATCCGGGCCTCGGCGACGGGCTGCTCCTCCACGGGCACCTCCGCGGCGCGGGTGCGCCGGGTGGGTCGGCCGGTGGCCTCGTCGAGGGCACGGTTGAGCAGCGCGTCGGCGTCCTTGTTGCGCTCACGGGGGATCCAGGTCCACACGGTGCCGAACGGCGCGAGCCGGTTGGCGGCCATCGCCAGCGGCTTCATGTCCGGGTGCTTGATCTTCCAGTTGCCCGACATCTGCTCGATGACGAGCTTGGAGTCCATCCGGACCTCGAGCTCGGCACCGGGCGCGTGCTCGTTGTAGAGCTCGAGCCCGGCGATCAGCCCGCGGTACTCCGCGACGTTGTTCGTGGCGATGCCGATGTGCTCGGCACGCTCGGCGATCACCGCGCCGGTCCGGGCGTCCTTCAGCACCGACCCGTAGGCCGCCTCACCGGGGTTGCCTCGCGAGCCGCCGTCGGCCTCGATGACGACGGAGGTCGGCCGCTCGACCATCAGATGCCGGACTCCGAGGTGCGCACCAGGATCCGGTTGCACTCCTCACAGCGAAGCACCTCGTCCGAGGGCGTCTTCGCGATGTCGGCGAGCTCGGAGGCGTTCAGCTGCAGGCTGCAGCCCCCGCAGCTGCGGGCCCGGAGCGCTGCTGCGCCCACGCCGCCCTTCTGCTCGCGCAGCCGGGTGTAGAGGTTCATCAGGTCCTCGGGCATGTCACCGGCGGTGACCTTGCGCTCGCCCGCGGTGGCGGCGAGCTGCTCCTCGATCTCGGCCCTGGCCTGGTCGAGGGCTGCCGTGGCGGTGGCGATCTGCTCGTCGAGCTCGGCGATCCGGGCGGTGAGCGAGTCGAGCCCGGACTGGGCCTCCTCGAGCTTCTCCATCACCTCCAGCTCGGCGTCCTCGAGCTCGGAGATCCGTCGCTCGAGCGAGACCAGCTCGCCCTGCATCCGCTCCAGGTCCTTCGGGTTGGTGATCAGCCCCTGGTCCATCCGGTCCTGGTCCCGCTTGCGCCTGGCCTTGACCTGCTCCACGTCGGCGTCGGCGCGCCTCTGCTCGCGGGTCAGGTCGTCGACGACGATCCGGGCGTCCCGGGCGGCGTTGTCGAGGTCGGTGCGCCGGGCGGTGAGCTCCTTGAGCTCGGCGATCTGCGGCAGCGTGGCGAGCCGGTGCCGGAGCTGGTCCTGCCGGGAGTCCAGCTCCTGGACGTCCAACAGCTTCAGCTGGGCGAAGGGGTCGGCTTTCACTCTGCTCCTCGGAGGGGTCGGTCGGCGGTGGGCCCCGTCGTCAGGGGCGGAAGGTCCACGGGTCGGTGCACGTGGTGCTCACCCGGACGTCAACGTTATCCCCTCGGCGGCCTGCCTCCTCCACCAGAGTGCGCTCGAGAACAGGCAGCCAGGTCCACTCGGCCGCCCAGTGCGCGACGTCGACCAGGGCCGGGCCGCCGTGCTCGAGGAACTCCGCGGCCCGGTGGTGCCGCAGGTCGGAGGTGACGTAGACGTCCGCCCCCGTGCCCAGCACCGTGTCGAGGAGGAAGTCCCCGGCGCCGCTGGTGACGGCGACGGTCTCCACACGACGGTCGGGGTCACCGCCGACCCGGACCCCGTGGCTGGTCCGGGGCAGTACGTCGGCCACGTGCGCGGCGAACTCGCGGAGCGTCGTCGGCGCCGCGAGCCTGCCGATCCGGCCACTGCCCCGCGCCGCCTTGCCGGAGCCGGGAACGTCGGCGAGCTCGATCACGTCGTAGGCCGGCTCCTCGTAGGGGTGCACCGCCCTCAACGCCTCCAGCACCTGGCGGCGGCGGCCTCGTGGCAGGACCGCCTCGACCCGCGCCTCGGCGACGACCTCCACCTCGCCCACGCGGCCGATCGCAGGCGTGGCACCGTCGAGCGGCCGGAACCTGCCCTCCCCCTCGGCGGTGAACGTGCAGCTGTCGTAGTCACCGATGTGTCCGGCGCCGGCCTGGGTCAGCGCGGCCCGGACCTCCTCGGCGTTCTCGTGCGGCACGAAGGTGACGATCTTGTCCAGCGGGTCGCCGGGGTCGGGGACGATGACCTCCGGGGCCGCGATCCCGAGCGCGAGCGCCAGCGACTCGTTGACCCCTCCGGCCGGGGCGTCGGCGTTGGTGTGCGCCGCGAACAGCGCGCACCCACCCCGGATCAGCCGGTGCAGGACCCGTCCCTTCGGGGTGGTCGCGGCCACCGAGTGGACGCCCTTGAGCAGCAGCGGGTGGTGCACCACGAGCAGGTCCGCGCCCCACTCGAGCGCCTCCTCGACCACGGCCGGTGCCGGGTCGACCGCGAGCATGATGCGCTGCACGGGCTGCTCGGGGTCACCGCACACCAGACCGACCGCGTCCCATTCCGAGGCGAGCGCCGGCGGGAACCACCGGTCCATCAGGGCCGTCACGTCACGCAGCTGCAGGCTCACTGGTCTACCTTCCTGAGGTCATCGCTTCTGGATGGGGCGGTGATGCACCCCGGGTGCCACCAGGTCACTGCCCTGCTCGCTTGACGCGGACGACGTCCACCATGAGATCTGCAGGGCT
>JBMOMG010000200.1:0-10429 GCA_049323155.1 Actinomycetota bacterium | reverse complement strand
CTGGCCGTCGTGGGCTGCGGGAGGAACCTCTCGCCGCTGCGGACGTAGAAGGATGGGGCTGCCTGGTCCATGCGCAGATCATGCCCTCACCGGGCTCGGGACGAGGCTCTGGGGACCGTTGCCGGGACCTCCGCCGGCTCGATTTCGCATAGCGCGTGGGCCTGTGTATTCTTTCTCGTCGCTTGCCCCTTTAGCTCAGTCGGCAGAGCGTCTCCATGGTAAGGAGAAGGTCTACGGTTCGATTCCGTAAAGGGGCTCTGGGTAAGGGAAACCCGTCCACGGTCGTGGGCGGGGGCCCCGTCCCGGTGGCGGGGTAGCTCAGGTGGTTAGAGCACACGGCTCATAATCGTGGTGTCGCGGGTTCGAGTCCCGCCCCCGCTACTCAGCACCACCGCAGTCGTCCGGGCTTGAACGGCCGGGCAGACTTGGACAGGCAGTACTACCTAAGAAGAAGAGGCATCCGCCGTGGCCAGCAAGAGCTCGGACGTCCGTCCCAAGATCACCTTGGCGTGCGTCGAATGCAAGGAACGCAACTACATCACCAAGAAGAACCGGCGCAACGACCCGGACCGTCTGGAGATGAAGAAGTTCTGCCCGCGCTGCCGCACGCACACCGCGCACCGCGAGACCCGCTGAGCGGTCCCCGACAGCACGCGAGGAGCGACGCCACCGTCGAGGTGGCGTCGCTCCTTTGCGTTGTGCCTGTCCGTCGCTACCTGGCGTGACTTCTCAGACCGCGCTGCCGGCGGACTGTGCGACGCCGTGCACCACGTAGGTCGCGAGCCTGGCGCCGAGCGCCAGCGACACCCGGTACTCGCCGTGCGTCACGCTGATCCCGCTGAGGTCGCCGGTGGGGGAGACGTCGAGACCGTGCAGGTTGACGTTGCGCACGACCGCCTTCAGCACGCGCAGCGCGCGCGCCTCCGGGCTCGTGTAGCGGTACTCCATGTCGTTGAGCTCCAGTGCCAGCTCGAAGGCCACGTCGTCGCACGTGCGCAGCACGTCGAGGTTGCGCTCGAGCATGATCAGGACCGGCGCCAGCGCCAGGTCGCCGGCGGAGTGCGGCAGCAAGGTGCTCATGGCGTCTCTCCTGATCTCGTGGAGCGAGGCGGCGGTTGTGTCTCGGGTCACACCCACCCTGGCGGCCGGAGCGTCGGCCCGCCCAGGGACTTTCGGCACCCACCCCGGGCCCGGAGGTCCTCTCGGGAGCCCTGCTAGCGTCGCGCGCATGGCAGTCGACAGCGCGCTGGCCGGGCGGACCTTCCCGCCCACCGAGCCCTACCCGGTCACCGCGGAGCGGGTGGCGGAGTTCGCGCGCGCGGCCGGCTCGGAGTACGACGGGCGCACCGCTCCGGCGACGTTCCCGATCGTCGTTGCCTTCCGTGCGATGACCGCGCTCATGGAGGACCCCGAGGTCGGCATCGCGTTGCACCGCGTGGTCCACGGCGAGCAGCGGTTCACCTACACGCGGCCCGTCGTCGTCGGCGACCGGCTCACCGCGACCCTGACCGTCGACAGCCTGCGCCAGATCGGCGGTGCCGACATCATCGGCACCCGCAGTGAGATCACCGACGAGCACGGCGAGTCTGTGTGCACCGCCTACGCCACGCTCGTGCACCGCGCCGAGGAGCAGGGATGACCGGCCACGTCGAGGGTCTCGGCGCCGGCGACGCGCTGCCGACGCAGACCTACCGCATCACCCGCGCCGACCTGGTCCGCTACGCCGGCGCGAGCGGGGACCTCAACCCGATCCACTGGTCGGACCGGGTGGCCCGGTCGGTCGGCCTCCCCGGCGTGATCGCGCACGGCATGTTCACCATGGCGCTGGCCGCCCGCGCGCTGGACACCTGGGCCGGTGCCCCTGGTCGGATCCTCGAGCTCGGCTGCAAGTTCACCAAGCCGGTGGTGGTGCCCGACGACGACGAGGGCGTCGAGCTGGTCGTGGCCGGGACGGTCGCGAACCTCACCGAGGACGGGGTGCACGTCGCCCTGGAGGTCACCTGCGACGGGGTGAAGGTGCTCGGCGCCCCCAAGGCGGTGCTGGCGCGTGGCTGAGGGCCTGTCCGGGCACCTCCCCGAGCACCTCGCCGGCCACACGACCCTGCGCCTGGGTGGTCCGGCCGCGCGCTTCGTCGAGGCGGGCACGGAGCAGGACCTCGTGGCAGCGGTCCGTGCCGCGGACCAGGCCGGCGAGCCGCTGCTGCTGGTGGCCGGCGGGAGCAACCTCGTGGTCGCCGACGAGGGATTTCCGGGCACGGTCGTGAAGGTGGCCACCCGGGGCGTCACCGTCGACCAGGACGCCTGCAGCGGCGCCACGGTGACCGTCGCCGCGGGGGAGCCCTGGGACGCGCTCGTCGCCCGGGCCGTGGCCGAGGGGTGGATCGGCGTCGAGGCCCTCTCGGGGATCCCCGGCAGCGTCGGGGCGACCCCGATCCAGAACGTCGGCGCCTACGGCCAGGAGGTCGCCGAGACGATCGCGTCGGTCCGCTGCTGGGACAGGCACGAGCGCGTCGTACGCACCCTCGCCGCGGCCGACTGCGGGTTCGGCTACCGCACGAGCCGCTTCAAGCGCGACCCCGACCGGTACGTCGTCCTCACCGTCACCTTCCAGCTCCGGCTCGGCGACCTCGGCGCACCGGTGAGGTACGCCGAGCTCGCCCGCGCCCTCGGTGTCGACCCGGGCGGGCGCGTGCCGATGACCGAGGTCCGGGAGGCCGTGCTGTCGTTGCGCCGCGGCAAGGGCATGGTGCTCGACGCGGAGGACCACGACACCTGGAGTGCGGGCTCCTTCTTCACCAACCCGCTGCTCGCGCCGGAGCAGGCCGATGCCCTGCCCGAGGACGCGCCGCGCTGGCCGCAGCCCGACGGCAGGGTGAAGACCAGCGCCGCCTGGCTGATCGAGCGCAGCGGCTTCGGCAAGGGGTACGGCGAGGGGCCGGTCCGACTCTCGACGAAGCACACGCTCGCGCTGACGAACCGGGGCGGTGCGACCACCGCCGACCTGCTCGCCCTCGCACGGGAGATCAGGGCCGGTGTCGAGCAGCGGTTCGGGATCCGGCTCGAGAACGAGCCGGTGATGGTCGGCTGCGTGCTCTGAGCGCCGCGCGGCCGCCGGTGCCGAGGGTCAGGAGGTCGCGATCCCGCCGCCGATGATGGCCACCATGAACAGGACGTAGATCAGCACCAGGGCCAGCCCGAGGGCGAGGATCACCGTGCCGACGATGCCGAGCACGTAGCCGGCCTGGGCAGCCCCGCGGCCGCCGATCCTGCCGTTGCTGGCGTCGATCTCCTCCAGCGTCCGCTTGCCCATCACCCAGGCGAACGGCGCGACGACGCCGCAGACCACCAGGCCGAGGATGCCGAGCACCAGCGTCGTGGTCGCCTTCGGGTGGTCCGGGGCGTACGCGTAGGGCGGGTAGGCCGGCTGGCCGTAGTAGGGGGAGGGCTGCTGGCTCTGCGCCTGCTGCTCCCAGAAGCCGGGCTGCTCGCCGGTCGGCTCCTCCGGCTCGGGCTGTGTCGGCTGGTCCCCCGGTGTGTTGGTCATGGGCCTAGTCTGCCAACCAGGCGTCGACCTCGCCCAGCAACCCTGCCTTTGTCCCCTCCGGGGCGCGGGAGGCCCGGATCGACATCCGTGCCAGCTCGGCGAGCTGGACGTCGGTGAGGTCGTGTGCCGCGCGCATCGTGGCGTACTGCCCGGCGAGCCGGGAGCCGAACAGCAGCGGGTCGTCGGCGCCCAGGGCCACGGTGGCCCCGGCCGCGAGCAGCTCCGGCAGCGGCACCGAGGTCAGGTCGGAGTACACCCCCAGCGAGACGTTCGAGACCGGGCACACCTCCAGCGCCACGCCGCGCTCGACGACCAGCTCGAGCACCGCCGGGTCCTCCACCGAGCGCACGCCGTGGCCGAGCCGGTCGGCGTGCAGCGACTCCAGGCAGGTCCGCACGCTGTGCGGGCCGAGCAGCTCGCCGCCGTGGGGGACGAGCATCAGTCCCGCCCGTTCGGCGATCCGGAACGCCGCGGCGAACTCCTCGGTGCGCCCGCGCCGCTCGTCGTTGCTCAGCCCGAACCCCACCACGCCCCGCCCGGCGTACTGCGCGGCCAGGCGGGCGAGGGTCCGCGCGTCGAGCGGGTGCCGGGTGCGGTTGGCGGCGATGACCACGGCCATGCCCAGCCCGGTGCGCTCCGAGGCGTCGGCGACGGCGTCGAGCACCAGGTCGGTGAACGCGGTGATCCCGCCGAACCTCGCCGCGTAGCCACTGGGGTCGACCTGGAGCTCCAGCCAGCGTGAGCCGTCGGCGACGTCGTCCTCCGCCGCCTCACGGACCAGCCGGCGGACGTCGTCCTCGGTGCGCAGCACCGACCGGGCGGTGTCGTAGAGCCGCTGGAACCGGAACCAGCCCTTCTCGTCGGCCGCCGACAGCCGCGGCGGCCAGTCCTCGACCAGTGCCTCGGGCAGCGCGATGCCGTCCCGGTTGGCGAGCTCGAGCAGGGTGGGGTGCCGCATCGAGCCGGTGAAGTGCAGGTGCAGGTGCGCCTTGGGCAGCGCGGTCAGCGACCGGGCCCCCGACGGAGCGCCCGGCCGGTCCGCCCGTTCGCCTGTCACGCGGTCAGGCGAAGAGCTTCTGCAGCCGGCTGATGCCCTCGACCAGGTCGTCGTCGCCCAGTGCGTAGGAGAACCGCAGGTAGCCCGGCGACCCGAACGCCTCGCCGGGCACGGCGGCGACCTCGGCCTTGTCCAGGATCAGCTCGGCGAGCTCGGCCGAGGTCTGCGGGGTCACCCCGTCCACGGTGCGGCCGAGCAGGCCCTTCACCGACGGGTAGGCGTAGAACGCCCCCTTCGGCTCCGGGCACACCACGCCGTCGATCTGGTTGAGCATCTCCACGATCTTGCGCCGACGCCGGTCGAAGGCGACCTTCATCTCCTCCACCGCCGACAGGTCCCCGGCGACCGCGGCGAGCGCCGCACGCTGGGCGACGTTGGAGACGTTGGAGGTGGCGTGCGACTGCAGGTTGGTGGCCGCCTTCACGACGTCGGTGGGGCCGATCACCCAGCCGACCCGCCAGCCGGTCATCGCGTAGGTCTTCGCGACCCCGTTGACCACGACGCAGCGGTCGGCGAGCTCGGGAACGACCACCGGCATCGAGGCGGTCTCGAGACCGTCGTACACCAGGTGCTCGTAGATCTCGTCGGTCAGCACCCACAGCCCGTGCTCGAGCGCCCAGCGTCCGATCGCCTCGACCTCGTCGCGGCTGTAGACCGCGCCGGTGGGGTTGGACGGGGAGTTGAACAGCAGCACCTTGGTGCGCTCGGTGCGCGCCGCCTCGAGCTGCGCGACGGTGACCTTGTAGTCCTGCGTCTCGTCCGCGAGCACCTCCACGGGAACGCCACCGGCCAGCCGGATCGACTCCGGGTACGTCGTCCAGTACGGCGCCGGGACGATCACCTCGTCGAGCGGGTCGAGCATCGTGGCGAACGCCTCGTAGATGGCCTGCTTGCCGCCGTTGGTGACCAGCACCTGCGCCGGCTCGACCACGTAGCCTGAGTCGCGGCGGGTCTTCTCGGCGATCGCCTGCTTGAGCTCCGGCAGCCCACCGGCCGGGGTGTAGCGGTGGTTGCGCGGGTCGCGGCAGGCCTCGACCGCGGCGTCCACGATGTAGCCGGGCGTCGGGAAGTCCGGCTCGCCGGCCCCGAACCCGATGACCGGGCGGCCGGCAGCCTTGAGCGCCTTGGCCTTGGCGTCGACGGCGAGCGTCGCGGACTCGGCGATGCCGCCGATGCGTGCGGAGATGCGCCGCTCCGCGGGAGCCTGGGCGGGGGTGGCCGCGTGACGGCCGGGACGGTCAGCACTGTCGGTCATGGGATCATGGTTCCACCCGCAGGGTGCGCCACGCACGCGGGTCCGCGGTTCGAGCGCGGTGCAGGCGGGGCCGTCGGCGGCTCGGTTCGACTTCGGGTCGGTCGACCCCGTAGACTCTTCGTCTTGGTGGTTGACACCCTTGGTCGTCATGCCCGCAATCGCGCCACGTGGCTTCGTCGCGTCCGTCGATCGGCAGGTACGTCGGGCAGGGCGAGCCGCCGAAGGGCACTAGCTCAACTGGCAGAGCATCGGTCTCCAAAACCGAAGGTTGGGGGTTCAAGTCCCTCGTGCCCTGCAAGGTCCCTCCCGTCGGGAGGTGACGAGCCGGTCTAGGAGAGAGAAAGGTGGAGGACAGTGTCGGAGAGCCGCTCCGTTTCTTCGTCGAGTGACAAGCGCACGAGTCCGGTCACCTTCTACCGCCAGGTCGTGGCCGAGCTGCGCAAGGTCGTCTGGCCCACGCAGCAGCAGCTGATCACGTACTTCATCGTGGTGATGGTGTTCGTGGTGGTCGTGATGGCGATCGTCTCCCTGCTCGACCTCGGATTCGGAAAGCTCGCGTTCGCCGTCTTCGGCTGAGCGCGACCTGCCGCCCGCCCGCAGCGCAGCATCAACAGTGAAGGTGACTGATTAACCGTGTCGCAGCCCCACGACGAACACCTCGAGGGCACCGAGGCCCCCGAGGCCGCTCCGGTCGCGCCCGCGGGTGACCCCTTCTCCGACGCCGCCACGAGCGGCGGTGCTGCCCCCGCCCCCGAGGCCACCGAGGAGGACGTCTACGGCGAGCCCGAGGGTGACGCCGAGACCGCTCCGGTGACCGACGACGCCGTCGCGAGCCCCGAGGAGTCAGCCGAGGCCCTGGATGAGGACGGCGCGGCGAGCGTCGACACCGAGGTCGCCGAGAGCGCCGACGGCGAGGTCTCCGAGGAGGAGGACCCGCTCGAGGAGTTCCGCAAGACGCTGTGGTCCAAGCCCGGTGACTGGTTCGTGATCCACACCTACTCCGGCATGGAGAACCGGGTGAAGGCGAACCTCGAGAACCGGATCACCTCGCTCAACATGGAGGACTACATCCACGAGGTCGTGGTCCCCACCGAGGAGGTCGCCGAGATCAAGAACGGCCAGCGCAAGCTCGTCAAGCGCACCGTTCTCCCCGGCTACGTCCTGGTCCGGATGGACCTCACCGACGAGTCGTGGGCCGCCGTACGCCACACCCCGTCGGTGACCGGCTTCGTCGGCCACAGCCACCAGCCGGTGCCGCTGTCGCTGAGCGAGGTCGAGAGCATGCTGGCCCCGAGCGTGGTCGCGCAGGCCGAGGCCGCCGGACCCGCCGAGGCGGGCGCCCCCGGCGCGCCGGCCAAGCGCAAGACCGAGGTCGCCGACTTCGGCGTGGGCGACTCCGTGATGGTCGTCGACGGCCCGTTCGCGACGCTCCACGCGACGATCACCGAGATCAACGCCGACACCCAGAGGGTCAAGGCCCTCGTCGAGATCTTCGGCCGGGAGACCCCGGTCGAGCTGAGCTTCAGCCAGATCCAGAAGGTCTGACCGGAAGCTTCGAGCAGCACCACCCGTTACATCCCGTGGCAACACGGCTACGCATCAGTTAAGGACCCGATTTCATGCCTCCCAAGAAGAAGATCGCAGCGCTCGTCAAGGTGCAGCTGCAGGCCGGGGCGGCAACTCCTGCTCCGCCGGTGGGTACCGCTCTCGGTCCCCACGGCGTGAACATCATGGAGTTCTGCAAGGCCTACAACGCCGCCACCGAGTCGATGCGCGGCAACGTCATCCCCGTCGAGATCACCATCTACGAGGACCGGACGTTCACCTTCATCACGAAGACGCCTCCGGCGGCTGAGCTGATCAAGAAGGCGGCCGGCCTGCAGAAGGGCTCCGGCGTCCCGCACAAGGACAAGGTCGGCAAGCTGACCAAGGACCAGGTCCGCGAGATCGCCACCACGAAGCTGCCCGACCTCAACGCCAACGACGTCGAGGCCGCGATGAAGATCGTCGAGGGCACCGCCCGCTCCATGGGTGTCACCACCGACTAGTCACCCGACCGGTGGTCGAGGAGGGCGAGGAACGCGCCCGTCTCGCAACCACCGTCCGAGAATCCAAGCAACTGTGGCAGGGCCGCTGACGCGCCCCAACGACCACACCTGGCCCAGGAAAGAGGGAACCAGACATGCAGCGCAGCAAGAACTACCGCTCCGCGGCGGAGATGTTCGACAAGGACGAGCTCTACAGCCCCCTGCAGGCGATCAAGATCGCCAAGGCGGGCAGCAAGAAGAAGTTCGACGAGACCGTCGACGTAGCGATGCGCCTCGGCGTTGACCCGCGCAAGGCCGACCAGATGGTCCGCGGCACGGTCAACCTCCCGCACGGCACCGGCAAGACCGCCCGGGTCCTGGTCTTCGCCAACGCCGAGAAGGCCGACGCCGCTCGCGAGGCGGGCGCCGACATCGTCGGTGGCGACGAGCTGATCGAGAAGGTCAACGGCGGCTGGCTGGACTTCGACGCCGTCGTCGCGACCCCGGACATGATGGGCAAGGTCGGTCGTCTCGGCCGCGTCCTCGGTCCCCGCGGCCTCATGCCGAACCCGAAGACCGGCACCGTGACGCCGGACGTGGCCAAGGCCGTGTCCGACATCAAGGGCGGCAAGATCGAGTTCCGCGTGGACCGTCACGCCAACCTGCACTTCATCATCGGCAAGGCCTCCTTCTCCGAGCAGCAGCTCGCCGAGAACTACGCCGCCGCTCTGGAGGAGGTGCTCCGGCTCAAGCCGTCGAGCTCCAAGGGCCGGTACCTGAAGAAGGTCACCGTCTCCACGACGATGGGCCCCGGCGTCCAGGTCGACCCCAACCGCACGCGCAACGTCGCGGCGGACGACGAGGCCTGAGCCTCCGAGCACCAGCAGCACCCGCGAGCGCCGTCGAGGTGCCGTGCCGCTCCGGCGGCCGGCCTCGGCGGCGTTCGTGCTGCCGGCGGGCGGTGGCCTCGAGACGCTCGCTCCGCCCCGCTCCTCGACCACCGGCTCGGTCGTCGACCGCCGGGTGGCATCGGATTTGGAGCGGGGTCGGTGACTGCCGTACAGTTCTGTCCCGAAACCAGAGACCGCCGGTTGTCGGCGTGCCCACACCCCGCCAGGGGCGAAGCGCCCGGCTGAAGGTCCCGCACTGCGGGCGGCCTGCGCAGGTGACACGAAGTGATCTTCTGACGTGTGCGTCAGATGTCCGCCCCGTGCCTCCTGCGCCGGGGCGTTTTTCGTTGCCGGGCACCGACGATTCGGTCTCTCGGCCGGCACCTCCGGGTGGTGGCCACCACGCAAGTTCATGATCCGTGGAAGGAGACCCATGGCGCGGCCAGACAAGGCAGCAGCCGTTGCAGAGCTCGTGGAGGAGTTCCAGGAGTCTGCTGGTGCTGTGCTGACCGAGTACCGCGGTCTCACCGTCAAGCAGCTGCAGGACCTGCGGCGCGCTCTCGGCGAGAACGCCAACTACGCCGTGGTCAAGAACACGCTCACCCAGATCGCTGCGCGCGAGGCCGGCATCGATGGATTCGATGACCTGCTGACCGGGCCGACCGCTGTCGCCTTCATCAAGGGCGACGTGGTCGAGGCGGCCAAGGGCCTGCGTGACTTTGCCAAGGCAAACCCCTCCCTCGTCATCAAGGGCGGCCTCTTCGAAGGCAAGGCTCTCGAGGCGGCGGAGATCGCCAAGCTTGCTGATCTGGAGTCTCGCGAGGTCCTCCTCGGGAAGCTCGCAGGCGCGATGCTCGCGTCGCTCAGCCAGGCTGTCTACCTGCTCAACGCGCCGATCGCCCAGGCCGCCCGTCTCGCGGGTGCGCTGCAGGCCAAGGCCGAGCAGGACCCGTCGATCCTCCAGGGCGGTGCCGGCGAGCCGGCCGCTGCTCCTGCCGAGGACGCCGCGGAGGCTCCCGTCGCCGACGAGGCCCCCGCGTCCGAAGATGCTTCCGAGGCGACGCCCGCGGACGCAGCTGCGGAGACCACCGAAGAGTCCTGACCCGGGGCCCTTCACGACCATCACCAGTGATGACCCACTGAGGGCACCGGCACGGGTCACCGTCCGGGGCCAGCAGTAACCCAGGGTCAGGAGTTAGAACAGAGAGGAACCGCCACCATGGCGAAGCTCAGCACCGACGAGCTGCTCGACGCTTTCAAGGAGATGACCCTCCTCGAGCTCAGCGAGTTCGTGAAGCAGTTCGAAGACACCTTCGGCGTCACCGCCGCCGCCCCCGTCGCCGTTGCCGCGGCCCCGGCCGCCGGCGGCGCCGGTGGCGAGGCCGCCGCTGCCGAGGAGAAGGACGAGTTCGACGTCGTCCTCGAGTCGGCCGGCGAGAAGAAGATCAACGTCATCAAGGAGGTGCGTGGTCTGACCTCCCTCGGCCTGAAGGAGGCCAAGGAGCTGGTCGAGGCCGCTCCCAAGGCCATCCTCGAGGGCGTCAACAAGGAGACCGCGGACAAGGCCAAGGAGGCCCTCGAGGGCGCCGGCGCCACCGTCACCCTCAAGTGAGGTCCTGCCTCACCTCCGGGTCCTGACCGACCCGACCGTCACCA
>JBMOMG010000199.1:0-10466 GCA_049323155.1 Actinomycetota bacterium | reverse complement strand
CCCGACGGGGGAGCGGCGCTCTCGTGGCGACTGGAGGTCAGTACGTCGGGTCGGGGTTCTCCTCGTGGGACTTCTTGAACCGCTCGAAGGAGGCTGCGACCTCGGCCTCGGCCTCGGCGCGGCCGACCCAGTTGGCGCCCTCGACGGACTTGCCGGGCTCGAGGTCCTTGTAGACCTCGAAGAAGTGCTGGATCTCGAGCCGGTCGAACTTGGAGACGTGGTTGATGTCGCGCAGGTGCTCCAGGCGCGGGTCGTGCGAGGGCACGCAGAGCACCTTGTCGTCACCGCCGGCCTCGTCGGTCATCCGGAACATCCCGATCGCGCGGCACTTGATCAGGCAGCCCGGGAAGGTCGGCTCCTGCAGCAGGACCAGCGCGTCGAGCGGGTCGCCGTCGAGGCCGAGAGTGTCCTCGATGAAGCCGTAGTCGGCGGGGTACTGCGTGGAGGTGAACAGCGTCCGGTCCAGGCGGATGCGGCCGGTCTCGTGGTCGACCTCATACTTGTTGCGCTGCCCCTTGGGGATCTCAACCAGGACGTCGAACTCCACAGTTCCTCCACTCACAGTCTCCGATGCGGTGCGGCTAGTGTCGCGCACGAACGCGCAAACTGCGTAGTCGGGAGGGGTCTGCGGTGTCCGGAGGTGACGTACGCCACTCGGCGGGCCGACGCCTCCGCCGGGGTGGCTCCGGGCTGGTCGTGCTCGTGCTCGTGGCGGCCCTCGCCTCGCATGTGTTCGAGCTCGGTCCGCGCTGGCTCGGCTGGGACTACCCGTCGCCGGTCACCGAGCCGTCGAAGGTCGCGCCGCCTCCCGGGCTGACCCTGCCCACGCCGTCCGCCGCGCCGGTGGTCGCGTCGGCTGCGGCACCTGGCGCGGTGGACCCCGCGGCGGTACGACGGGCGCTCCGCCGGCTCTTGCGCGACGAGGACCTCGGGCCGCGGGTGGCCGTCTCGGTGGGGTCGCTGACCGACGCCGCGGCCTTCTCCAACGGGCCGGACACGGTCACCCCGGCGTCCACGATGAAGCTGCTCACGACGACCGCAGCCCTTGCCACGTTGGGACCCGACCACACCTTCCGTACGACGGTCGTGGCCGGTGCCTCACCGCGAGAGGTGGTCCTCGTGGGTGGCGGCGACCCGCTCCTGGCGCGCACTCCGTCGACCGACGCGTACCCCGCTCGCGCCGACATCGTGACCCTGGCGAAGGCGACCGCCCGCTCGTTGGAGCAGCTCGGCCGGACCCGGGTGCGGGTCGGCTACGACGCCTCGCTGTTCACCGGCCCGTCGGTGAACCCCGCCTGGCCGGCGTCCTACGTCCCCGACGACGTGGTCAGCCCGATCAGCGCGTTGTGGGTCGACGAGGGCCGCGAGGGTTCCGACGGGCCGCAACGGTCCGCCGACCCCGCGCTGGCGGCGGCCACCGCGTTCGCGAATGCCCTGTCCAGGCAGGGGATCGTGGTGCGCGGCGAGCCGCGGCCGACCGTGGCGCCGGCCTCGGGCGACGAGCCGGACTCGGACCCGTCGGAGACGCCTGCTCCGGGTTCGTCGGACGAGGAGGCGGCTGCCTCGGACGGGTCGCGCGCGGGGACCTCGGACGGGACCGACGCGGAGGGGGCTGCTTCGGACGCACCGACGGCAGGGGTGTCGCCGGAGATCCGGGAGTACGCAGCCGTCGAGAGCGCGCCCCTGTCCCAGATCGCGCAGTGGGTGCTCGAGGTCAGCGACAACGAGGCCGCGGAGGTGCTGTTCCGGCACGTCGCGCTCGCCGAGGGGCAGCCGGGATCGTTCGCCGGAGGCTCGATCGCCGTACCTGCGGTGCTCGACCGGCTCGGCGTCGACCTCGCCGACGCGACGATCCTCGACGGCAGCGGGCTTTCGCGGCGCAACCGGCTGGACCCCGACACGCTGCTCGGTGTGCTGTCGGCGGCCGCGTCACCGGAGCACCCCGAGCTCCGGGCGGTCGCGACCGGGCTGCCGGTGGCCGGTTTCACGGGGTCGCTGACGTACCGGTTCGGCGACGGCGCCGCCGAGGGGCTCGGCCTCGTGCGTGCCAAGACCGGCACGCTGACCGGCGTACACGGCCTCGCCGGGCTGGTCACGGACGCCGACGGGGCCGTGTTGTCGTTCGTGGCCGTCGCCGACCGGGTGGCCGTGCCCGACACCCTCGACGCCCGCGAGCAGCTCGACCGGGTCGCCGCGGCGCTCGCCGCCTGCGACTGCTCGACCTGACCGGCTCTTCGACGCCCACTTGCAACGTTCTGCACCATTTTGCCGGCTGGAGTGGTGCAGAACGTTGCAAGTGCGGGCGGGAGGCGGGAGGCCCGCCGACCCTTCTGCGCGCCGGGCCGGCGCGTGGGCACACGCGGACCCGGGCACGCCGGCGAAAACACGGGCCGGCGCGTGGGCACGCGCGGACCCGGGCACGCCGGGGTCCACACGTGGGAACCCAGCCGACCCGGGGCGTGCTTCAGTCAGAGCCAGGTCATCGACCGGCCGTGCCCATGGGTCCACGCCACGGCCCGTCCGTCGAGCCCGAGCACGAACCTCCCCGCGGGAGCGGGCGAGCCGGCGGTGTCCACCACCGCGGGCAGCACCGCGGGCGCCTCGTTGCTCACCCACCGGCAGACCCCGTCGGCGACGAGGTCGGTCATCCTCAGATGGAACCGCTCGCGGTCGGCCGGTTCGAGGTAGGCGATCACCGCGCTGTGGAAGACCACCACCTCGCCGTGCCCCGCGGCCTCCTCGAGCAGTGCGGGCAGATCGGTCAGCAGGTCACCCTGCCGCAGCACGGGCGGCTCGGCCCGCGCGACGGCGACCGCTGCCTCGAGCCGCCGGCGGCGGTCGTCCTGCTCCGGCCACACCAGGTTGGCCAGCCACGCCATCGCGTCGTCGTCGGACACGTCGAGCGGGTTGAGGTCCAGCCCACCACGCCACGCGACCTGCGGCGGCCGGTGAGGCAGCGACGCCGGTCCGGTCACCTCGCAGGCCAGCGTCGGCGACGCCGGCGTCGAGGTGAGTACGGCGCCCGAGCCGCTCGTCCACGCGTAGCCGTAACGGTCGGGGTAGAGGCACAGTCCCGCGCTCGCACCCACCTCGATCAGCGCCAACGGGCGGCCCGCCTGATGCTCGATCATCGAGAACACAGGCACCAGCGTGGCGAGCCGGCCGACCTCGTTGGTCTGCGTCGAACGCGTCAGGATCGTGCTCCGGATCGCGCCGTCGTCGGCGAGCAGGGCAGTCCGGAGACCGTCGTACGGACCGGGGGCGGGGACGCCGTGCCACCGCGCGGCCGCGAAGACCAGGTTCGGTTGCTGCTTGACCGGCGGCAGGACACCGATCCAGGCGAGCACCTCGGGATCGCCGGCGACGCCGAACGCCCATGCCTCGAAGCAGGGGGAGTCGCCGGCGGCGTACTCCGCGAAGTCGCGGTACTGGCCCGCCAGGTCGCCGTACAGCTCCATGTCCGCCATCCTCCCCGCGCGGTCCGCCCGCCCAGGCGCCGGGTCGGCGGCACACTCGGTCGGACAGCTCGGCCGCCGGGGTCGCCGCCGTCGCCGGGGTCGCCGCCGTCGCCGCCGTCGCCGGAGAATCCGGGCGGTTGTCGCGGCGGCGTAGGGTCTGGACATGCCAAACCGCTCCACGATGATCGACTGGGACCTCGCCGTGGTCGCCGCGTCGAAGCTCTCCGGGCCCGGCCCGACGGTCAGCCGCGCCGTGGCCGAGGCAGCGGTCGCGGAGCTGCGCGAGGGCGCCCGCCGGTCGACCCCGCTGGTGCGCGACTTCACCGGCCTCGACGCCCCCGACGACCGGAGCGCCCCGGTGCTCGTCGTCGACCGGCCGGGCTGGATCCAGGCCAACGTGGACGGCTTCTCCACCATCCTCTCCCCGCTCGTCGAGAAGCTCCGCGAGCGCCGCGGCACCCCCTCGCCGATGGCCGAGGCGATCGGTTCGCGCGTCACCGGCCTGGAGCTCGGCGGCCTGCTGGGGTTCATGTCGACGAAGGTGCTCGGCCAGTTCGACCCGTTCCACGAGCCCGAGCCGGGTGCGGCGGCCGGGCGGCTCCTCCTGGTGGCGCCCAACATCGTCCACGTCGAGAACGAGCTCGACGTCGACCCCACCGACTTCCGGCTCTGGGTGTGCCTCCACGAGGAGACCCACCGCGTGCAGTTCACCGCGGTGCCGTGGATGCGCGACCACATCCACGGCCAGATCGCAGCACTCGTCGACTCCGTCGAGGTCGACCCGGCCAAGCTCGCCGACATGGTCGGCGAGGGCGTGAAGCGGATCGGTGACCTGCTCCGCGGCGACGACGAGGTCAGCCTGCTCGACCTGGTCCAGTCCCCGGAGCAGAAGGTCGTGCTCGACCGGATCACCGCGGTGATGTCGCTGCTCGAGGGCCACGCCGACGTCGTGATGGACGGGGTCGGCCCGACGGTGATCCCGTCGGTGGAGGACATCCGCAAGAAGTTCAACCAGCGCCGCAAGGGCGCCGGCGGCTTCGATCGGGTGATCCGCCGACTGCTCGGCCTCGACGCGAAGATGGCGCAGTACCGCAACGGCGCCGCCTTCGTCCGCGGCGCGATCGACAAGGTCGGCATGGACGGCTTCAACGCGGTCTGGGCGCAGCCGGAGAACCTCCCCAGCCGCGACGAGATCGGTGACCCCGGCGCGTGGGTACGCCGGGTGCACGGCTGACCGACGCCATGGGGCCCCATCCCGCGGTCGCAGCCGTGCGGCTCGCCGTACGACGCGCGCTGGCCGATGTCACGCCCGCCGATGTCGCGCCCGCCGATGTGGCGCCGGCCGCCGGGCCGCCCGATGTGGCGTCGGCCGCCGGGCCGGTCCTGGTCGCCTGCTCCGGCGGCGCCGACTCGCTCGCCCTGCTCGCCGCTACCGTCTTCGAGACCCGCCGCACCGGCGTCCGGGTCATCGGGGTGACCGTCGACCACGGCCTCCAGCCGGGCTCGGCCGAGCACGCGGAGGCCGTCGTGAAGCAGATGGCCGCGATCGGCGCCGACGAGACCGCGACCGCCACGGTCCGCGTCGACCCCGGTGGGCGCGGCATCGAGGCGGCCGCACGCGAGGCACGCTACGCCGCGCTCGAGCAGCTCGCCGACCACTTCGGCGGCCGGGTCGTGCTGCTCGGGCACACCCTCGACGACCAGGCCGAGACCGTGCTGCTCGGCCTCACCCGCGGCTCCGGCGGCAGGTCGATCGCGGGGATGCGGACCGGGTTCGGGCCGTTCCGCCGGCCGCTGCTCGGCATCACCCGCGCGGAGACCGAGGCGGCGTGTGCGGCCGAGGGTCTCGACGCCTGGCAGGACCCCCACAACGAGGACCCGCGGTTCACCCGCGCCCGGATCCGGCACCGGGTGATGCCGATGCTCGAGGCCGAGCTCGGGCCGGGCGTCGCCGCGACACTGGCCCGCACCGCCGACCAGCTGCGCGAGGACATGGAGACGCTGGACGACCTCGCCGACGCCCTCCACGAGGCGGCTCGCACGCCGACCGGGCTCGACCTCGCGGCCCTGCAGGCGCAGCCGGCCGCCCTGCGTCGCCGGGTGCTCCGGCTCGCCGCGGTCGCCGCCGGGAGCACGCCGAGCGAGCTGTTCCGCGTGCACGTGCTGGCGATGGACGAGCTGGTCGTCGCCTACCGCGGTCAGCTCCGCGTCGAGCTGCCCGGCCACGTGAGCGTCGTACGACGGAACGGGGAGCTGCGCTTCGAGCGGACCGGACCCGCGCGCCGGACCGGCCAGGATCCTGTGGCAGGCTGACGCCCATGGACGCGAAGGACATCGAGGGCGACCTGGTCAACGTCCTCTACACCGAGGAGCAGATCCAGGACCGGCTTGCGGAGCTGGCGGCCGCCATCGAGAAGGACTACGAGGGCAAGGACATCCTGCTCGTCGGCGTCCTCCGGGGCGCGGTGATGGTGATGGCCGACCTGGCCCGGCACTTCTCCCGCCACGTCGAGATGGACTGGATGGCGGTCTCGTCCTACGGCTCGGGCACCCAGTCCTCCGGCGTCGTCCGGATCCTCAAGGACCTCGACACCGACATCACCGACCGGCACGTCCTGATCGTCGAGGACATCATCGACACCGGCCTCACCCTGTCCTGGCTGGTCACCAACCTTGCCTCCCGTGGCCCCGCGAGCGTGGAGATCTGCACGCTGCTGCGCAAGCCCGAGGCGCAGCGGATGAAGGTCGACGTCCGGTACGTCGGCTACGACATCCCCAACGAGTTCGTGATCGGCTACGGGCTCGACTACGCCGAGAAGTACCGCAACCTGCGCTGCATCGGCACCCTCGCCCCGCACGTCTACTCCTGACCTTCCGGTGGTCGAGCCTGTCGAGACCCCCGTACCGGTGGTCGTGCCTGTCGAGACCCGTCCGGCAGGGGAACGGATTCGCCCCCTGCGGCGTTGACACGGGAGGATGGGGGTACGACGCACCGCCTCCCGCCCTCGGTCATGGCCCCTGTCATGGCCGATCGGAGGAGCGGCGGCGCGTGGCTTCGGCGTGTAACGTCGAAGGTCTAGGCAAGTCATCGGGCAGGAGGACGGGACCGCTGGGTCCCGATACATGGACGTGAAGCGCATTTTCCGTGGTCCCTGGGTGTGGATCATCATCGCGGTGGTCGGCGTGCTCGTCGCGCTGCAGTACCTCGCGCCGAACGGCGGCTACCAGGAGATCAAGACCTCCGAGATGGTCGCCCACATCGAGAGCGGCGACGTCAAGGAGATCACCTTCGTCGATGGCGACCAGGAGATCCGGGCCACCCTCGACGACGACAAGCAGGTCATGTCGTCGTGGGTCACCGGCCAGCAGCGCGACCTGGTCAACGCGGTCGCCAAGCAGGAGGCCGCCGGCCAGATCGAGGAGTACAACGTCGAGGTGCCCCAGCCGAGCCTGCTCGGCTCGATCCTCGCCACGCTGCTGCCGTTCGCGCTGATCATCCTGCTGTTCCTCTTCCTGATGAACCAGGTCCAGGGCGGCGGCCGGGTCATGCAGTTCGCCAAGTCCAAGGCCAAGCTGATCAGCAAGGACATGCCGAAGACCACGTTCTCCGACGTGGCCGGCTGCCAGGAGGCGATCGAGGAGCTCGGCGAGATCAAGGAGTTTCTCCAGGAGCCCGCGAAGTTCCAGGCCGTCGGCGCGAAGATCCCCAAGGGGGTGCTGCTCTACGGCCCGCCCGGCACCGGCAAGACGCTGCTCGCCCGCGCGGTTGCCGGTGAGGCCGGCGTGCCGTTCTACTCGATCTCCGGCTCCGACTTCGTCGAGATGTTCGTCGGTGTCGGTGCCTCCCGCGTCCGCGACCTGTTCGAGCAGGCCAAGGAGAACGCCCCGGCGATCGTGTTCATCGACGAGATCGACGCCGTCGGCCGGCACCGTGGCGCCGGCATGGGCGGCGGCCACGACGAGCGCGAGCAGACCCTCAACCAGCTGCTCGTGGAGATGGACGGCTTCGACGTCCGCGGCGGGGTCATCCTGATCGCGGCCACCAACCGCCCCGACATCCTCGACCCGGCCCTGCTGCGTCCGGGCCGCTTCGACCGGCAGATCGGCGTCGAGGCCCCCGACCTCGCCGGCCGTCACCAGATCCTCAAGGTGCACTCGCGCGGCAAGCCCATGGCGGAGGGTGTGGACCTGCAGTCGGTTGCCCGTCGTACGCCGGGCTTCACCGGTGCCGACCTGGCCAACGTGCTCAACGAGGCCGCGCTGCTCACCGCGCGCTCGAACCGCAAGCTGATCGACAATGACGACCTCGACGAGGCCATCGACCGCGTGATCGCCGGTCCGCAGAAGCGCACCCGCCTGATGAGCGAGAAGGAGAAGCTCATCACCGCCTACCACGAGGGCGGTCACGCGCTCGTCGCGGCGGCGCTGCCGGGCACCGACCCGGTGCACAAGGTGACGATCCTGCCGCGCGGCCGGGCGCTGGGCTACACGATGGTGTTGCCCGACGAGGACAAGTACTCCCAGACCCGCTCGGAGATGCTCGACAAGCTCGCCTACATGCTCGGCGGCCGCGCCGCGGAGGAGATGGTCTTCCACGACCCGACCACCGGTGCCGGCAACGACATCGACAAGGCGACGTCGCTGGCCCGCGCGATGGTCACGCAGTACGGCATGACCGAGCGGCTCGGCGCGATCAAGCTCGGCGAGACCCAGGGCGAGCCGTTCCTGGGCCGCGACATGGGCCACACGCGCAACTACTCCGAGGAGATCGCGGCGGTCGTCGACGCCGAGACCAAGAAGCTCCTCGCGACCGCGCACCAGGAGGCCTTCGACATCCTCGAGGAGAACCGCGACGTCCTCGACTCGCTGGTGCTCGCGCTGATGGAGCGCGAGACCCTCGACAAGGCTGAGGTCGCCGAGATCTTCGAGCCGCTGCGGCGTCGCCCGCGCCGCCCGGCGTGGACCGGCTCCCCGCACCGCGAGCCGTCGGCGATCCCGCCGGTCGAGGTCCCGAAGTCCGCGGCCAACGGCGCCCGTCCCGACGAGCAGTCCGAGAGCGGTGTGATCCTCACGCCGCCCGGCAGCGGTGGGGACGTGCACGGGGACCCGACGGTCTGACGGCTGCGATGGCGATCAATCCGGTCAACAACGAGTCCCAGCCCGACCCCGACGAGGTCCCCGACTTCGACCAGGAACGGGCCGAGGCGGCGGTGCGCGAGCTGCTCATCGCGGTCGGTGAGGACCCCGACCGCGAGGGGCTCCTCGAGACCCCGGCCCGGGTCGCGCGCGCCTACCGCGAGCTGTTCAGCGGGATGCGGATGCGCGCCGAGGACGTGCTCACCACGACCTTCGACATCGGTCACGACGAGATGATCCTGGTCAAGGACATCGAGCTGTGGTCGATGTGCGAGCACCACCTGGTGCCGTTCGCCGGGGTCGCGCACGTCGGGTACATCCCCGCCGACAACGGCCGGATCACCGGGCTGTCCAAGCTCGCCCGGCTCGTCGACGTGTTCGCCCGCCGGCCCCAGGTGCAGGAGCGGCTGACCACCCAGGTCGCCGACTCGCTCATGGAGATCCTCGAGGCCAAGGGCTGCATCGTCGTGATCGAGGCCGAGCACCTGTGCATGACGATGCGCGGGGTGCGCAAGCCCGGCTCCAAGACGGTCACCTCCGCGGTGCGCGGCGTGATGCACAACGCCACGACCCGCGCCGAGGCGATGAGCCTGATCATGGCGGGCCGCTGACCGTCGTACCCCTGGCCAATGGCAGTTCGCGTCGGAGACACCCCGACGACCGCATCCAGTTCAGGCGTGCGGCCGGGGCGGGAGCTTCCACCGCGCCCGCAGCCGGGCCATCCCGGTGGAGGACAGCGTCGACTCACGCAGCAGGTCGAACCACCGCTCCAGCCGGGCCGGATCATGTGGCCGACTGAGAGCGGAGTCGGCCTCGCGCAGGATCTGGTCGGGCCGCCGGAGCAGGTCGACCGCGGTGTAGCCACGCCGGGTCCAGCCGGCGGCGCTGAGTCGACGGTCCCGTGCCAAGTCGGAGCGGTGCTGGTCCCGGTCCCGGTGCACCCCGCCGTCGTACTCGTGCAGGACCCGGGTCCCGCGGATCCACAGGTCGCCACGGGCGACGAAGTCGCCATCGGGGGAGCGCACCTCAAACTGCGGCACGACCGGCACCTCACACACCACGTGGAACAGCCGCAGCAACGTCTCCCACGCCGACTCCGCCCGGCCATCGGCCATGGTGAGTGCCCCTCGCAAGGCGGGTCCGCCATGCCTGCCGTCGGCAACACCCGCCACGAGCTCGGTGCGGGTGAAGCCGAGGTGCAACGACGAATCGACCAGGATGAGCAGATCCATCAGCCTCAGATCCCGAGCTGCGGCAAGAAGCGTCTCCTCAGGGGTAGCGAGCGGGAGCCCTGCGCGGGTCAGGCGGCTCGGTGGTTTGGCCTGCCGGAACACGTGAATGCCGGCGCGACGAGGACGCCCGTCGCGCCTGTCCGCAGCTGCGAGCACCGGCGCGTCCTTCGGAAGTTTCGGCAGCTGCCAGCCGTACACCCCTGCCGCGGTCACGCTGGTGAAGCAGGCCGACGCCGGCAACACGAGCGACCAAGCGTGCAGCGCTGCATGTTGACCCCCGCCGGCCCTCGGCATGTGCAGCCCGCGGGAGAGCTGGACGTAGTCCGTGCGCCGCACACGGCCGCGGACCGGGATGAGCGGGGTCGGAGGCATACCCGAAGCATCGCGTCGCGGGACCCACGAGTGGGCCGGTCGGACGCCGCCTGGGGATGGCCGGCAGCCGGGTCCCGCTGTGGACGGTCCTCGGACACCCCATGGCGGCAAGATTGGGCAGATACGACAGGCCCCGACCAGGAATGGGCACGAACGACACTCAGACAGCCCCAGAGTTGTCGCATCTGCCCATTCCTCGCGCGCAACTGTCGTATCTGCCCATTCCTCGCGCGCAACTGTCGTATCTGCCCATTCCTCGCGCGCAACT
>JBMOMG010000198.1:5999-10569 GCA_049323155.1 Actinomycetota bacterium | reverse complement strand
CCCACGACCGAGTCGGGAAGTAGGTAGTACCCCATGGCGGGCTTCATCGTCCGGCGCCTGTTGTCGTCGTTCCTCGTCGTCGTCCTGACCTCGATGTTCGTGTTCGCGCTGTTCTTCCTCGGCCCGAGCAACCCGGCCGGTCCGGTCTGTGACGCGCAGGGTCGCTGCACCGCAGAGCGGCTCGAGGCGATCGAGGAGCAGATGGGCCTCAACGACAGCGTCGTCACGCAGTACGGCGAGTTCGTCGGCGGGCTCTTCCACGACCGGACCGTCTCCGTCGGTGGCGACTACACCTGCGAGGCGCCCTGCCTCGGCATCTCCTACGGCAGCCGGCAGGAGGTCCGCAAGGAGCTGATGGACAAGTACCCGGCGACCTTGTCGATCGCCCTCGGCGGCGCCGCGATCTACCTCGTGCTGGGGGTGACCCTCGGCGTGCTGGCCGCGAGGTGGCGCGGCACGACCGCGGATCGGCTGCTCGTCGGCAGCAGCCTGGTGATCTCCTCGATCCCCTACTACCTGTTCGCTCTTCTGGCCTGGATCTTCCTGACCCTGAAGTGGAGCGTCTTCCCCAGCACCGGTTACACGCCCCTCACGGAGAGCCCGGTTGCCTGGGCGTCAGGTCTGCTGCTGCCCTGGCTGGCCATCGGGATCACGAACTCCACGCAGTACGCCCGGTTCTCCCGCGGTTCCATGGTCGAGACGCTCGGTGAGGACTACATCCGCACCGCCACGGCCAAGGGGGTCAAGTCCAGCAGGGTCGTCTTCCGCCACGGCCTGCGCGCCGCGATCGTGCCGATCGTCACGATCTTCGGTCTCGACTTCGCGGCCCTGCTCGCCGGTACCGTCTTCACCGAGCAGATCTTCGACATCAACGGCGTGGGCTGGTGGGCGCTCGACGCGGTCACGGCTCCGCAGGACTTCCCGGTGATCCTGGCGACCGTGCTCGTGAGCGCGGTGCTGGTGGTCCTGGCGAACCTGATCGTCGACATCGTGTACAGCTTCCTTGACCCCCGCGTGAGGATGTCATGACCAGCTTCCTGACCGACCAGAGCGCCGCCCACGACGCCGGCGTCGACGAGGACTTCCTCGTCGTGGAGAACCTCTCGGTCCAGTTCCCGACCCATGACGGGCTGGTGCAGGCCGTCTCGGACCTGTCCTACTCGGTGCGGATGGGCGAGACGCTCGGGATCGTGGGGGAGTCCGGCTCCGGCAAGAGCGTCTCCTCCATGGCGGTGCTCGGCCTGCACGACGAGAAGCGCAGCCGGATCGTCGGCTCGATCCGGGTCGGCGGCAAGGAGATCATCGGCGCGTCGGAGTCCACGCTGCGCAAGATCCGCGGCAAGGAGGTCGCGATGATCTTCCAGGACCCCCTGACTGCGCTCCACCCCTTCTACACCGTGGGCCGGCAGATCGCCGAGGCCTACCGGATCCACCACGACGTGCCGGAGAAGGCCGCCCGTGACAAGGCGATCGAGATGCTCGACCGGGTCGGCATCCCTCAGGCGCGCAACCGCGTGGACGACTTCCCGCACCAGTTCTCCGGCGGCATGCGCCAGCGCGCGATGATCGCGATGGCGCTGGTCAACGACCCCAAGCTGATCATCGCCGACGAGCCCACGACGGCCCTCGACGTGACCGTGCAGGCCCAGATCCTGGACCTGCTCCAGGAGCTCCAGCGCGACTTCAAGTCGGCGATCATCATCATCACCCACGACCTCGGTGTCGTCGCCGAGATGGCCGACGAGGTGCTGGTGATGTACGGCGGCCGGGCGGTCGAGAAGGGTCCCACCCGGGAGCTGCTGACCCACCCGGAGATGCCCTACACCTGGGGCCTGCTGTCGAGCATGCCGGACGTCTCGGCCGGCACCGACGGCCGGCTCGTGCCGATCCCCGGCAACCCGCCGAGCCTGCTCAACCCGCCGTCGGGCTGCCCGTTCCACCCGCGCTGCCCGCACGTGGACAAGGTCCCCGGCGACCTGTGCCGCACCGAGCTGCCCCCGTTGGTGCCCGGACGACGCGGCCCGCACCACCTCAAGCGCTGCCACCTGCCCGACCCGGACGCGATCTACGAGCACGACGTGCGTCCGATCCTCGCCGTCGACCCGGCCGAGCCGGGCTCCAGCCCCGGCGGCGAGACCGGCGCAGAAGGACAGCGGTGACCAGGAAGATGACCCCGATGACCCAGCCGGAGACCACCTCGCCGAGCGCCGCCACCGGTGCGCCGCTCCTCGAGGTCACCAACCTCCGCAAGTACTTCCCCGTCAAGTCGGCCGGACTGGTGCGGCGCACGATCGCCCAGGTGCAGGCCGTGGACGGCGTGTCGTTCCAGGTGCAGGCCGGCCGGTCGCTCGGCCTCGTCGGCGAGTCCGGCTGCGGCAAGTCGACCACCGGGCGGCTGATCACCCGGCTGCTCGACCCGACGTCGGGCTCGATGAAGTTCGAGGGCCAGGAGATCTCCCACCTCGACCGCAAGCAGATGCTGCCGCTGCGGCGCGAGATCCAGATGATCTTCCAGGACCCCTACAGCTCGCTGAACCCCCGGCACACGGTCGGCACGATCATCGGCACCCCGCTGCGGGTGCACAAGATCGTCCCCGAGAAGCAGGTGCTCAACCGGGTCCGGGAGCTGCTCGAGGTGGTCGGCCTCAACCCGGAGCACTACAACCGCTACCCCAGCGAGTTCTCCGGCGGCCAGCGCCAGCGGATCGGCATCGCCCGGGCGCTCGCGCTGCAGCCCAAGCTCCTCGTCGCCGACGAGCCGGTGTCGGCTCTGGACGTCTCGATCCAGGCACAGGTGGTCAACCTCCTGCAGGACCTGCAGAAGGAGTTCGGGGTCGCGTTCTTGTTCATCGCGCACGACCTGGCCGTCGTACGCCACTTCTGCCCCGAGGTGGCCGTGATGTACCTCGGCAAGATCGTGGAGATCGCCGACCGGGAGACCCTCTACAACCGGCCGCACCACCCCTACACCCAGGCCCTGCTGTCGGCCGTGCCGGACGTGAAGCAGGCCGCCATCGGTGGGCGCAGGGAACGGATCCGGCTCGAGGGCGACGTGCCCAGCCCGGTCAACCCGCCCTCGGGCTGCCGGTTCCGGACCCGCTGCTGGATGGCGCAGGACATCTGCGCCAAGCAGGAGCCGCCGCTGCTGCAGATCGGGCCCACGCACAAGGTCGCCTGCCACTTCGCCGGCGAGTTCGGGGCGATGCCGACCCACCCGGTCACGTTGAGTGCGCTCGGCGTGGACGAGAAGGGTACGCCGGTCGCCGGCGCCACCCCGTCGGCGGAGGACCTGAACCGCCCCGGCTTCAGCGACACGTGGACCGACCTCGAGACCCACAAGCAGACCTCCTCGACGCTGCTGGCCGACCGGATCGCCGAGAGCGACGACGGGACGGCCACCCGCTGACCCGCGGTTAGGGTTGCGGGGTGGACGGACTCTTCGACTACGCCGAGGGCGACACCGGCGACACCGCCGGGTCCGCGGGCACGCTCGCCGGCAACACGCACACGAGCGCGCCGCTCGCGGTCCGGATGCGCCCGCGCACCCTCGACGAGCTGGTCGGGCAGCAGCACCTGCTCGCCGCGGGTTCCCCGCTGCGCCGGCTCGTCGAGGGCGACCAACCGATGTCGCTGCTGTTGTGGGGTCCGCCGGGCACCGGGAAGACCACGATCGCCTCGATCGTGTCGGGGCAGACCAACCGCCGCTTCGTGGAGGTCTCGGCGGTCGCGGCGGGAGTCAAGGAGGTCCGCGCCGCGATCGACGCGGCTCGTCGCGAGCTGACCCGCGGCGGCCGGGAGACGGTGCTGTTCGTCGACGAGGTGCACCGGTTCACCAAGGCCCAGCAGGACGCGCTGCTGCCGGGGGTGGAGAACCGGTGGGTGACGCTGGTCGCGGCCACCACGGAGAACCCGTTCTTCTCGGTGATCTCGCCGCTGCTGTCGCGGTCCCTGCTGCTGACCCTCGAGCCGCTCACCGACGACGACGTCCGCGGGGTGCTCGAGCACGCTCTGGCCGACGAGCGCGGCCTCGGCGGTGCGGTCGAGCTCGAGCCGGACGCCGAGGACCACCTGGTCCGGCTGGCCGGGGGCGACGCCCGACGCGCGTTGACCTACCTGGAGGCCGCGGCCGGCGCCGCGCTCGCCAAGGGCGAGAAGGTGGTCGACGTGGCCACCACCGAGACCGCGGTGGACCGGGCCGCGGTGCGCTACGACCGGCAGGGCGACCAGCACTACGACGTGACCAGCGCCTTCATCAAGTCCGTGCGCGGCTCCGACGCCGACGCCGCGCTGCACTACCTGGCGCGCATGGTCGAGGCGGGGGAGGACCCGCGGTTCATCGCCCGCCGCCTGGTGATCCTCGCCAGCGAGGACATCGGGCTGGCCGACCCCACGGCGCTGACCACCGCGGTCGCCGCGGCGCAGGCGGTGCAGCTGATCGGGATGCCGGAGGCGCGGCTCAACCTGGCCCAGGCGACGATCGCGCTGGCGCTGGCCCCCAAGTCCAACGCCGTGATCAAGGCGATCGACGCCGCCAGCGCGGACGTCCGCGCCGGAAAGATCGGGCCGGTGC
>JBMOMG010000198.1:0-5989 GCA_049323155.1 Actinomycetota bacterium | reverse complement strand
CCCCGCCCCCCCCCCCGCCCCGCACCCCGCGGGCCGGTGCCGGCCCACCTGCGCGACGCGCACTACGGCGGCTCGAAGAAGCTGGGGCACGGCAAGGGCTACCGCTACGCCCACGACGAGCCCTACGGGATCGCCGAGCAGCAGTACGCCCCGGACGTCGTCGCCGACGCCACCTACTACCGGCCCACCAGCCTCGGCGCGGAGGCCGGACTGAAGGAGCGGTGGGAGCGGGTGCGGGCGATGGTGCGCGGCGCCGGCTCGCGGCCCGCAAGGTAGGGTCAGCGTCTATGACTACGGCACTGTGGGCAGCCCTCGGCGTCGTGTCAGCCCTGTTCCTCGTGCTCCTCGGCCTCGCCGTCGCCGCCGTGAGGTCGGGCCGGCGCGCCGCCGCCCGGGAGCGCGCCGCCAGGGCCGACCTGGAGGAGCTGCGGGACCGGCTCGACGCGTTGGCCGCGGAGCTGGCGGAGGCCCGGCCGCCCCAGGCACCCGTGGCCCACGACGCCGAATACCTGATCACCGACGCCGGCGCCGCGCGCGACCTGCCGCAGGTGCCCGAGCGCGCGGTGCTCTCGGTGACGGTCGGGGAGCCGCTGGTGAAGGCGGCCGCCTTCGGGTGGGCCCTGCGACGGGTGCTGTCGGCGGAGTCGCGCAACCGGATCGCTTTCGAGATGCGCCGTGAGGTGAAGCGCGCCCGCAAGGCGCGACGCCGGGCTGCGCGCCGTACCCGTCTGGCCACCGCCCGCAGCGAGGAGGCAGCATGAGCCGGACCCTCTGGTTCGTCGCCGGGGCGGCGACCAGCGCCTACGCGCTCGCCAAGGCCCGCCGCGCCGCCGAGGCGTTCACACCCGAGGGGGTCCGGGACCGGCTGGCCGGACTCAGCCTGGGCGCCCAGCTGTTCGGCGAGGAGCTGCGCAGCGAGATGTCGGTCCGCGAGAGCGAGCTGCGCGAGCGGCTCGGGCTCGACGGGCCCGCCGAGATCGGTGCCGCGCCGGCGCCGCCACTTCAACTGACGAGAAAGGGCAACACCTGATGGACACCGCGGAGATCCGCCGACGGTTTCTCGCGCACTTCGAGGAGCGCGGACACCAGGCGGTCCCCTCAGCCTCGCTGTTGCTCGACGACCCGAACCTGCTGTTCGTCAACGCCGGCATGGTGCCGTTCAAGCCCTACTTCCTGGGTCAGGAGTCCCCGCCGTACAAGCGCGCGGTGAGCGTGCAGAAGTGCGTGCGGACCCTCGACATCGAGGAGGTCGGCAAGACCACCCGCCACGGGACGTTCTTCCAGATGAACGGCAACTTCTCCTTCGGCGACTACTTCAAGGAAGGTGCCATCGAGCACGCCTGGGAGCTGGTCACCGGGTCGCGGGACGAGGGCGGCTACGGCTTCCACCCGGACAAGGTGTGGGTCACCGTCTACGAGGACGACGACGAGTCCGCCGGGCTGTGGCGCAAGGTGGCCGGGCTGCCCGAGGAGCGGATCCAGCGCCGCGGCAAGAAGGACAACTACTGGCACATGGGTGTCGCCGGTCCCGGCGGCCCGTGCAGCGAGATCTACATCGACCGCGGTGCGGAGTACGGCCCCGACGGTGGCCCCGTCGTCGACGAGGACCGGTTCCTGGAGATCTGGAACCTCGTGTTCATGCAGTACGAGCTCGAGAACGTGCGGAGCAAGGAGGAGTTCGACATCCGCAGCGATCTCCCGAGCAGGAACATCGACACGGGCATGGGCCTGGAGCGGGTGGCCTACCTGCTCCAGGGCAAGCAGAACCTCTACGAGATCGACGAGGTGTTCCCCGTCATCGAACGCGCCTCGGAGCTGTCCGGCCGCCGCTACGGTGCCTCCCACGAGGATGACGTGCGGTTCCGGGTCGTCGGCGACCACGTCCGCAGCGCGCTGATGCTGATCGGCGACGGCGTGACCCCCGGCAACGAGGCGCGCGGCTACGTCCTGCGGCGGCTGCTGCGCCGCGCGGTCCGCTCGATGCGCCTGCTCGGGGTCGACGAACCGGTGCTGCCCGAGCTGCTGCCGGTCAGCCGCGACCGGATGAAGCTGTCCTACCCGGAGCTCGAGCGGGACTGGGGTCGGATCTCCGCGGTGGCGTTCGCCGAGGAGGAGGCGTTCCGCACCACGCTCAAGGCCGGCACGAACATCTTCGACCTCGCCGCGTCGGAGGCGAAGAAGGCCGGGCGCAGCAGGATCGAGGGCGCGCAGGCGTTCTCGCTGCACGACACCTACGGCTTCCCGATCGACCTCACCCTCGAGATGGCCGCCGAGCAGGGGCTCTCGGTCGACGAAGAGGGGTTCCGCAGGCTGATGACCGAGCAGCGGGAGCGGGCGAAGGCCGACGCGAAGTCGAAGAAGGGCAAGCACGCCGCGGCCGGTGCCTACCGGGAGGTCGCCGACAGCATCGGCGCCGCGGTGGAGTTCACCGGCTACAACGAGGTGGTCTCCGAGGCGACCGTGCGCGGGATCGTGGTCGGCTCCGGCACGGTGAACGCGGCCCGGGAGGGCGACGAGGTCGAACTGGTGCTCGACCGGACCCCGTTCTACGCCGAGGGCGGCGGCCAGCTCGCCGACCAGGGCGTCATCGAGCTCGCCAACGGCGCGGTCGTCCAGGTCCGCGACGTCCAGTCCCCGATCAGCGGGCTGATCGTCCACCAGGCCAAGGTGCTCAGCGGTGAGATCGTGCTCGGCGCCGAGGCGCAGGCACTCGTCGACATCGAGCGCCGCCGGTCGATCAGCCGCGCGCACACCGCGACGCACATGGTGCACAAGGCGTTCCGGGAGGCGCTCGGGGAGACGGCCACGCAGGCCGGCTCCGAGAACGCCCCGGGACGCTTCCGGTTCGACTTCTCCGCCACCGGCTCCGTGCCGGCGTCGGCGATGGCCGACGTGGAGGCGCGCGTCAACGACCTGGTGCTCGCCGACCTCGCCGTCCACGCCGAGGTGATGACGCAGGAGGAGGCCCGCCGGTCCGGTGCGATGGCGTTGTTCGGTGAGAAGTACGGCGACCAGGTCCGCGTGGTGTCCGTGGGCGACTGGGCCCGCGAGCTGTGCGGTGGCACGCACGCCGGCCGCTCCGGCCAGCTCGGCGTGATCAAGCTGCTCGGGGAGTCCTCGATCGGCTCCGGCGTCCGCCGGGTCGAGGCGCTCGTCGGTGGCGACGCGTATCGGTTCCTGGCCCGCGAGCACGTGCTGGTCGCCCAGCTCTCCGAGCTGCTGAAGGTGCGGCCCGAGCAGCTGCCGGAGCGCGTCGGTGACATGGTCGAGAAGCTCCGCGCCGCCGAGAAGGAGATCGAGAAGGTGCGGGTCGGCCAGCTCCTGGCAGCCGCGGGCGAGCTCGCGGCCAACGCCACCGACGTCTACGGCGTGCGCTTCGTCGGCCACCGGGTGGACGGCGCCAACGCCGGCGACGTGCGCAAGCTCGCGCTCGACGTACGCGGGCGGATCCCGGCGTCGGTGCCCGGCGTCGTGGTGATCATCGGCTCCACCGACGGCAAGCCGTCGGTGGTGGTCGCGGTCAACGACGAGGCGCGCTCGTGGGGCGTGTCGGCCAACGAGCTGGTCAAGGCCGCGGCCGGCGCCCTCGGCGGCAGCGGCGGCGGGAAGGACGATGTGGCCCAGGGCGGCGGCACGGACGTTGCCAACGCCGACCAGGCGTTGCGCGACGTCGAGCATGCCGTCGGCCGGGCGGTCACCGCGGGACGGCCCTGACCCGGTGCGACCCGGAGTCAGGATCGGCGTGGACGTCGGGGATGCCAGGATCGGCGTCGCTCGCAGCGACCCCGCGGGGCTGATCGCCACCCCGGTGGAGACCGTCGCGCGCGGTGCCGGCGACCTGACCCGGATCGCCGCGATCGCGGCCGAGGAGGGCGCGGTCGAGGTGGTCGTCGGGCTCCCGCGGTCCCTCTCCGGCGGGGAGGGGCCGGCGGCCCGCCGCGTGCGCGACTTCGCGCGCCAGATCGCCGAGGCGGTGGCTCCGGTCCCGGTGCGGCTGTGCGACGAGCGGCTGACCACCGTCACCGCGGAGTCCGTGCTGCGCGAGCGCGGCAAGAAGGGCAAGAAGCGTCGCGCCGTCGTGGACCAGGCCGCTGCCGTGGTCATCCTGCAGAATGCCCTTGATACCGAACGCAGCGCGGGGGCTGTACCCGGTGAACTCCTCGATCTAGGACAGACGTGAGCGATCTCGGACTCGACCTCCAGCACGAGCGGACCCACCGGCGGCGCCGGAGGCACCGGCGCCGCAACGGCCTCGGTTGTCTCGGCGTGCTGGTGGCGCTGGCCGTGCTCGTCGCAGGCGCCTACTTCGCCTTCGACACGGCGATGTCGGCGCTGCGCGACCGGTTCGACCCGGCCCCCGACTACTCCGGCACCGGCAGCGGGTCGGTGGTCGTGGAGGTCCGGTCCGGCGACAACGCCTCCGACATCGCCCGCACCCTCGTGGAGCAGGACGTGGTCAAGAGCGTCGAGGCGTTCACCGACGAGGCTGTCGCCGACCCGGACTCGACCAGCATCCAGGTCGGGTTCTACGAGATGCGGCTGCAGATGTCGGCCCGCGCAGCGCTGGACGTCCTGCTCGACCCCGCCAACATGGTGCAGAGCGCGGTGACCATCCCCGAGGGCTACACCGTCGACCAGATCGTCGACACGCTGGCGGAGAACACCGACTTCTCGGCGAAGCAGTTCCGGAAGGCGCTGGACCGTCCCCAGCAGATCGGGCTTCCGTCGTACGCCGGCGGCAACCCGGAGGGCTACCTGTTCCCGGCCACCTACATGGTGCCGCCGAACGCGACCCCTGAGTCGATCCTGACCATGATGGTCGACCGCTGGCGGCAGGCCGCAGACGACGCCGACCTCGAGGGTGCAGCAGAGCGGCTCGGCTACACCCCGGCCGAGCTGATGGTGGTGGCCAGCCTGGTCGAGGCCGAGTCCAACCGCGACGCCGACCGCGGCAAGGTCGCCCGGGTGATCTACAACCGGCTCGAGACCGACGCGACCAACCGGCTGCTCCAGATCGACGCCGCGGTCAACTACGCCCACGACCGCAACCTCGGCGTCGCTCTGACGCTGGAGGACCTCGAGATCGACTCGCCGTACAACACCTACAAGAACCCCGGCCTCCCGCCGACCCCGATCGAGGCACCCGGTGACGCCGCGATCGAGGCCGCGGCGAACCCGGCGGACGGGCCGTGGGTGTACTACGTGACGGTGAACCTGCGGACCGGCGAGACGAAGTTCGCGGAGGACTACGACGAGTTCTTGAAGTACAAGGCGGAGTACAAGAAGTACTGCGAGACCTCCGACGCCTGCTGACCGGAGGAGACGAATGACCACCCGTTGCGCCGTGCTCGGCAGTCCGATCGCGCACTCGCTCTCCCCGGTGCTGCACCGGGCGGCGTACGCCGAGCTCGGCCTGGACTGGGAGTACGACGCGCGCGAGGTCCGCGCCGACGAGCTCGCCGGGTTCCTCGACTCGCTCGACGAGACGTGGCGGGGCCTGTCGCTCACGATGCCGTTGAAGCGCGCGGTGGTGCCGCTGCTCGACGAGCTCTCCGACCGCGCGGTGCAGGCGCAGGCGGTGAACACCGTGGTGCTCGAGTGTGGCCGCCGGGTCGGTCACAACACCGACGTTCCCGGTGCGGCGGCCGCGATCCGCGAGCGCACGGACGTGTCCCTGCCGACCGCGGTGGTGCTCGGTGGCGGCGCCACCGCGGCCTCGGTGCTGCTCGCGCTCGCCGACCTCGGCTGCACCTCGGCGCGCGTCGTGGTCCGTGACCCAGACCGGGTCACCGACACGCTGGCCGCGGCCGCGCGGCACCCTGCACGCCCCCGCGTCGACGTGCTCACCTTCCGCGAGCTGGTCCAGGAGGCCGAGACGGTGCGCCCGGCGATCCTGGTCTCGACGATCCCGGCGGAGGCCCAGGGCGAGTCGGTGCTGCGCGCGGCGGCCGCGGCGTCGGTGGTCTTCGACGTGCTCTACCACCCGTGG
>JBMOMG010000197.1:0-10672 GCA_049323155.1 Actinomycetota bacterium | reverse complement strand
CGTGTGTGGGGCATGGTCCGCGTGCGAGGGGATACCGGCAGACTTGCCGTGTCCGAATCACCTCGAATGGGGACCAATGCCTCGACCGTTGACGACCGTCCGACCCCTCGGGCGCCGCGCCGCCGCCGCCGTGTCGGCGGGGCTGCTGCTCTCGCTCGCCGCGTGTGGCGGCACAGGTTCGAGTGGCGGCAAGGTCGATGAGGTTGAGGTCCTCACACAACAGCAGGCCGAGGAGGCGCTGCTCAGCGAGGAGAATCTCGGCGAGCAGTATCGCGTCGCGCCCGACGATGAAGATGACAATGACGACCTGACCGACATGGGCTGTCTCACCGCCCTCGGCGACCTCGAGGAGAAGGAAGCCGACACGGAGGCGGAGGTCGACTACGAGTTCGACGATGAGATGGGGCTGCCTGTCGTCTTCAGCGCTGTCTCGTCGTATGCGAAGACCGGTGAGCTCACTGATGCGTTCGAGCGGTTCCGCTCCGAGATGGAGGGCTGTGACCGCATCGAGCACACCGACGAGGACGGCGCCACGATGACCCTGGATCTGACCCTCGATGACGCGAAGGTCACCACCGACGTTGACGATCAGATCAACTTCTCTGGCACGGGGTCGATCGAGTCCGAAGGTTTCGAGCTTCCGATGGGGCTCTGGTTCACCGTCGCGCGCGTCGACAACCACCTCACGATGGTCGGGGTGAGTGACCTCGGCGACGGTGGTTCCTCGATGATCGGCTCGCTCGCTGAGGTCGCGGTCGACCGCCTGGTAGCGGTCGCCTCCGGGGAGGAGCCGCCCGCGACCGAGGTGGACGCAGCCGAACGTGGCACGGACCCCGCGGAGGAGGAGGGTGGCGGTTTCGAGAGCCTGCCTCTCGACGGGGGCAGCTACACCTGGGACTCGGGCATCACCCTGAAGATGAGCGTCGAGCGGGTCGAGCCCTGGGGAGCCACCGACGACTTTTGTGGGGACGGGAGCTGCGGGGTGGCCAACCCCGATGACACCCGGTTCGTGCTGAAGTACGAGGTGACCGTCCCCGAGACGTACTCCGAGCCGTTCGACCCGATGGGCTGCCCCGGACAGCTGCACGCCACGAGTGGCAGCGACGACGAGGCGCTGTCGCCGGTGGCGGGCGACCACTACCGTGAGCTGGGCGGCAAGATCTTCCCGGGCTCGACGAAGTTCGGTGTGGACGAGTACTACATCGAGAAGGCGTACGCCGACCAGGAGTTCTACATCGAGTCCAGCTGCGGTGACCCCGACTTCTCCGGCGAGACCGCGTACTTCGTCGGCCCCATCGACGACGTCAGCTGACATCCTTCGGACGCGGGTAGCATGCGGGATCGGCCAGCCCGACCCGACGGCGACAGCGAGGACCCAGCGATGCGGTGGACCGGAAAGGCAGCTGACCGGCTGCGCCGGGGTCTGCGCCGCCTCCCTGGCTCGACTCCCAGCGCCGTCGTGGACGTGATCGTCACTGTCGCGGACGAGCAGCGGGAGCTCGTCGAGGCGTGTCTGCGCAGCATCGACTCGCAGACCTACGACGCCGTGGAGACCCACGTGGTGCGGTACGGCCGCGACGAGGCGTTCAAGACGATCGGCGAGGCCCGAAACGCCGCGCTGGATCGAGCGGAGGGGGAGTGCGTCCTCTTCCTCGAGGCCTCCGAGACCCTCGCCAACGGCGCGATCGCGTCGATGGTCGAGCGGCTCGAGTCCACCGGCTCGGACCTGGCCGTCGGCGGCTTGGATCGCGAGGGTGACCTGCCCGGCGTACGCCACCCCGACCGCAGCCGCACAACTGTTGCCGCAACGCCTGAGCTGGTCACCGACTCCGCGTGGGGCAACAAGCTGTTCCGGCGCGGGTTCTGGGACTCCGTCACCCCGTCGCTGCCTGCCGCGCCACTGGCCGGGCTCGGCGCGGTCGTCACGCGCGCACTCGTCACCGCCAGCGCGATCGACCTGCTGCCCGGGTCCGTCTGCGAGGCCGCTGACCCGGGTGCCGGCCTGCCGTTCGGGCAGGTGCTGACGGTCATGGACGGCGTCGAGCACTGGCTCGCCTCCCTTGCCGAGACCGACCAACTGCTGCGCGCCCCCGACCTCGCGCCGGTACGACGGACGTGGCTGGCGGCCTTCCTCAAGACCGAGGCGATCAGCTACGTCGACGCGGTGGAGTCGGCCACCGACGAGCAGTGGCAGGCGCTCTGCGAGGCGCTCGGTCCGCTGATCGATGAGGGAGCCGAGCATCGCGCCGGCCTGCCGTGGGAGTCGCGGACCAAGCTGTGGTTCGTCAAGCAGCGGCGGCGCGACTGGCTGGAGGAGTTCCTGCACCGCCGGCGCTGGGAGGGTCCGGGACACCCGACCGAGGTGCGCGGCGGCCGGGTGTACGCGACCGTCTGGCCGCACGGCGACGCTTCGGTCCCACTGCCGGAGGACCGGCTGGAGCTCACCGAGGACGAGACACCCCTGGTCGCCTCGCTGCGGATGGTCCGCTTCGTGGATGCCGAGACGCTCGCGTTGGATGTGTTCGCCTACGCCACCCTGGTCGACGACGGTGGCGAGCGCCCCGAGCTGACGGCGGTTCTCGTCTCCGACGCCGGCGACCGCGTCTCGCTGGACGTAGAGCACAGACCGGATCTGGAGGTCACGCGCTTTGCTCGTGAGCGGTTCCAGGGCCACGACCAGGGTGGCTTCACGCTGATCGCGAGGGCCGATTCGCTGCTCGGTGCCACGCGGTGGCGGGTCGAGATCTCCCTTGCCTACAAGGGGATCACGCGCTCCGGGACGATCAACCACCGCGAGCTCAACGGCGTCGTGGGGAAGCGGCCACGCCGGCTCGCGCACGGCAGGCTGTGGGGGCCGAGCCCGCTCGGTCGCGACGGGGTCGTCATCGAGGTCGCCGAGCCGGCGGTCGTGCTGGCCGATGCGGAAGTCGAGGGGCGCACGGTTCGCGGACGGCTCGAGGGACCGAGGGCGGGCGAGGTGGTCGAGGTCCAGGTCTCGACCCTTCGACGGGCTCAGGGCACCGCGAGCTCGACCACCGGGGCGGGCTCGACCAGCGGTGGAGGCTCGACCAGCAACGGGTTCGAGGTGCCGCTGCCGGACATCGGGTTCGGCAACCGTGACGGTGAGGACCCTGAGTGGCAGGTGCGGGCAGCCACGGCGGACGGGACGGAACTCCCGATCGCGTTCCCGGCAGCCCCTGCGGACGGCTGGATCAGCGACGACGTCGGCGAGGTCGCCTGGCGCCGCTCCCGCGACGGCCACGCGGCGGTGCACGAGGTCGCACACCGGGCGGTGGTCACCGGCGTCGAGCTCGACGGTGAGGAGATCGTCGTACACCTGCGGTGGCTGGGTCGGCCACCCACCGACTGGTCGCTGGCGCTGGTCAACGTACGCGTCACCCTGCCCGGCACGATCGCCGCACAGGAGGGCCGGACCGCCACCGTCCGGATCCCCACCACCTGCGACGAATGGGGCCTCGGCACCACCACCGCGCCGAGCGGGATCTACCGGTTCGCGCTGACCACGCCGGACGGCATGACCGAGGTGGTGGGCACCGACGAGGAGCTGGTCACCCGCACCCCGGTCAACCTGCTCGGACCGACGCTGAGGATCCGCGTGCGGCAGACCCCGAGACACCGGCTCGCGCTGCACCTCCAGGCGCCGCAGGCCGACGACGAGGTGGGCCCGCGGGCGCAGCGGCTGCTGCACGAGGAGTACCTCACCAAGCAGCACGTGCTGGACTCCAACGCCGTGTACTTCCAGGCCTACACCGGTCAGACGGCCACCGACAGCGCGCGGGCGATCCACGAGCACCTGCACCGGCACTACCCGCACCTGACGTTGTACTGGGGCGTGGCCGACCTCTCCGTCGACCTGCCCGAGGGTGCGGTGCCGGTCGTGATGCGCACCCGCGATTGGCACGACGTGCTCGGCAGGGCGACGTACCTGGTCAACAACATCGAGTTCGACAAGTGGTTCGTCAAGCAGCCGGGGCAGAGGTTCCTGCAGACCTTCCACGGCTACCCGGCCAAGTCGATGGGGCTCGTGCAGTGGCGGGCCAAGCGGTTCCCCGAGCGCAAGATCCAGGCCGAGCTCGACCGCACGATGCGCAAGTGGGACCTGATCCTCACGCCGTCGCCGGAGATGGACGAGCACTACCGGGAGCAGTACGCCTACGACGGGCCGATCCACAACCAGGGCTACCCGCGCGACGACCTGCTGGTCTCGCCCGAGGCGGAGCAGGTCCGACGGGAGACCCGGGAGCGGCTCGGCATCGCTCCGGACCAGAAGGTGGTGCTCTACGCGCCGACCTTCCGGGACCACCTCGCCACCGCGCACCGCTCCGCCGAGCTCGCCGAGCACCTCGACCTGGAGACCGCCTCGGAGGCGCTGGGGCCCGACTATGTGTTCCTGATGCGCGGGCACCGGTTTCACTCCTCCGGCGCGCAGCGGCTGGGCCGGTCGCGGCGGCTGATCGACGTCACCGACTACCCCGAGGTCAACCACCTGATCCTCGCCGCCGACGCCGCGGTGCTCGACTACTCCTCGCTGCGGTTCGACTTCGCGCTGACCCGGCGGCCGATGGTGTTCCTGGTGCCCGACCTCGACGTGTACTCCGGTCCGGTCCGCGGGTTCCTGTACGACTACCGGAGCACCGCGCCCGGGCCGCGGCTGTCCGACGCCGCCGAGGTGGTCGACGCGCTGCGAGACCTGGACCGACTCGCCGCCGAGCACGGGCCGGCGATCGAGACCTTCCTCGACACCTACCAGCGCTGGCAGGACGGGCACGCCACCGAGCGCGTCGTCCGGGCGTTCTTCGGTCCCCCGCCCGGGTCCTGAGCGGTACGACGAGCACCGGGCTGCGCGTCGTACTCCCCACGCGTTGTGGACGCATCACCAGCGTCATGCCGCGTGTTCAGCGTCCATAACCCCGCGTTACAAGGGGAAAGGGGCTACTCGTCGGCCCAGATGCTCGGGTCGGTCTTGCGCAAGTCGACGATGTGACCGGTCTCCCCGGAGAGCAGGATGTCGAGCGCCGAGCGGGCGACGGCGACCGAGTCGAGAAGCGTCTCGGCCGGCTCCTCGCCGAACGCCTTGGAACGCATCGGGGTGCGCGTGCGCTCGGGGTTGAGGCAGTTCACCTTCACGCCCGATCCCGCCCACTCGTCGGCGAGCGCCTGGGTGAGGTTGACGACGCCGGCCTTCGCCGAGGAGTACAGGCTGTAGCCGCTGCGCCCGCGGGTGTAGGAGCTGGAGGTGAAGAACAGCAGGCCGCCCTGGCTCGCCGCGAGCGAGGGGAAGGACTCCTGGGCGATCAGGATCGGCGCGATGTAGTTGATCTCGGTCGCGGCGTAGACGGTCTCCTCCGAGGAGTCGACCAGATCCCCGCGCGGCAGCACGCCCGCGGTGTTGACCACGAAGTCGACCGACCCGCGCTCGGCCAGCACCTCGGCCAGCGCGTCGGCGACGTCCGCCCGCCGCTCGACGTGGGTGCCGGTGCTGGAGCGGCTGAACGCGTGCACGTGCGCGCCGTGCTCCGCGGCGAGCTTCACGATGTCCGCGCCGATGCCGTAGCTGCCGCCGAAGACGACCATGGTCTTCCCGGCCAGCGCAGCCTGGTACTCCGCCTCCGTGCGCGGCCCGCCCGGGAGGTCCTGGGTGGTCAGCTGGAAGAGCTTGTCGGCGAGGTAGACGTCGATCGGCTCGGTGACCTTCATGTTGCGCTCGTCGCCGGGCACCACCCAGATCGGCACCTCGGGCAGGTAGCGCAGCACGACACCGCAGTCGTCGGTCGCGGCGAAGTCGGGGTCGGCGCCGGCGAGCTCGTAGGCCCGCTTGATCACCGACGCGCGGAAGGCCTGCGGGGTCTGCCCGCGGCGCAGCGAGGCCCGCGGCGGGATCGCGCTGATCGTGTTCGCCTCGTCGACCTCGATGATCGTGTCCGCCGAGGGGATCGCGACGTCGACGGCGTCGTACCGGTCGAGCGCCTCGAAGCACTCCCCGATGATCCGCGGCGTCACCAGCGGACGGACCGCGTCGTGGAAGAGCACCTTGCAGTCCCGCTCGCCGAGGTGCTCCAGCGCACGCAGCGTGGTGCCGTTGCGGGTCTCGGCGCCCTCGAGCACCGCGGTCACCTTCGGGTACGCGCCGTCGCGCAGGATCGCGTGCACCGCGTCGAGGTGGCCCGGCGCCATCATGATCACGATCTCCTCGACCACGTCGTGGTCCTGGAACGCCGCGAGCGTGTGCTCGAGGATCGTGCGGCCGGCGATCTTGATCAGCTGCTTGGGGATGTCGAGTCCCACGCGCGCGCCGACCCCGCCGGCGAGGAGCACGGCGACGTTCTCGGCCGGTGGCATGGGGGCTCCTCAAGGCTCAGGGTGCGGGAAAGGCTCGCTGTTAGTATCAACCCGCCCAGACGGCAGGCAAGCGCGGGGATCTCCCGCGGCGCTTTCGGAAGGACCCGATGACGACTCCGGACGTGACCGTGGTCGTCGCGGTCTACAACACCATGCCGTACCTGCTGCGGTGTCTGGACTCGCTGCTTGAGCAGAGCATCGGCCACGACCGGCTCGAGGTCGTCGCCGTCGACGACGGGTCCACCGACGAGAGCGGCCGGGTGCTCGACGAGTACGCCGAGCAGCACGCGGGTGTGATCCGGGTGATCCACCAGCCGAACTCCGGCGGCCCGGCGGCGCCGAGCAACCGCGCGCTCGACGTCGCGACCGGACGCTATGTGTTCTTCCTCGGCTCCGACGACTACCTCGGGCCCGAGGCGCTCGAGCGGATGGTCGCCTTCGCCGACGAGCACGAGTCCGATGTCGTGGTCGGCAAGATGGTCGGCGTCAACGGCCGCGGCGTGCACCAGGGGCTCTTCGCGGACGGCAACCAGGTCGACGTCGACGTGTACGGCCCCAAGCTGCGCTGGGCGATGGCCAACACCAAGCTGTTCCGCCGCGAGCTGATCGAGCGACTCGGGCTCCGCTACCGCGAGGACATGCCGTTCGGCAGCGACCAGCCGTTCACGCTCGCCGCCTGCGTGCACGCCCGCCGGATCTCGGTGCTCGCCGACTACACCTGCTACTACGCCGTGCAGCGCGAGGACCGCAGCAACATCTCCTACAAGACGCCCTACGAGGACCGCGTCGACAACATCCACGCGATGATGCAGGCCGTCGCCGACCTGGTCCCGCCCGGTCCGCACCGCGACACCCTGCTCACCCGACACTTCGCCTGGGAGATCCCGCGGCTGCTGCGCCAGGACCTGCTGGACTCCCCGGAGTCGGCTCAGCGCGCCGTGTGTGCAGGTGTACGTCGGATGGCCGACCTGTGGCTCACCGACGAGATGCTCGACGAGCTCCCCGTCTCGCCGCGGCTGCGCGTGTCCGCCGCGCGACGCGAGGATCTCGACCTGCTCACCGAGCTGGTCCGTGACGGCCGCACCGCACCCGACGTGATCCACCTCGCCGAGGGACACGCGCTGGCGGTCCTGCCCGGCTTCGGGCGCGCGGACCTGCCCGAGCGGCTGTTCCGGATGGCGCCGGTCGGTGTCTCGGGTCGCCTCGGTGAGCTCGCCCGGCTCGGGGACGTGCGGGTCCACGACGACGAGCTGCACGTCGAGGTGCGCCTGCCGGTGACCGGGGCCGATGCCGCTGCGGCGTTCTCCGGGCGGCTGGATCCGGTGGGGCCAGGTGGCCCGCTCGGCTCGGCCGCCCAGGTCAGCAAGGCCGGCCGGCTCGGGTCGGCCGGCCCCGTCGGCAAGGCCGGTCCGCCCGCGCCCTCTGCCGTCGCGGTGACCCCGGTGCAGGTGACCGGCGACGGGCTCACCCTCGACATCGTCGTCGACCTCGGTGCCGTTGCGTCATCCGGTCCCGGCCCGTGGCGGCTGGTGCTGTGCGGGGAGCTCGACGCCGGCGTGTTCGACGTACGCCTGCCCGCGCCGGCCCACGAGCAGACCGCACGGTTCTGGCACCGTGGGCGCCCGCACGAGGTCCGGGTCGGTCGAGTCCCGAAGGGTCGGGCACTGGCGATCGAGGTGGGCCCGTTGCCGACGCGCGACGTGGCGCGCGCCGCCCTGCGTCGCCTCCGCCGAAGCGCCGGCTGACCCCTCCGGGCCCCGCAGCGGCGCCGGGCTCAGTTCACCGGCGCCCGAACGCCAAGTAGGCCAGCGGGCCGAACGGCTGCACCGCGAACGGCGCTCCCCACAGTGCCTTCGGGCCACGGACGCTTGCTGCCGGCCGGCGCCGGAGGTCGCGCGCGGCCCAGGTCGTCAGGACCAGCTCGACCGCCATCCCGGCCAGCAGGGCCTTGCGCTGCCCCGACGACAGGTCGCTCCACTTCTTGTTGCCACTCATGTCGCCATCGTACGAACGGAGCCGACCGGTGGGCGGGGAAACCGGCGCACGTACGATCGGCCGGTGCGCCTGCTTCTCATCCGTCATGGACAGACCCCGAACAACGTGGCCGGGGCGCTCGACACGGCCTTTCCCGGCGCCGGCCTGACCGCGCTCGGACAGGCCCAGGCGAAGGCGATTCCAGACGTGCTCGCCGGCGAGACGATCGCGGGCATCTACGCCTCGCCGCTGGTCCGCACGCAGCTCACCGCGGAGCCCCTCGCGCAGGTGCGGGAGCTCGACGTCTCGGTGCGGGCCGGGCTCGAGGAGATCCCGGCGGGTGCGTTCGAGCTGCAATCCGACACCGACGCCGTGGAGGCCTACGTCGGCTGCGTGGCTCGCTGGATGCAGGGCGACCTCGACCACGGCCTGCCGGGCGGCACCACGGGACACGAGTTCATCGGCCGCTACGGGGCCGCGCTGCGAACCATCGCCGTGGAGCACGATGCCGACGACACCGTCGTGGTGTTCAGCCACGGCGCCGCGATCCGGGTCTACACCGCGCTCGCCGCCAAGCTCGACCCGGAGGTCGCCACCGAGCTGCGGCTGATGAACACCGGGATGAGCGTGCTCGACGGCCATCCCGAGAGCGGTTGGGAGCTGGCCCGCTGGTCCACCGAGCCGCTCGGCGGCCTCGCGCTCGAGGACCGCGGGGCGCACGACGTCACCGGAGAGAGCGCCGACGAGGCCATCGACGAGGCCATCGACGAGGCCATCGACGAGGCCTGAGTCCGGATGCGTCGGTTTAGCGGGTGGACCTCCTGGGGTATATGTCCGCCTTGCACACTTGAGTCTCTCGGGAAAGTTGTTGGGCGGTGACCGATGGCGACGGATTTCGCCGAGCGACTCGCAGGGGCGAAGGCCGGTGACGAGGCATGCTTCGTCGAGCTCTTCCGCTCCGTGCAGCCATCGCTGCTGCGCTACCTGAGCACCTTGGGCGGCGCGCTGGCCGAGGACGTGGCGGCCGAGACCTGGGTGAGCGTGCTCAAGGGACTGCCCCGGTTCAAGGGTGACGAGGCCTGCTGGCGCAGCTGGGTGTTCACAATCGCCCACGCCCGGCTGCGCGACGCACAACGGAAGGCGGTCCGCACGCCCGTGCCCGCTGACACCACCCGGCTGCTGGAGACCCGCCCCGGCCGCGCCGACGTCGCCCTCGACGTGGAGGAGATGTTCTCCACCGAGGCGGCACTCGCCCTGGTCGGCTGGCTGCCCAAGGACCAGTCGGAGATCGTCCTGCTGCGGTACGTCGCCGGGCTCGACGTCGCGGCGACGGCGAAGGTCGTGGGCAAGCGGCCGGGCGCCGTACGCGTCGCCGCACACCGCGGCCTCAAGCGGCTCGCCGAGCTGCTCGGGCCCGCACCCGGCGGTTCGGGCGCGGGGGCTGTAACGCATTCGAAGCGCGGATCGGTAACGGAGTGACATGTTGAACAATCACCGACGCCCACACGACGACCACCCGCTCGACGAGCGCGTGGCCGCGCTGCTCGCGGCTGCAGCCGCCCCCACCGAGACCGGCCCCGTGCCGGGGGAGGAGGAGGCGCTCGCCGCGTTCCGTGCGTCGCAGCAGACCACTGGGAGGTCACTCTTGCGTTCCCCCATCACTCCGGCCAAGACCGCACTCGCCGCCGCGCTCGGTGCCGGCGTCCTGCTCACCGGCGGCGTCGCTGCCGCCGCGACCGGGTCGCTGCCCGGTGCCGCCCAGGACAAGGCCAGCGAGATGCTGACCAAGGTCGGTGTCACCGTGCCGGGTGCCGACGAGAACGCCGCCGGCAACCCCGACCAGCGTGGCAAGTCGGCCGACGACGCCGAGGAGACCGAGTCCACCGACGAGGCCACCCAGACCACGGACGACTCCACCACCGGGGGCACCGAGGACGTCGTCGACGCCCCCGCTGTCGTGGACGACGGCTCCGAGGACGTCGAGTCGAACGGCAAGGGTGAGGCGGTCCGCGAGCTCGCGAAGAGCGAGGAGACCTCCGGCGTCGAGAAGGGTGCGGCCGTCTCCGGCTACGCCTCCGGCGGCAAGAGCAAGGCCGGTGAGAACCACCAGCAGGGCAAGCCCGCCGAGGACGGCGACGACACCGAGTCCGGCGAGGAGCCGACCGAGGGTGACGACGAGCCCACCACCGGCGAGACCAAGTCGGCCGAGAAGCGCACCGACGGCGAGGCGAAGTCGGCCGAGCAGAAGACCGACGGCCAGGCCAAGTCGGCCGAGAAGCGCCCTGCCTCCGAGGACACCGACTCCGAGGACTGAGGCGCCCCACGACGCGCGTGTGCT
>JBMOMG010000196.1:0-10675 GCA_049323155.1 Actinomycetota bacterium | reverse complement strand
GCAGGTCAGAGGTTCCCGCGACGCTCCTGCTCGCGCTCGATCGCCTCGAACAGCGCCCTGAAGTTGCCCTTGCCGAAGCCGAGCGACCCGTGCCGCTCGATGAACTCGTAGAACACCGTGGGACGGTCGCCGACCGGCTTGGTGAAGATCTGCAGCAGGTAGCCGTCCTCGTCCCGGTCGACCAGGATCCGGCGCTTCTTCAGCTCCTCGATCGGCACGCGCACGTTGCCGATCCGCTCGCGCAGCTCGGGGTCGTCGTAGTAGGAGTCGGGGGTGTCGAGGAACTCGATCCCGTTCTCGCGCAGGATGTCGACGGTGCGCAGGATGTCGCCGGTCGCGAGCGCGATGTGCTGGCAGCCGGCACCGTCGTAGAACTCGAGGTACTCGTCGATCTGCGACTTCTTCTTCGCGATCGCCGGCTCGTTGAGGGGGAACTTCACGCGGTGGTTGCCGCTGGCGACCACCTTCGACATCAGCGCGGAGTAGTCGGTGGCGATGTCGTCGCCGATGAACTCCGCCATGTTCGTGAAGCCGAGCACCTTGTTGTAGAACTCCACCCACTCGTCCATACGGCCGAGCTCGACGTTGCCGACGCAGTGGTCGACGGCCTGGAACAGCCGACGGGGGTGCCCCTCGCGGCGGGTCACCGCGGTCTTCCGCGCGACGTAGCCGGGAAGGTACGGGCCGTCGTACCGGGAGCGGTCGACGAGCGTGTGGCGGGTCTCGCCGTACGTCGCGATCGCCGCGAGCCGGACAGTGCCGTGCTCGTCGCTGACGTCGTGCGGCTCCTCGAGGATCGTCGCGCCCTGGGAGCGTGCGTGCTCGATGCACCTGTCCACGTCGGGCACCTCGAGCGCGAGGTCGACGACGCCGTCACCGTGCTTGCGGTGGTGGTCGAGCACCGGGCTGTCCGGGGTGACCCCGCCGGTGAACACGAACCGCGCGGACCCGGAGCGCAGCACGAAGCTCTTGGAGTCCCGGCAGCCCGTCTCCGGGCCGCGGTACGCCTCGAGGTCCATGCCGAAGGCGAGCTGGTAGAAGCTCGCCGTCTGGGTGGCGTTGCCGACGACGAACCCGACCGCGTCCATGGCGGTCACCGGGAACGGGTCGGAGCTGGCGTCGTACTCGACGAGGCCGACGAGCTGCTTGAGCTGCTCGAGGGTGAGGTCGGACCGCAGCTCGTCGGCGGTGAGGGCGTGAGAGGTCGGGGTGGCAGTCATGCCGGGGAGGATGTCCGGTTCACCGCAAGATGTGCAAGGGTACGGCGAGACACTAGGCAGATTGTCCAGCGGAAGGGCGTGACATGGACCACCTGGATGCCACATTGCTCCGTCTGTTCACCGACGAGCCCCGGATCGGGGTGCTCGAGGCGTCCCGGCGGCTCGGCGTGGCCCGCGGCACCGTACAGGCGCGGCTGGACAAGCTCACCCGTGCCGGCGTGATCGCGGGCTGGGGTCCGGTGCTCGACCCGGAGGCGATCGGCTATCCGGTCACCGCCTTCCTGACCCTGGAGATCCGCCAGGGCAAGGGACACGAGGTGATCGCCCAGCACCTGGCGACGATCCCCGAGGTGCTCGAGGCGTGCACGATCACCGGCGCCGGCGACATGTGGGCGCGGGTGGTGGCCCGGTCGAACGCCGACCTGCAGCGGGTGATCGACGCCGTCCTGTCCGACTCGGGAATCGTGCGCTCCTCGACCGTGATCGCGCTCGCCACCCAGATCCCGCACCGGGTGCTCCCCCTGCTGGAGGGCGCGGTGGAGGACCAGCCGACCCCGTGACCTGACCGCGGCTCAGTAGCTGAACGTGGTCGCGGCGTCGTCGCCGATCCACTCCCACATCGGGACGGTCCCGCCGAGCTCGGCGTTGTCGAGCAGGTCGCCCTTGTCGAGCTTGCGGGCGTCGAAACAGATCGGACAGACGAGGAAGCGCCCTCCGGCGGTGGCAAAGCGCTCCATGAGATCCCGCAGTGGCGGGCAGCCGTCGCACGCGACCGCGTGGGCGAAGCCCGGGATCGCAAGGCGGACCGCCTCCTTGGTGAGGAACATCAGGGTCGGCCGACCCTTCTCCGCGGCGCCCACCGCGACGAGGAACGCCACGGTCACCTTCTCGGAGTCCTCGAGGCCGGTGGTCAGGCTGACGACTGCTTTGTTGCTCATGACGGCTCCCGGTGCCGGGCCCCCCGGCGGGTCGTGGTGAGCAGGCGCGACGGTCCTGGCAACCTACGCGCGCCGCCGACACCGGCGCCATAGCTCCTCCGGGCCATTGACCCGGCCGCCGTCCGGGCCGGCCTAGCCGAGCCGCTTGGCGATGTCGTCGGCGGCTGCGACGACACGCGCCCCGGCGACCTCGAGCTCGATCTCCCCGAGGGTGATGACGCCGACCGACGCCTCGAACCCCTCGACGCCGAGCACCGGCGAGGCGAGCCCCTGCGCGCCGGGCTGCAGCTCCCCGGAGGTGTGCACGAACCGCTCCCCGGCGGGCCGGGGTCCGGGCAGGTCGCGGCCGAGCAGGATCGCCCGCCCCGCAGCGCCCTGGTCGAGCGGGTGCCGCGCGCCGACCCGGTAGGCCACGTGGTAGTCGGTCCAGCTGGGCTCCACGACGGCGATCGCGAGCGCCTCTCCCCCGTCGGCCAGGGTCAGGTGCGCCGTCGCGCCGAGGTCCTCGGCGAGCGAGCGCAGCACCGGGCCGGCCACCTCGCGCAGCACCGGCTGCAGCCCACGAGCGAGGGCGAGCACCCCGAGCCCCACGTGCAGCCGCCCTGTCCCGTCGCGGCGGGCGAGCCCGTGCTGCTCCAACGTCGTGATGAGCCGGTAGACGACCGTGCGGTTGACCCCGATCTCGGTGGCGAGCTCGGTGACGGTGAGGCCGCTGGGGTGGTCGGCCAGCACGGCGAGGACACGCAGGCCACGATCGAGGGTCTGCGAGGTCTCAGCGGCCATGGGCAGCAGAGTAGCCGTGCCCGTCGTACCGTCCGCGAGGTCGCTGCGTCCCTGGACCGCCCGCAGGCTCAGGAGGTCTTGCGGGTCGCCCACTCGCGGATCCGGTCGATCCGCTTGGCGAGCTGGTCGGCGGTGGCCACGGCGGCGGCAGGACCCCCGCACTCACGGCGCAGCGCGGCGTGGGTCACCCCGTGTGGCTGGCCGGTGCGGTGGTGCCAGGCGGCGACGAGGCTGTTGAGCTCACGCCGGAGCACCGCGAGGTGCTCGTGGGTCGCGACGTCGCGGGTGACGTCCTCGGGGGTGGAGGACGTCCTCCGCTGCTGCCGCTTGGCCCGCTCGCTCTGCCGCTGGTGGAGCAGGTCGCGGACCTGGTCGGGCTCGAGCAGGCCGGGGATGCCGAGGAAGTCCATCTCCTCCTCGGAGCCGACGTGCACCTCGCCCGCGTGGCCGAACTCGCCGCCGTCGTAGAGCACCCGGTCGAAGGTGGCCTGGGAGCCCATCGCCTCGAAGCTGCCGAGCTCCTCCGCGCTGGCGGCCTCCGAGGCCTGGGCCTGGTTGATCAGGTCCTCCTCGGCGGCGAAGATGTCGCCGTCGTCGTTGACCTTGCGCTTGAGCACGTGGTCGCGCTGCACCTCCATCTCGGAGGCGAAGCCGAGCAGGTTGGGCACCGACGGCAGGAACACCGACGCGGTCTCACCGCGCCTGCGCGCTCGCACGAAGCGCCCGACCGCCTGCGCGAAGAACAGCGGCGTGGACACGGTGGTGGCGTAGACGCCGACCGCCAGCCGAGGTACGTCGACCCCCTCGGAGACCATCCGCACCGCGACCATCCAGCGGTCGTCGCTCTCGGAGAACTTCGCGATCCGCTTCGAGGACTCCTTCTCGTCGGAGAGCACCACGACGGGGCGGGTGCCGGTGATCTCCTTGAGCAGCGCGGCGTACGCACGCGCGGAGTCCTGGTCGGAGGCGATCACGAGGCCGCCGGCGTCGGCGACGTGTCGCCTGACCTCCGCGAGCCGGCGGTCGGCGGCCTGGAGCACCGACGGCATCCAGGAGCCCTTCGGGTCCAGCGCGGTGCGCAGCGCCTGCGCGGTCATGTCCTTGGTGAGCGGTTCGCCGAGCCGGGCGGCGATCTCGTCGCCGGCCCGGGTGCGCCACTGCATCTCGCCGCTGTAGGCCATGAACAGCACCGGACGCACCACGTGGTCGGCCAGCGCGTGCGCGTAGCCGTAGGTGAAGTCCGCGACGCTCTTCGGCACGCCGTCGGCGTCGGGGGCGTAGGTCACGAACGGGATCGGGTTGATGTCGGACCGGAACGGCGTGCCGGTCAGCGCCAGCCGGCGCGCGGCCGGCTGGAACGCCTCGCGCACCGCCTCGCCCCAGGACAGTGCGTCTCCGGCGTGGTGCACCTCGTCGAGGATCACCAGGGTCTTGAACCGCTCGGTGCGGATCCGGTGCGCCAGCGGGTTGGTCGCGACCCCGGCATAGGTCACGGCGACCCCGACGAAGTCCTTGCTGGTGGGGCCCTTCTTCCCGGAGTACGACGGGTCGATCGGGATGCCGACCCGCGCGGCAGCCTCGGCCCACTGGGTCTTGAGGTGCTCGGTCGGGGCCACGACGGTGACCCGCTCGACCACCCGGCGTGACAGCAGCTCGGCCGCGACGGTCAGCGCGAACGTCGTCTTTCCGGCGCCCGGGGTCGCGACGGCGAGGAAGTCACGCGGGTTGGTGGTGAAGTACTGCTCGATGGCCGCCTGTTGCCAGGCGCGGAGCTTGGTGGCAGTGCCCCAGGCGGCCCGGTCGGGGTACGCCGGGGGAAGGTCCTGGAGCGGGGCAGGGATGGGTTCGGCGGGGCTGCCGAGGTGCTGGTCAGCGCGGTTCGCAGACGCCACGGACTGCCTTTCGGGTGGGTGCGAGCGGGACGAGCGGGCGGGAGGTCACTCCTCGCCGGAGTCGTCGCGCAGCTCTTCCCACGCCTCCTTGCACTCCGGGCAGACCGGGTACTTCTCGGGGTCGCGGCTGGGCACCCACACCTTGCCGCACAGGGCGACGACGGGGGTCCCCATCACCATCGCCTCGGTCAGCTTGTCCTTGGGCACGTAGTGGGAGAACCGCTCGTGGTCGCCTTGGTCGGTCGGGACCGTCTGCTGCTGCTCGATGGTCTGGGCGCCGGGGCTCATCTGGGTACTCACCCGGCCCAGTCTAACGGCGGTCGCCCCGGATCCGGTCAGTTCAGCGTGGGATCGGCCGGCCTGGTGGACACCCAGGCCAGCTCGCCGGGCTGTCGGCGCAGCACTCGGGCCCAGAGGCCGTGCGGCGAGGCGCCGAAGACGTCGTCGAGCTCCATCGGTACGACGTACCAGGACCCCTCCTCGATCTCGGCGACCAGCTGACCGTCGCCCCAGCCGGCGTAGCCGGCGAAGATCCGCATCCGCTCGATCGCACCGCCGAGCAGCTCAGTCGGCGTGTCGAGGTCGACCATGCCGGTGGCGTCGAAGAGCCTCCGGAAGCCGACCGGGTCACCCTCGGGGTCCTGAGCGGGCGGGACCGCGGCGACCGCCAACGCCGAGTCGGTGGCCACGGGACCACCGTGGAAGAGCACCGGCGGCTCGCCGACCAGTCCGCTCCACCCCTCGAGGATGTCCCCCACCGGCACCGGCGACGGCCGGTTCAGCACGACACCGAGCGTGCCGCTCGGGTCGTGGTCGAGCACCAGCACGACGCTGCGCTCGAAGTTCGGATCGACGAGCCTGGGCGTCGCGACCAGCAGCCGGCCTGCGCGCAGGACGGTGCCGTCCGGGTCAGCCATCGCGCCCTCCCGCCAGTGCCGGCTCTCCGGCTGCCTCGCGCTGTGCGCTCGCCGACTCGGCCGCCTGGCGCACCGCCGCCGCGACCGACTTGTGCACGTCGGGATGGAAGACGCTGGGGATGATGTAGTCCGCGTTGAGCTCGTCCTCGCTTACGGCGTCGGAGACCGCGTTCGCGGCGGCGACCAGGATGCTGTTGTCGATGCCGCGCGCGGAGGCGTCGAGGAGCCCGCGGAAGACGCCGGGGAAGGCCAGCACGTTGTTGATCTGGTTCGGGTAGTCCGACCGGCCGGTGGCGACCACCGTCGCGTGCTTGCGCGCCTCGGCGGGGTCGACCTCCGGCACCGGGTTGGCCAGCGCGAAGACCACCGAGCCGTCGGCCATGGTGGCGATGTCCTCACCGGTCAGCAGGTTCGGCGCGGAGACGCCGATGAACACGTCGGCCCCGTGGAGGGCGTCGCACAGGCTGCCGGTCACCGACGCCTTGTTGGTCGCCTCGGCCAGCCAGCGCAGCGACTCGTGGAGCCCGGGCCGGTCGCGGTGGATCACGCCCTCGATGTCGGCGACCACGACGTCGGTCACTCCCGCCTCGAGCAGCACCCGCAGGATCGCGGAGCCGGCCGCGCCCGCGCCGGACATCACCACACGCACCGCGGACATCTCCTTGCCCACCACCCGCAGGGCGTTCCGCAGCGCTGCGAGTACGACGATCGCGGTGCCGTGCTGGTCGTCGTGGAAGACCGGGATGTCGAGGATCTCGCGCAGCCGCGCCTCGACCTCGAAGCAGCGAGGAGCCGAGATGTCCTCGAGGTTGATCCCCGCGAACCCGGGTGCGATCGCCCGGACGATCTCCACGATCTGGTCGGGGTCCTGGGTGTCGAGGCACAGCGGCCAGGCGTCGATCCCGCCGAAGCGCTTGAACAGCGCGGCCTTGCCCTCCATCACCGGCAGTGCAGCACCGGGGCCGATGTTGCCGAGGCCGAGCACGGCCGAGCCGTCGGTGACGACGGCGACCGTGTTGCGCTTGATCGTGAGCCGGCGGGCGTCCTCGGGGTTGGCGGCGATCGCCTCGCAGACCCGGGCGACGCCGGGCGTGTAGACCATCGAGAGGTCGTCACGGTTGCGGATCGGGTGCTTGGCGGCCATCTCGATGGTGCCGCCGAGGTGCATCAGGAAGGTCCGGTCGGACACCTTGTGCACGACGACACCCTCGACCTGCTTGAGCGCCTCGACGAGCTGCTCGGCGTGGGCGGTGTCGTAGGCGGCGCAGGTGACGTCGATGCTGAGCTTGTTGTGGCCCGAGGCCGTCACGTCGAGAGCGGTCACCATGCCGCCACTCCGCTCGACCGCCGCGGTCAGCTCGCTGGTCGCGGCGCCGCCCGCAGGGACCTCGAGGCGGACGGTGATGGAGTAGGAGATGCTCGGTGTCGTTGCCACGCCCACATGTTGTCATGCCGGTGCACACGAGCCCCGGCGGCGACGCAGGTGCGGAAGCGAGCCGCGTGATGCGTCGCAGCCGGGGCTGCGCGGGTGAGGGTCGGTGACCCTCGGTGGTGGATCGGGTCAGGCGACGAGGTGTGCCTTGAAACGTTCGAGCAGCGACTGCCTGCCCTGTGCCGCGTGTCGCGCGGGACCCGACGCCGGGGTCGGGCGGTAGGCCGCGCGGGCCTTCTGCTCGATCGCACGGCCGACAGCGGCTGCGCCCTTGTCGGCGGGACTCGCCTTGCCGGCCATGGCCGCCATCAGCGTCCAGTCCTTGCGGTGCGCCTTGTCAAGCATCCGCGCGATCTCCTCGGAGCCGGGCTGCGCCGTGTGCGCGTCGAGGATCGCACGCACTCCGGCGAGGTCGGCGGCGGTGGTGCGCCAGGCGGTCATCACCGCGGCCTCGAGGTCCAGGGGCTGGCTCATGAGCTCACGCTCGATGGCGCCGGCCAGGCGGGTGTGCCAGCGAAGCTGCAGCGCGCCGAGCAGGGTGAGCTCGTCGCCGAACGTCTCCACGACGCCGGGCAGCTCCATCGGGAGCACCCCGTCGCGGTGGGCCTCGGCGTGGGCGAGAACGTTTCGCAGTACCTCTCCGCGGCGGTGGAAAGCGTCCCAGGTCATGGGTCCATCCTTTCTACATACCGTTGGTACGTACCAACGGTATGGAAAACTGCCCTGCTGGGCCAGCCTTGAAACGGTGTTGTGCGGCACAGCCGCCGTGTTCTGCGGCACAGCTGCCGTGTTCTGGGGCACAGCGCGCGTTCTGGCTGACGTGGGCGCCGTACACCGGTCCCAGCCACGCGCCGGACATATGCTCGGCTGCATGACCACCAAAGTCCTCCGGAAGGTGTCGGGCTCCTCGCGCCGCCAGCAGTACTCGGCTGCCACCAAGCGCGCGCTCGTCGACGTGGCCGCCGAGCTGTTCACCGAGCAGGGCTACGCCGGCACCAGCCTGGACGCGATCGTGTCCGGGGCCCGGGTCACCAAGGGGGCGCTGTACCACCACTTCAGCGGCAAGCAGGCGTTGTTCGAGGCGGTCTTCGAGAAGGTCGAGGCCGATGCCAGCAAGACGATCCGCAAGGCGATCCGGACCACCCGGGACCCGTGGGAGAAGGCGACGGTGGGCCTGCGTTCCTTCCTCGAGGTCGTCCAGCAGCCGGAGTACAGCCGGATCGTGATCCAGGAGGGCCCGGTCGTGCTCGGCTACGAGCGCTACCGGGAGCAGGAGGAGCGCTCGACGTTCGGCATCGTCCAGGAGATCGTCTCCACCGTGCTCCGGACCTACGACCTCGAGCCGAGCATGGTGGAGACCTTCAGCCGGGTGTTCTTCGGCGCCATGTCCGCCGCCGGGGCCGCCGTGTCGTCGGCCGAGGACACGAAGCGGGCCAGCGCCGAGGTCGAGGCCGCGATCGCGTTCATCCTCGCCGGACTGCGCCAGCAGGCGGAAGCCGGCGTCCAGCTGCCCGGCCCCGACGAGCTGGCCGGGCAGGCGGACGACGCGGAGGCCTGACCGCCGGCCGAGACCAGCCCGCCGGCCGAGCCCAGCCCGCTGGTCGAGCCCGTCGAGACCCGACCCCGCTGAGACCTACTTGCCGAACGTGACGTTGCCGCCGTTGGCCGGCACGAGCTCGAGCCACACCTTGCCCGGCGGCAAGCGCAGCTCCCCCGCCTTGGTCTTCAGGCTGACTTGGGAGTCGAGGCCCTTCTTGACCCAGGTCGCGCGCACCAGGGAGCCGTTGTGGAACACCATCGCCGGACCGCTACCGGAGAACTTGGTCTCCGGGACCGGGTTGCCGGCGGGGTCCTTGTAGTTCGCCACGCCGACCTGGACGCGGAGCACGACCACGGTGTCGGGCCGGAACTCGTCACCGGCGGCGGCGTAGGAGTTGGTGTTGACGTACTTGCCCTTGCGGAACTCCCACTGGGTGGTGTGTCCGCCGGAGAAAGTCGCCGAGATCCGGCCGGCCTTCTGACCGGCCGGGAAGCCCGCCTCGTCACCCCAGGTGAAGTAGCTCTTCGGCGGGGTGGCCGGAGCCTTGAGCGAGCGCGCGAGCGCCGGAAGGTTCATGAACAGGTTGTACGGCGAGCGCCGGCTGCCGTCCCGGGAGAACCCGGTGCCGCCCTCGGTCACGACGCGGATGCCGGCGGACTTCACCCGGCCCATCGTGACCGGCGCACCGCCGCTGGCGACCATCACCGCCTTGGCCGGCTTCACGATCCCGATGTCGGTGGCCCGGATCGAGCGCACCGGGCCGACCCGGTCGGGCACGTGGGAGTAGTAGAAGACCGCGAGCCGGGTCGAGCCGCCCTCGACGAGCTCCTCGGTGACCAGGTCGGCGCCGCTCAGCCCGACCTGGGGGCTGCTCGGCGAGGTGTTGTCGATCTTGACCACCATCACCGGGTGCCCCGGCGCCTTGCCGTCGGCGGGCAGGCCGGTCAGCGGCCACTCGCCCGAGAGGGTCGCGCCTGCGGCGGTCCCCTGCGCGTCGGGCGACTCCGACGGCTCCGGGGAGCCCTCCTCGTCACCTCCACCGCAGCCGACGAGGGCCACCGACCCGGCGAGGACCAGCGCGACGAGACGGAGACCGGGGCGAGGGCCGCGACGGGCCGAGAGGTTCAGGCGCAACGGGATTCCAACCATGGGGCCAAGTGTGACGCAGGGCCGCTGCCCGACCGGGCAGCGACCCTGCGTTTCGGACTGTGAGCTGTGTCAGCTCGGGATCAACCCTTGGGTCACCGCAGGGTGCCGGCGAACCAGCGGTTGGTCCACGGGGTGCCGCGCTGGACGTTCTTGGAGCCGTACGGCGCGTGCACCATCCACCGCTTGCCGTTCTTCCAGCCGGCGAAGACGCCGACGTGGTAGACGCCGCCGCCGTCGTAGAAGAACATCAGGTCGCCGCGGCGCATGTTCTTCTTCTTGATCCGGTCGGCGAACTGCGCCTGCTGGCTCGACGTACGCGGGATGTTGGTGAAACCGGCCCGGCGGAAGCTGTAGTAGACCAGACCGGAGCAGTCGAAGCGGTTCGGGCCGGCAGCGCCGTACTGGTACTGGTCGCCCTTCTGGGCGCGGACCACGTCGAAGGCCTTCATGATGCGCTTGCCGCGGGTGGCGGCGTCGGCGGACGGGGCGAAGGCGACGAGGCTGGCCGCCATGACGGCGGCGACGAGGACGGAGAGCACAGCAAGGCTGCGCGCGCGAATGATCGCAGGCATGAGGAGTTCCCTTTCCACGCCTGTGAGGTGAGCTGTCGGGTTAGAGCTGAAAGGTGCTCTGCCGCCGGTTCGGCGACTTCACCCCGAGCGTCCGGAGGACGCGTGACGATGTGGGTCCCCCACTCCTACCCAAGGTGATCGGTTACGGGACAGGACCAGGCGCGGGCGGGTAGGACTCGGCGTAAACCCTGCCTGGTTGTGAAGTTGTGGTGGCCTCTGGCTCGACGCCGCC
>JBMOMG010000195.1:0-10701 GCA_049323155.1 Actinomycetota bacterium | reverse complement strand
CAATGTTGCTGAGGCGGCGACCGGGTCCAGTGATATCGCGCAGAACGTGACCGGTGTGGCGCGGACCGCGAACGACACCACTGCTGCTGCGGCGTCCACGTCGCAGGCGGCCGAGGAGCTGGCGCGGATGGCGGCTGAGATGCAGCAGCTGGTCGCCCGCTTCCAGTACTAGCAAGCAACCTGCGCTGTGCTCAGCGACCGGGGGGTCACTCGGCACAGCGCAGGTCTCCCAACAGGACCGATGAGAGCAAACGAAAGGACGGCACCATGACGCGGATCCGCGTGCTGGTGGTCGACGACTCCGTCGTCGTACGCCGGCTGGTGTCCGACATCTTGTCGGCCGACCCCAACATCGAGGTGGTCGGGACGGCGGCCAACGGCAAGGTCGCCCTGGCCAAGATCCCGCAGACCAACCCCGACCTGATCACCCTCGACATCGAGATGCCCGTGATGGACGGGCTGGAGACCCTGCTGGAGCTTCGCCGGGACTACCCCAAGCTCCCGGTGATCATGTTCTCCACGCTCACCGAGCGCGGCGCCACCGCCACCCTCGACGCGCTCGAGCGGGGTGCCCGTGACTACGTCACGAAGCCCGCGAACGTCGGCAGCGTGACCGCGTCGATGGAGGCGGTCCGGGCGCAGCTGGTCCCGAAGATCCTCGCGCTCTGCCCCCGTCCTGGCGCAGCCTCGGCGCTGGGTGCCTCTGCGCCTGCTCGGGCGGGGGTACGACGTCCGGCCACGCCCGCCGTACCCGGGCGCGGGACCGCACCGACTCCGGCGACACGGCCGGGACCGGCTCGGGAGCACCGCGTCGACGTGGTGGCGATCGGTGTCTCGACCGGAGGCCCGGACGCCCTCACCACCGTGCTCGCTGCCCTTCCGGCCGACTTCCCGGTGCCGATCGTCGTGGTCCAGCACATGCCCCCGGTCTTCACCAAGCAGTTCGCCGACCGGCTCAACACCCGCTGTGCGGTCTCGGTCAGCGAGGCTCTGCCCGGTGACCGGGTGCGCCCCGGTCACGTGCTGATCGCCCCCGGTGACTACCACATGCGGCTGCGCCGCTCCGGTGAGCACACCCTGGTCACGCTCGACCAGGGGACACCGGAGAACTACTGCCGTCCCGCGGTCGACGTGCTCTTCCGCTCCGTGGCCGAGAACTACGGCCCCAACGTCCTGGCCGTCGTCCTGACCGGCATGGGCTCCGACGGTGCACGAGCCGCGGCCGACATCGTCGCCGCCGGTGGCAGTGTCTTCGTCCAGGACGAGCAGACCTCGGTCGTGTGGGGCATGCCCGGCGCGGTCGCCGGCGCCGGTCTGGCACACCGCATCCTTCCCCTGCCCGAGGTGGCTCCCGCCATCGTCGGACGCGTCCGCACCGGTCGTCCCGCCCTGGGCACCGCATCTGCTCTCGAGGAGGTCCGATCGTGACGCTCTCCCCGCGTGCCTTCGGGTACGTCAGCGAACTGGTCCGCCGCGAGGCGGCCATCGTGCTCAGCCCGGGCAAGGAGTACCTCGTCGAGGCACGCCTGCTCCCGCTCTCCCGTGCGGCGGGTCACGCAGGCGTGGACGACTACGTCGGCGCCGTGTCCACCCGGGGGAGCGCCAAGGACCGGGAGGCGATCGTCGAGGCACTGACCACCAACGAGACCTCGTGGTTCCGTGACCGCGAGCCCTTCGAGGCGCTGACCAACCACATCATCCCCGAGCTGCTCAAGAGCACCGCTGCACGCCGTCGGATCACCGTCTGGTCGGCGGCCTGCTCCAGCGGCCAGGAGGCCTACACCATCGCGATGCTCATGGCCGAGCACGTCGTACCCCTCGGCTGGTCGGTCGACATCCTGGCCACCGACATCTCGGGGGAGATGCTCGAGCGGACCAAGCAGGGCAGCTACAGCCAGCTCGAGATCAACCGGGGCCTGCCCGCCCCGATGATGGTCAAGCACTTCACGAAGGTCGGCACCCACTGGCAGGTCTCCGACCAGCTCCGGTCGATGGTGCGGGTGCAGAAGTTCAACCTCGCCGCGCCGTTCCCGCCGCTGCCGACGTTCGACGTGGTGTTCATGCGCAACGTGCTCATCTACTTCGACACCCCGACCAAGCGCTCGATCCTGCAGCGCACCCAGCGCGTCCTCAACCCCCAGGGCTACCTGGTCCTCGGCGGGGCCGAGACGACCCTCGGCATCGACGACAACTGGGAGCGCGTCTCTGCCGGCCGAACCACTCTCAACCGTCCCCTTGCAGGAGGAATCAATGGAACCGCTCGACAGTCTCCGGCGCCCCTGGTGTCGGCCGGTGAAGGCAGGTGAGTGACATGCGTGCACTGGTCATCGACGACTCCCGCGCCATGCGGATGGTTCTCACCCGCCAGCTCAGCGGGCTCGGCTTCGAGGTGCTCCAGGCCGGCGACGGAGCCGAGGCGGTCACCCGCCTGGAGGAGGCAGGCGAGGACCTGCCCGTGCTCGCCACCGTGGACTGGAACATGCCGGTCATGGACGGACTCACGTTCGTGCAGACCATCCGGCAGCGCCCTGAGTGGCGGCAGATCTCACTGATGATGGTCACCACCGAGTCCGAGCAGGGACAGATCGTCCGCGCGCTCGCCGCGGGGGCCCACGAGTACCTGATCAAGCCCTTCGGGGCAGACGCCTTCTCCGAGAAGCTCGACCTTCTCGGCCTCAACCCCGCAAGGAGCATCGCATGAACACCGACACCCTGCTGAGCCTCGAGGAGGTCCGCGAGATCAGCAACGGCGTCTGGGCCTCGTTCCTCGGCACCGAGGACGAGACCCCGCTGCTCGACGCCGCCGAGCCGCTGGCCCCGAACGTCGACGGCGTCCACGCCTGGGTCGGCGTGGGCGGGGCCTGGGACGGCCAGGTCTGGCTCGAGATGACCGCCACCGGTGCCGAGGAGGCGACCAAGGCGATGCTCGGGCTCGACGAGGTCACCGTCGAGGACGTGATGGACGCCGTCGGCGAGCTGGTGAACATGGTCGGCGGCAACATCAAGGGCATCATGCCCGCCCCCAGCAGCCTCACCCTGCCCACCGTCGTGATGGGCCGGGTCACGCGGGCGGTCACCCTCGACGGCGTCGAGCTGAGCCGCGCCGACCTTTCCTGGGACGGACAGCCGCTGCGCGTCAGCGTCTGGGAGTCCACCCGCACCAAGAACGCACCCAACGGAGGAGAACAGTGAAGATCCTGATCGTCGACGACAGCCGCGTGATGCGGCAGATCGTCACCCGCACCCTGCGCCAGGCCGGTTACGATGGCCACGACCTCGTCGAGGCCGGCAACGGCCGCGAGGGGTTGGACGCGGTCAACCAGCACACGCCCGACCTCGTGCTCTCGGACTGGAACATGCCCGAGATGGACGGCATCTCGATGCTCCAGTCACTCCGGGCAGCCGGCAAGAACGTGCCGTTCGGCTTCGTCACCTCGGAGAGCTCTCCGGAGATGGCACAGCGGGCACAGGACGCGGGTGCCCTCTTCCTGATCACCAAGCCCTTCACAGCGGAGAGCTTTCGCGACGCCCTCGACCCCGTGCTGGGCTGAAAGGAACACAGACGATGACCACTCCTCTTCCGACCCCGAAGGCCGTGCGAGACCTGTTGCTCGACCTGCTCGGGCGCAACGTCGAGGTGGCCATCGGCGACGCCTACGCACCCAAGCCGAAGGAGCCGGCGACCCTCGCCGTCTTCGTCGACGACGGACTGCGGACGCGGGCTGTGATCGCCCTGGATCTGGATCTCTCGGCCTACGCCGCCGCGGCGATCGGACTGATCCCCGTGGGTGGGGCCGAGGCCGCGATCGAGGACGCTGAGCTGAGCCCGCTGCTGCAGGAGAACCTCGGCGAGGTCCTCAACATCTGCGGGTCGCTGCTCAACGCCGAGGGGCACCCGCACGTGAAGCTGCACGCGACGTACCCGCCCGGTGCGGCGACCCCGAGCGACGTGCCCGGGTTCGCCGCGATCCTGGGCAACCGCCTCGACCTCGTCGTGGACGTGACGGGCTACGGCAAGGGCAAGCTGTCGATCGTGGGCGCACCGTAAGCACGGATCCGGCCCGCACGCCGGGCGCAGAGGGCTGACGAGGACCAGGAGGTACCAGGTGTACTCACTGGTCAGCGCGCCCGTGCTCGGCTTCGACCTGGTCCGGCGCGAGGGAGGCGTCGCGGTCGCGTCCCTGATGCTGGCGGCGCTCGACCTCACCGAGGACGACCTGCCCGCGATCGCCGAGGTGTACGCCGAGGCGGCGGACCCGGCGACCGCCAGCATCGAGGACCTACCCGTGCTCGAGGCGTCCGCGTCCCACCCCGAGAACCTGACCGGTGCGCTGAGAGCAGGCGCCGCACTCGTGGCGATGGACCGTGCCCACGAGGCGCTGGCCCTGCTCGAGCGCACCTCGGTCGTCGGCCGGGACGGGCTGGAGCACTTCATCAGGTACGACGTCTTCGGCTGGACCTGGACGACGGGGGAGGGGGCTCCCCGGCAGAGCCCCGTCGCCGCGGCCGCGGTGACGGCCGTCTGCGGTGCGGTGGGCGCCGCGTACGACCAGCTCCCCGGAGGAGCCGTCGCGGAGCTGTTGCGCAGCTACCGGTCACGACGCGCTGACGAGCACGGCAGTCGTCTGGGTCCGAACGGCCGCGAGGTCGCAGCGCTGGTGCGGCGCCTGCGTCGGCTCGAGCCCGAGGACCCGCAGCGACTCTCCGCCGCCGCGGACCGGATGCGGGGAGAGGACTGGGCCGGAGCGGTGCACTCCGCGACCTGGGCGGCTCACCTCGCCGACCGGATCCGGGAGACCGCCCGAGCACAGCTGCTCGCCGTGGAGGCGCTCGGCGAGAGCTGCCTGTCGGTGACCGATCTGGCGACCGGGGCGTGGAACCTGGTCAGCGGTGCCGTCCAGGCACTGGTCGTCCGCGATCTCCTCGACGAGGAGACCGCCGCCGGACTGCTCCGCGAGCTGACGGTGGCGCTCGGTCCGCTGGAGGACTGAGCACTGCTCGCGGCGCACGGGGGTGCCTGCGGTACCATGGCCGGGTGACCAGGTTCCTCCTTCTTAGCCGGCCGCGCTGACCACGCACCACGACAGCGCGGCTACCCCTCATGCCTGAGGGGTTTTTTTGTGCCCGAGGCGACGCGACCGACACGCGACAGGAAGACGAGACGATGACCGAGCAGCAGGGCCCCCGGACGGCAGAGGACCGGACGACGTACGACGTCGTCGCCGCGCAGGAGAGGTGGCGCAAGGTCTGGGAGGACCTCAACCCGTTCCAGGCCGCGGACGACGGTGCGCGCGAGCGGCGCTACGCGCTGACGATGTTCCCCTACCCGAGCGGTGACCTGCACATGGGTCACGCCGAGGTGATGGCCCTGCACGACGTGATCGCCCGGTACTGGTGGCAGCGTGGGTACGACGTGATGAACCCGATCGGCTGGGACTCCTTCGGCCTGCCCGCCGAGAACGCCGCGATCAAGCGCGACGAGCACCCGGCGACGTACACCTACGCCAACATCGAGACCCAGGCGGAGTCGTTCCGCCGCTACGCGGTGAGCTTCGACTGGTCGCGCCGGCTGCACACCTCCGACCCGGAGTACTACCGGTGGACCCAGTGGCTGTTCCTGCGGTTCCGCGAGCGCGGCCTGGCCTACCGCAAGTCCAGCCCGGTCAACTGGTGCCCCAACGACCAGACCGTGCTGGCCAACGAGCAGGTGGTACAGGGAGCGTGCGAGCGGTGCGGTGCCGAGGTCACCAAGCGCGAGCTGACCCAGTGGTACTTCAAGGTCACCGACTACGCCCAGCGGCTGCTGGACGACATGGAGCAGCTGAAGGACACCTGGCCCGAGCGGGTGCTGGCGATGCAGCGCAACTGGATCGGCCGCTCCGAGGGTGCACACGTCGACTTCGACATCGAGGCCTGCGGGGACCAGCCGCAGCAGCGGGTCAGCGTGTTCACCACCCGCCCGGACACGCTGTACGGCGCGACGTTCTTCGTCGTGGCCGCGGACGCGAAGCTGGCCCAGGAGATCTGCGCACCCGAGCAGCGGGAGGCGTTCGAGGCGTACCTCGAGCAGGTGCGCAAGGAGAGCGAGATCGACCGGCTGTCCACCGAGCGCGAGAAGACCGGTGTCTTCCTGGGTCGCTACGCGGTCAACCCGGTCAACGGCGAGCGGATCCCGGTGTGGGCGGCCGACTACGTGCTGGCCGACTACGGCACCGGTGCGGTGATGGCCGTGCCGGCTCACGACCAGCGTGACCTGGACTTTGCCAAGGCGTTCGGCCTGAACGTACGGCGCGTCGTCGACACCGGCGAGGACAACCCCGAGGAGACCTTCGTCGCCACCACCGGCGACGGCGTCTACGTGAACTCCGGGGACCTGGACGGGCTGACCGACAAGGCGTCGGGGATCGCCCGGATCGTGTCGCGGCTGGAGGAGGCCGGGCGCGGCCAGGGGGCGGTGAACTTCCGGCTGCGTGACTGGCTGCTGTCGCGACAGCGGTTCTGGGGCTGCCCGATTCCGATCGTGCACTGCGAGAGCTGTGGCGAGGTCCCGGTCCCGGACGACCAGCTGCCCGTCGAGCTGCCCGACCTGCGTGGCGCGGACCTGAAGCCGAAGGGCACCTCGCCGCTGGCCGCGGCGGAGGACTGGGTCAATGTCGCCTGCCCGTCCTGTGGCGGTTCGGCGAAGCGCGACAGCGACACGATGGACACCTTCGTGGACTCGTCGTGGTACTTCCTGCGCTACTGCTCGCCGGACTACACCGAGGGCCCCTTCGACCCCGAGGCGGTGCGGAGGTGGATGCCGGCGCATCAATATGTCGGTGGCGTCGAGCACGCGATCCTGCACCTGCTGTACAGCCGGTTCTTCACCAAGGTGCTGCACGACATGGGCATGGTCGACTTCGTCGAGCCGTTCCAGGCGCTGCTGAACCAGGGGCAGGTCATCAACCAGGGCAAGGCGATGAGCAAGTCCCTGGGCAACGGCGTGAACCTGGGCGACATGATCGACCAGTACGGCGTGGACGCCGTACGCCTGACCCTGGTGTTCGCCGGCCCGCCGGAGGACGACATCGACTGGGCCGACGTGTCGCCCGGCGGGTCGCTGAAGTTCCTGCAGCGCGCCTGGCGGCTGAGCGGCGACGTGACCTCCGCTGCGGGCGTGGACGTCACCGGCGGGGACGTCGAGCTGCGCAAGGCAACCCACCGGACGCTGCGCGAGGTCGAGCAGCTGATCGACTCACACCGCTTCAACGTCGTCGTGGCCAGGGTGATGGAGCTGGTCAACGTGACCCGCAAGGCGATCGACTCCGGCTGCGGCCCGGCCGACCCGGCCGTGCGTGAGGCCACCGAGGCCGTGGCGATCATGCTGTCGCTGGTCGCGCCCTACACGGCGGAGGAGATGTGGTCCCGGCTGGGGCACGAGCCGACCGTCGCACGGGCCGGCTGGCCGACCGTCGACGAGTCGCTGCTGGTGCAGGACACGGTCACCGCCGTGGTTCAGGTGCAGGGCAAGCTGCGCGGCAAGCTGGAGGTCAGCCCGGACATCACCGAGGCCGACCTGGAGGCGCTGGCGCTGGCCGAGCCGGTGATCCAGCGAGCCCTGGAGGGCAAGACCGTCCGCAAGGTGATCGTGAAGGCGCCGAAGCTGGTCAACATCGTCGCCTCCTGACCTGTCACAGGTCGACGAACGCCTCCTCGACGGGGACCGGGCCGCTGAGCAGCGTGAACTGCTTGCGGATCGTGGCGGGGGAGTCCAGTGCTGCGGCCAGGGCATGGGCCACGTCGGCGCGTGGGATCTCGCGGGGCTGCGCGTCCGGGTCCAGGCTGACCTTCCCGGAGCCGGGGTCGTCGGTCAGCCGCCCCGGCTGGACGATCGTCCAGTCGAGGTCGCGTCCGCGCAGGTCCTCGTCGGCGGCAGCCTTGGCCCGCAGGTAGACCTGGAACACGTCGTCGCTGGTCGGGTCGACCCGGTCGGTACCCATCGAGGAGACCATCAGGTAGCGGCGCACGCCGGCGCGCTCCGCGGCGTCGGCGAGCAGGATCGCGGCGCCCTTGTCGACGGTCTCCTTGCGGGCAGCGCCCGAGCCGGGTCCGCCTCCGGCGGCGAACACCACCGCGTCGGCGCCGTCGAGGACCGCGGCAACCTCGTCGACGCCTGCCTTCTCGAGGTCGAGCACCACGGCTTCGGCGCCACGGTTCTCGAGGTCGGCCACGTGGTCGGGGTTGCGGACGAGGCCGACGGGCTGGTCCCCTCGCCGGCTCAGCCGCTCCTCGAGCAGCAGGGCGATCTGGCCGTGTCCTCCGGCGATGACGACGCGCATGGGTGTCCTCCTGGTCTGCTTCGGGCGCTGTTGCGGGGCAGTACCCCTGATCGTCGTACCACACGTCCTCGCAGCGGACGGCTCCGCTCATCGGGTGGGCAGCCGGGTAACCTTCCGGCCATGTCGCACATCGCCCTCGTCACCGACTCCACGGCGTCCCTGCCGCCCGGTGTCGCCGAGGAGCACGGGATCGTCGTCGTACCGCTGCAGGTCGTGATCGGGGCTAGGTCCTACGACGAGGGCGTCGAGGGAGGGGCGACCGCCGAGACCGTGGCCGAGGCGCTGCGGCAGTGGACGCCGGTGAGCACCTCCCGACCGTCGCCGGCGGCGATGCTCGAGGTCTACGAGAAGGCCGCCGCCGAGGGGGCGACCGAGATCGTGTCGGTGCACCTCTCGAGCGAGCTCAGCGGCACCTACGAGTCGGCGCAGCTCGCCGCCCGGGAGGCCCCGGTGCCGGTCACCACCGTCGACTCCCGCCAGCTCGGCATGGCCACCGGCTTCGCGGTGCTCTCCGCAGCGGACGTGCTGGCCGCAGGTGGGTCGGCGGCGGAGGCCGCCGAGGTCTGCCGGAGCCGTACGGCGGCCACGACGTCGCTGTTCTATGTCGACACCCTCGACTACCTGCGCCGCGGCGGCCGGATCGGGGCAGCCGCCGCGCTGCTCGGATCGGCGCTCTCGGTCAAGCCGCTGCTCAGCCTCGACGACGGCCGGATCGGCATGCTGGAGAAGGTCAGGACGGCGGGGCGGGCGCTGGCGCGGCTGGAGGAGCACGCCGTGGCCGCGGCCGGCGAGCTCCAGGTCGACGTCGCCGTGGCTCATCTCGCGAACCCCGAACGCGCCGACCTGCTCGCCGAGAAGCTGCGCGACCGGCTGGCAGCGAACCTGGAAGGCCGGGAGATCGTCGTGGGTGAGGTCGGTGCCGTGATCGGGGCTCATGTGGGCCCGGGCATGGTGGCCGTGGTGGTCTCCCCGCTCCCGGAGCAGCTCGCCGGGATCGAGGCGGATTCGGCGCCGTAGCGGGAGGTCGCGGGCTCGGCGCCGTGGGCGGCCGGCCGTCGAGCGTCCACACCGAGCGATGCCGGGCTGCCTGTCCACAGATCGGGTCACGGCCGTCCGCGGACGGTCCGCACACTCCTACGGTCGTGACATGGCGTCCCGACGAACCGCTGCCCAGGCCGAGAAAGCCGCGATCACCCGTCGCCGGCTGGAGCTGTTGAGCGCCGAGCTGGCAGCCCTGCGCAGCTCGTTGCCCGACCCCGGAGAGGGCGAGGTCGACGGGGCGGAGGGCGGCACCGGCGGCGACGGCTCGGCGGACCGCGGCGACATCCTCCATCTTCCGGCCGACAGCGAAGCCCGCGGTGTCGGCCCGGGTGTCGGCCACGAGGGCGGTTCGCGGCCCGGTCCTGGGCGCGACTCTCGTGCGCCGAGCACCCCGGCTCCGGCGACCACCGGAGGATCCGTCCTGGATGCGGCGGGCCCGGCGGTGCCCGGGCGGCACGCCAGACGTCCGGTCGGGCTGCTGAGCAGGCTGGGCGGGTGGACCCACGACCGGCTCCCCCCGACGTTGCAGGGCCGGGTCCGGTTGAGCGCGGCCCACCTCAGCGTCGTCGCGCTGCTGGTCGCCGCGGCGTTCGCGGTGACCGCGTGGTGGGTGGTGCGGTCCGACGAGCAGGGTGAGCTCGTCGCATCGGGCTGGTCCCAACCCGGACAGACCGAGCCGGTGGAGCCGGTCGAGTCGGCACCGCAGCTCGTCACACCCGTGGCCGAGGCAGCTGCCTCGCCCGCCGCCGTGGCGACCGGGACGGTCGTCGTCGACGTCGCCGGACGGGTGCGACGTCCCGGGATCGTCACCCTGGCCGCCGGTGCGAGGGTGGTGGACGCGATCGAGGCTGCCGGAGGCGCCAGGCCCGGGGTGGACCTGACCCCGTTGAACCTTGCCCGGTTGCTCACCGACGGGGAGCAGATCGTCGTCGGCGTGCCGCCGCCCGGCGGAGTCGCCGCCCCCGCAGCATCGGCGTCCGCCCCGACGGCCACGGGTGCGCTCGTCAACCTCAACTCCGCAGGCCAGGCCGAGCTGGAGGAGCTGCCCGGGGTGGGCCCGGTGACCGCGGAGGCGATCCTCCAGTGGCGCAGTGAGCACGGCCCGTTCACCGCGGTGGACGAGCTCCTGGAGGTCTCCGGCATCGGCGAGGCGACGCTTGCCGAGCTGGCCCCGCACGTCACCTTGTGACCGTGGCCGACCGGCGGGACCGGTTGGCGCCGGCCGCGGCACAGCCTTCAGCCGCGCCCGCCGCGCCGCCCGACCTGCGGGCGGTGATGCTGGCGGCGATGGCTTGGGCCGGTGGCCTGGCGGGGTTCCTGCTCCCGCACTGGCTCGTGCTCT
>JBMOMG010000194.1:0-11070 GCA_049323155.1 Actinomycetota bacterium | reverse complement strand
CGCCTCGCCGAGCTCGTCGAGCGAGACGTACCCGAGCGAGTCCGCGTCGATAGAGCGTGCGATCTCGTCGGGGGTGAGGCCGTTGGCGATCAGCTCCGCGCGCGTCGCGAAGTCGATGCCGTAGAAGCAGGGCCACTTCACCGGCGGGCTGGAGATCCGCACGTGCACCTCGCGGGCGCCGGCCTCCCGGAGCATCCGCACCAGCGCGCGCTGGGTGTTTCCGCGCACGATCGAGTCGTCGACCACGACCAGCCGCTTGCCCTCGATGACGTCGCGCAGCGGGTTCAGCTTCAGCCGGATACCGAGCTGGCGGATGGTCTGCGAGGGCTGGATGAACGTGCGGCCGACGTAGGAGTTCTTCACCAGCCCGGTGCCGTACGGGATCCCGCTCTCCTCGGCGTACCCGATCGCCGCGGGGGTGCCGGACTCCGGCACCGGCATGACCAGGTCCGCCTCGACGGGGTACTCACGCGCCAGCCGGCGGCCGATGTCGACGCGGACGCTGTGCACCCGCTGGTCGTTCATCAAGGTGTCGGGCCGGGCGAGGTAGACGAACTCGAAGAGGCAGTGCTTCGGCGCCGGCTCGGCGAAGTGCCGGCTGCGCAGGCCGTCCTCGTCGACGGCGACCAGCTCGCCGGGCTCGATCTCGCGGATGTAGGAGGCGCCGACGATGTCGAGCGCCGCGGTCTCGCTGGCGACGACCCAGCCGCGTTCGAGGCGGCCCAGCACCAGCGGGCGGATGCCCTGCGGGTCGCGCGCGGCGTAGAGGGTGTTCTCGTCCATCCACACGAAGGAGAAGGCGCCCTTCACGGAGGGGAGCACCTCGACGGCGTTCTCCTCCAGGCTCTTGTCGGGGTGATGGGCGAACAGCGCGGTGACCAGGCTGGTGTCGTTGGTGGACTCCAGGCCGCGGGCGGGGATGTCGAGCTCGCCGTTGAGGTTCGGCAGGTCCGCGACCCGCTCGGCGAGCTCGCGGGTGTTGGTGAGGTTCCCGTTGTGGGCGAGCGCGATCGACCCGGTCGCGGTGGGCCGGAAGGTCGGCTGCGCGTTGTGCCAGGTGCTGGCTCCGGTCGTGGAGTACCTCGCGTGCCCCACGGCGACGTGGCCCTGGAGCGAGGCCAGCGTGGTCTCGTCGAAGACCTGGGAGACCAGGCCCATGTCCTTGAACACCAGGATCTGCCGGCCGTTGCTCACCGCGATGCCCGCGGACTCCTGGCCGCGGTGCTGCAGCGCGTAGAGCCCGTAGTAGGTGAGCTTGGCGACGTCCTCGCCAGGGGCCCAGACGCCGAAGACCCCGCACGCGTCCTGTGGTCCGCGCTCGTGGGGGTCGAGGTCGTGGTTCAGTCGGCCGTCACCGCGGCGGGCATTCCCAGGCACACCGGAAGTCTACGGGCATGCCGGTGGGCAGGCCGAATCCCGCGGACATCCGTCTAGAACGTGGACGCCGGTCTCACATCCGCTCGGCGCCCGCCTTGATCGCGTCGCGGATCCGGTTGTAGGTGCCGCACCGGCAGATGTTGCGGATCTCGTCGAGGTCGGCGTCGGTGATCGAGCGGCCCTCACGTCGTACCTGCTTGACCTTCGCGACCGCGGCCATGATCTGGCCCGGCTGGCAGTAGCCGCACTGGACCACGTCCTGCTCGAGCCAGGCCTCCTGCATCGGGTGCAGGTCCCTGCCGACGGTGTCCGGCAACCCCTCGATCGTGGTGATCTCGTCACTGCGCTTGAGGTCCCCGACGCGTACGGCGCACGGGTTGAACGCCTTGCCGTTGACGTGGGAGGTGCACGCCTTGCAGACGTTGATCCCGCAGCCGTACTTCGGGCCCTTGAGACCGATCACGTCGCGCAGCACCCACAGCAGGCGGACGTCGGGGTGCACGTCGACGGTGACGACCTTGCCGTTGAGCTTGAAGGTATGTCTGGCCACGACGACTCCTAGTAGGTGAGCTTCAGCCCGTTGGTGGGCGACTGCGGGATGGGCGGGACGAACGACTTCGGCGTGAACGCCAGCGGGTCGTTGTGGTTGATCGGGAAGTGGGTCGGCATCGTCCCGGTGGCACGGCCGTAGGCGCAGGCCACGGCCGCGAACGTCGCCGCCACGCCGGCCTCGCCGGCGCCGCCGGGCTGACCGCTGTCGGAGGGCATGACCACGACCTCGAGCTCGGGCGGCACGTTCCACTGCCGGGTGTAGAAGTAGTTGTCCCAGCTCGCCTCGAGGAAGCGACCGTCCTTCAGGTGCATGCTCGAGGTCAGCGCGAGCGCGATGCCGTCGGAGACGCCGCCCATCATCTGCGCCTCGAGGCCGCGCGGGTTGACCACCAGGCCGGCGTCCACGGCGAAGACCACCTTGGTCACCCGCGGGCCGGTGACCGCGTTGCGGACCCTGCGGTTGACCGTCTCCGGCCGGCAGTCGATCTCCACCAGGCAGGCAGTGACGCCCTTGTACTCCTTGTGGATCGCGATCCCCTGCGCCATCCCCTTCGGCATCCGGCGGCCCCAGCGGCCGACCTGCGCGACCTTGTCGAGCGCGTCGCGGGCCCGGTCGTTCTTCAGGAACGCGCGGCGGAACTCGTAGGGGTCCTGGCCGACCTCCTCGGCGAGCCGGTCGACCATCAGCTCCGAGGCACAGCGCACGTCCGGCGAGTAGATGTTGCGCATGCTGCCGGTGTTGAACCGGTCGTCGGTCTCGGTCAGCGTCTGGTCGACCACGCCGAAGTCGTAGGGCATCTCCTGGGTCAGCGCGAAGATCGTCTCGGCGAACGACAGGTTCCCTCCCACCGGCAGCTTGGCGGCCATCGCGGTGATGATCTCGCCGAGGCCGTGCGTGAAGTCGGTGGAGACCGAGGTGTGCCGCTGCTCGAAGGTGAGCACCTCCTTGCCCAGCACCGTGGCCCGGATCCGGCTGGTGCACATCGGGTGCGCCCGGCCCTGCCGGGGCTCGTCGGCGCGGTGCCACATCAGCTTCACCGGCTTGCCCATCGCCTTGGAGATCTGCGCGGCCTCGAGCGCGGCGTCGAAGAACAGCTTGCGGCCGAAGGAACCGCCGCCCTGCACGACGTGCACGGTGACCTTGTCCTGCGGCAGGCCGAGGGTCGCGGCGATCTCCTGCTGGGCGACGATCGGCGACTTCAGGCTGGCCCAGATCTCGGCACGGTCCTCGCGCACGTCGGCGACAGCGGAGTTGGGCTCCAGCGAGGAGTTGCTGCGGAAGTAGAACGTGAAGTCGGCCTCGATCGTCTTCGCGAGCGCGGGCACGGCGGGTACGGCGAGCGGCAGCTCGGCCTCCTTCAGCCCCTCGAGGATCGTCTCGTCGGACTCGCCCTCGACCGAGCCGGGGTTCCAGTCGACCTTCAGCGCCCGGATCGCGTCGATGCACTGGCCGTGCGTGCGGGCGCGCACCGCCACCCCGGTCGGCACCATCGCGACGTGGGTGACCCCGGGCATGCCCAGCACCTCGCGGCGGTTGCGGACCCGCTTCGGGGAGCCGTTCAGCGTCGGCGGCCGGCACACCATCGTGGGCAGCGCGCCCCGGACGTCGAGGTCGGTGGCGAACTCCTTGCGACCGGTCACCGCGGCGAGCGCGTCGATCCGGTTGCGAGGCGTGCCGACCACCGTGAACTCGGAGGCGGGCTTGAGCTCGACGGCCACCCTGCGCGTGGCCGTGGCGGCCGCGCGGCCGGCGAGCTCGCCGTACGTCACGCTGCGGCCGTCGGGGGCGGAGATGACGCCACCCTTGGCCTTCAGGCTCTCGACGGTGTCGCCGAGCACGGTCGCGGCGGCCTCGAGCAGCGCGCCCTTGGCGATCGCGGCCGCGACCCGGATCGGGGTGAACGTCGAGATCGTGGTGTTCGAGCCGCCGGTGAGCTGGTTGAAGAGCAGCTCGGGGCGCGCGTCGGCCAGCGTCACCTCGACCTTCTCCAGCGGCAGGTCGAGCTCCTCGGCGATCAGCATCGCCGTCGACGTGGTGATCCCCTGGCCGACCTCGGCGCGCGGCAGCGCGAACGACGCGGTGCCGTCCTCGTTGACCGTGACCGTGATCAGGTTCGCCGTCGGCCTCGTCGCGTCGGTGAGCATGTCGTTGAGGTCGTAGAGCTCAGGTGGCTGCGGCGCCGACGGCACGGCGGCCGTGGCGGGCTCGGTGAGGGCCAGGTCGGCTGCCGCGACGAGGGTCGCGGCGCCGAGCAGGTAGCCCATGAAGCGTCGGCGGCCGACCTGGTGCGGCGTACCGGGGTCGGGGCTGGCGAAGCCGTTCTCGGGCAGGGCAGGGCGCTCGGTCATGCGCGGGTCCTCTCCGCGGGTCCCCCGGCTCACCGGGGCTGGTCGTGCTCCCTCTCCCGCTGGACAGAATGTCACGAAATGTAAAATCGCCCAAGCGGGTGGTCCCGAGGCGGCGAGCCGCGCCGGAATCGTTCAGCTGAGCTGTTGTGACAGCCGTTCAGACGGATCGGCGGTCACACCCGTTCAGCTGAACGGGTGTGACGATCGTGGGCTCAGCGGCGGGCGAGGTTGTGCAGCAGGAGCGTCTCGGCGAGGCAGACCCGCTCGAACTCGGCGAGGTGCAGGCCCTCGTTGGCTCCGTGCGCGCGGGTGTCGGGGTCCTCGACCCCGGTGACGAGTACGGCGGCCTCGGGGAACGCCTTCTGGAAGGAGGCGATGAACGGGATCGACCCGCCCACCCCGATGTCGACCGGCTCCACCCCGTCCCACGCCTCGCGGAACGCGGCCCGGGCCACGTCGTAGACCGGGCCCTGCGCCTCGATCACGCCCGGCTGCCCGCTCTCGCGGCCCGGGGTGACGGTGACCTTCGCGCCCCAGGGAGCATGGGTCTCGAGGTGCCGGGTGAGCTTCTCCAGGGCCGCGGTGGCCTCGTCGCCGGGGGCCACGCGCAGCGAGACCTTCGCCCGCACCGAGGGGATCAGGGTGTTGCTCGCCTCGGCGGTCCGGGTGGTGTCCAGCCCGATGATCGAGATCGACGGCTTGGTCCACAGCCGCTCGACGGCGGAGCCCGAGCCGATCAGCGAGACGCCGTCGAGCACCGAGGACTCCGCCCGGATCCGGTCTTCCGGGTAGTCCACGTCGCTGGCCGGTCCGCTCACCAGGCCCTCGACCGCGACGTTGCCGTCGTCGTCGTGCAGGGTCGCGAGCAGCCGCACCATCGCCATCATCGCGTCGGGCACGAGCCCGCCCCACATGCCCGAGTGCACAGCGTGGTCGAGCGTGCTGACGTCGACGAACACGTCCACGTTGCCGCGCAGCGTCGTGGTGAGCGCGGGCAGGCCGATGTCCCAGTTCGTGGAGTCGGCGATCACGATCACGTCGGCGGCGAGGCGCTCCTGGTGCTCGGCGAGGAACGCCTCCAGCGTCGGGGAGCCGACCTCCTCCTCACCCTCGACGAACACCGTCACCCCGACCGGCAGGTCGTCGCCGAGAGCCCGGATCGCGGCGAGGTGCGCCGCGATCCCGGCCTTGTCGTCGGCCGCACCGCGACCGTAGAGCCGGTCGCCGCGCTCGGTCGGCTCGAACGGCTCGCTCTCCCACAGCGCACGGTCGCCCACGGGCTGGACGTCGTGGTGCGCGTAGAGCAGGACCGTGGGCGCCCCGTCGGGAGCAGGCTTGCGCGCGACGACCGCGGGGGCACCGTCCCCGCTCGACAGGATCTCCACGTCGAACCCCTCGGCCGTGAACAGCTCGGCGGTCGTCTCGGCGGAGCGTCGTACCTCATCCTTGAGCGCGGGATCGGCGCTGATCGAGGGGATCCGGACGAGCCGCTCGAGGTCGGCGCGCACCGAGGGAAGCACGCGCTGCACGGCGTCGCGGAGGGCGGAGGTGGCCGGGTCGGAGCTGGTCATGCCGCCCACCCTATGACCGGGCGGTCAGGCTCCGGCGACGGTCCCCGGCAGAGCGAGGTCGGCGACCTCGATCCGGTAGGTGCGGTACTCCACCGGGTGACCGTCCTTGTCCATCTCCCGCCGCGACACGACCTGGAAGGCGAGCCCGTTGCTCTCGATCAGCTGCTCGAGGTAGCCGATGTCGGCGGTGGTGCCGAAGAACACCAGGATCCGGCCGTTCTCGGCGAGGTGCTCGCGCACGGTGGCGAAGAAGGCGGTCAGCGTCTGGTAGTCCTCGTCGGTGATCGAGGCCTCGGCCCAGTCACGCGGCTTCATCCACCGGAACGGCGGGTCGAAGACGACCAGGTCGAAGCGTCCGTCGGCCTCCGCGAACAGGTTGCTGCGGCGGATGTCGATCCGGTCCGCGACGCCGTTGCGCTCGGCGTTGGCCTTCGCCGCCTCCACCGCGTGCGGGTTGATGTCCAGGGCCACCACGTCGGCGCCGCGCGTGGCGGCCAGGATCGCGTTCACGCCGCTGCCGGTGCCCATGTCGAGCACTCGCTCGTCGGGCTTCACCTCGTCGAGGACCACCCGGCCGAGCACGTCGGAGGTGCTCTCGATGACCTGCACGTGCGGCGGCACCACGAGGGTCAGCCCGAGGTACTCGAAGACCTCGCCCTCCTCGGAGACCTTCTTCAGGTACTCGTAGTGCTCGTCGTGCCAGGCCTGCATGCGGGCCGCCTCCTCCGCGGAGACGGTCGGCCGGTACGTCATCGTGCCTCCAGGAGGGGGAGCAGCGGGCTGAGGTCGGAGCGTTCGCCGGAGGCACTTACCCGCCCGGCACCGGTCGCATCCTCCCAGGTCAGGTCGCCGACGGCCAGCGCGATCCAGGTCGCCGGGTCGGTCTCCACCACGGCGGGCGGTGTGCCGCGGGTGTGCCGGGTGCCCTCGATGCACTGGGCCACGGCGTACGGCGGGACCCTGACCTCGACCGCGCCACCGGGCGCCTTCCCGACGAGCAACGCCAGCAGGTGCTTGGTGAGCAGGCGCAGGTCCTCGCTCGCGGCGGTGCCCTCGTGGAACCGCGCGAGGGCGGCCTGCACGAGCGTGGGGTCGGCGGGTCGGAGGCGAACGGGCATGACGCCCAGTATCTCCGGCCGGGTCGTGGTCGCCGGTTGTCGGTCCCAGCCGCTAGGTTCGGGGCCACCACACGGACGGGGGAACCTGATGATCGATCTGCTTCGCAGGGCGGCGACCGCCGTCACGCTGCTGCTCGCGAGCCTGGCGTGGTCCGGCGCACCGGCGCAGGCCGCCACCCGGGTCACCCCCGGCAGCTTCACCGGCTTCGCCTTCGACACCTGTGTCACCCCCGACTCGGCGACGATGGACGTGTGGCGGACCGACTCGCCGTTCTGGGGGGTCGGGGTCTACCTCGGCGGGGAGGCCACGACCTGCGACAACAGCCTGCTCACCAGCGCCTGGGTGCAGCGCCAGTCCCGGCTGGGATGGCGGATCCTCCCGATCTGGGTGGGCCCACAGGCCGCCTGCTCCACGGTCGACTACGCCGCCGACATCTCCCCGGCCCCCGCCGGGTCCTACGCCGCCGCGGCGGCCCAGGGACGCGCCAACGCCGACGCGGCGGTCCGCGCCGCGAAGGCCGTCGGCATCGCCGCCGGCAGCACGCTCTGGTACGACGTGGAGGACTTCGCGCTCGACGACCAGGACTGCCGTCGCTCGACACTGACCTTCCTGTCCGCGTGGACCAAGCAGCTCCACCGGCGCGGCTGGGTCTCCGGCGTCTACAGCAACGTGGCCGCGGCCGTCGACGCGCTCGACTACGCCGACACCGTCTCCCCCGGCTCCTACGCCCTGCCCGACCAGCTCTGGTACGCCTGGGACAACGGCCGCGCCGACACGCGGGTCGACCGGCGTTGGGTGCGCGGTGACAACTGGACCCCGCATGCCCGGGTGCACCAGTACGCCTTGGACACCGTCGCCGAGTACGGCGGCGTCTCGATGCTCATCGACCGCAACTTCATGGACGTCGGCCGCGGCTCCGTCGCGCCGCGCGCACTTCCCACCTGCGGCGTCCGGGTCGACTTCGCCGACTACAAGCCGCTGCGCAGGGGCAGCACCGGCGCTCAGGTCAAGGCGGCTCAGTGCCTGCTGAAGAAGAAGCGGCTCTACCGCGGCCGTGTGCACGGGCGGTACGACGGCGCGACGGCGCGCGCGGTCCGCACCTTCCAGCAGCGGCGCGAGCTGCGGCGCACCGGCACCACGACCCCGGCGACCTGGACGGTGCTGCTGGCCGAGGGGTCCAACCCCGTGGTCAAGCGTGGGTCGGTGGGCGATCCGGTCCGGCGGCTCCAGCGCGGGCTGACCGCGGCGCTCGACCGGCGGCTCCGGGTCAGCGGAGTGTTCGACGCGGCCACGACGGGCGCGGTGCTGCGCTACCAGCGGGCCCGCGAGCTTCCGGCGACAGGCGTGGTCACCCGCGCGACCTGGGCCGAGCTGGAGGCGGGCCACCGCTGAACGGCCGGTTCGGACGATCGGCCACGACGATCCCTTTACTCGTCGTAGGCTTGCGGCCTGTTCGTCCACGGGGAAAGACATCGCTTTGAACATCTCGGTCCTCCGGCGCGGCCTGCACCGTGCCGTCGTGCTCCTCACCGTCTCGCTGACCGCCGTCGCCGGGTTGGCCGTCGTCACCGCGCCGCCCGCCCAGGCGGCCAACCGGGTCACGCCGGGCAACTTCACCGGCTACGGCTTCGACCAGTGCATCACCCAGTCGCAGGAGGTGATGGACGCCTGGCTGACCTCGTCGCCGTACTGGGCCGTCGGCGTCTACATCGCCGGCGACAACCGCTACTGCGGTGACGACAAGCAGGTCAACCTCACCTCGGAGTGGGTCGCCACCCAGCTGCGCAACGGCTGGAAGGTGCTGCCGATCACTGTCGGCCCGCAGGCGTCCTGCTACCGCAACCCTTCGAAGAAGGTCCGCATCACCCCGGACCCGACCGACGACTACGCGGCCGCCCGGCTTCAGGGCCGGCTCGAGGCCGAGGACACGGTGCAGCGGGCGCAGGCGCTGGGCATCCGCCCGCGGAGCACGCTGTGGTACGACCTCGAGGCCTACGACACCGACAACGTGCGGTGCCGGGACTCGGCGCTGCACTTCCTGTCCGCCTGGACCCGCACCCTGCACAGCCTCGGCTACGTCTCGGGGGTGTACTCCAGTGCCGCGCGGGGGATCAACGCCCTCGACGACGCACGGGTGCTGGAGCCCGAGCGGTTCGTCATGCCCGACCAGGTGTGGATCGCCGAGTGGGTCAAGCCCGAGGACTACCGGACCCCGCCGCGGGTCTACCCGCCGACCTTGATGTCGCAGTACGTCCGTGACGACGGGTGGCTCCCGGGCGGCCGGATGCGGCAGTACCGCGGTGGGCACGACGAGACCTGGGGCGGCGCCACGGTCAACATCGACACCAACTACCTCGACCTCGGCCGCGGCACGCTGCCGGGGCGGGCGCCGCGGCTGTGCGGCGACACCCGGCTGGACTTCCCGCGCTACCGGCGGCTGGTCCGCGGCAACCAGAACGCCCAGGTGGCTGCACTGCAGTGCCTGCTGAAGCGCAAGAAGCTCTACGGCGGCAGGGTCAACGGCGTCTTCACCCCCGGCACCGAGCGGGGCGTGCGCCGGTTCCAGGAGGCCCGCGGGTTCCGCCCGCACGGCCGGATGCTGCGCAGCCACTGGACGGTGCTGCTGTCGGAGGGCAACACCCCGGTGCTCAAGATCGGCTCGGGCGGCAACGGCGTGCGTCGGGTGCAGCGGGCGCTGAACGCGACCATCCACGCCGGCCTGGCCGTGGACGGCATCTTCGGTCCGGCGACCACCAACGCCGTGCGTCGCTACCAGCGCGAGGTCGGCCTGCGCCGCACCGGCGTGGTCGCCCCGGACACCTGGGCGATGTTCCACACCGGCCGGCTCTGACACCCGGCCGGCTCGGCACCGAACCTGTCAGGCTGCGGTGCCGGACCGGCGAGTGGCCCGGGAGTGCACGGACGTGAACGTGCGCAAACCTGCACGCCACCGCGCGTGACCCGAGGCTGCAGCTGTCGTTGGTCCGTCCGTTCGGCCGCCGACCCGGCGGCTCGTCTCGGATAGGACACGACCTTGCGCAAGATCTCGCTCGCGGCGACCGTCGCATGCACCCTGGCGGTCGCCGGCACCGCCCTCACCAGCACCGCCACCGCAGCCCCCGCCGCTGACGACCTCGGCTCCGGCCGCTACATCGTCGTCCTCGAGGACGGCGTGGCCGCCCGCGCCGTCGCAGCGGCGCACACCGAGCGGTTCGGCCTCGACCTCGGCCATGTGTACACCTCGGCGCTCAAGGGCTACTCGGCGACGATGCCCTCCTCGGTGGCCACCGTGCTGGAGAAGCTGCCGACGGTGGCCTGGGTGCAGCGCGACGGCGCCGTCTCCACGACCGCCCAGTCCACCCCGAGCGGGATCGACCGCGCCAACGCCGACGCCAGCCCGACCGCCGCGATCAACGGCTCGGACGAGCGCGTGGACGTCGACGTCGCGGTGATCGACACCGGCGTCGACCTCGACCACACCGACCTCAACGTCAACCGGGCCGGCGCCAGGAACTGCTCGCTGCTGTCCCTCAGCGCCAACGACGGCAACGGCCACGGCACCCACGTCGCCGGCACGATCGGCGCCCTCGACAACGGCGCCGGCGTGGTCGGCATGGCACCGGGCGCCCGGATCTGGCCGGTGAAGGTGCTCAGCGACCTCGGCACCGGGTTCAACTCCGACGTGATCTGCGGGATCGACTACGTCGCGGCCAACGCCGCCTCGATCGAGGTGGCGAACATGAGCCTCGGCGGCAGCGGCACCGACGGCGGCAGCTGCGGCGCCACCAGCGGCGACGCGATGCACGCCGCGATCTGCGAGGCCGTGTCGGCCGGGGTGACCTTCGTGGTGGCCGCCGGCAACGACGCCGCCGACGCCGCGGGCTTCACGCCCGCCGCGTACGACGAGGTGATCACCGTCAGCGCGCTCGCCGACTTCAACGGCCTGCCCGGGGGCGGCGCGGCCGCGACCTGCCGCGACGACGTCGACGACACCTTCGCGAGCTTCTCGAACTACGGCAGCGACGTCGACATCATCGCCCCCGGTGTCTGCATCACCTCGACCTGGAACGACGGGACGTACAACACGATCTCCGGCACCTCG
>JBMOMG010000193.1:0-11125 GCA_049323155.1 Actinomycetota bacterium | reverse complement strand
CTGCATGTCCTCCGACACCGCCCGCACGGCCGTCCCCGTCCCCCGGGCGACGGCCGCGCGGCGGATCTCCTCCCAGCTCAGCAGGTTGCGGTGGCTCCGGCTCGGCCTGCTGCTGTCCGCACCACTCGCCTGGCTCGTGCTGGTGTACGTCGTCGCGCTGGCCTCCCTGCTGATCACCGCGCTGTGGACCGTCGACAGCTTCACCGGCGACCTCGACCGGTCGGTGTGGACCTTCGACAACATCCGCACGGTGCTCACCGGGTCGCTGTACCGCACGGTCACCGTGCGCACGATCGGGATCGCCCTGCTGGTCACGGTGATCGACGTACTGGTGGCGCTGCCGATCGCGTTCTACATGGCGAAGGTGGCCTCGCCCCGGCTCCAGCGGTTCCTGGTCATCGCCGTGCTCACCCCGCTGTGGGCCAGCTACCTGGTGAAGGCCTACGCCTGGCGGTCGACGCTCTCCGACGGCGGGCTCATCGAGTGGCTCGGGGCGCCGCTGGGTGTGCAGTCGCCCGGCTACGGGCTGCCCGCGATCGTGATCACGCAGGCCTACATCTGGTTGCCCTACGTGATCCTGCCGATCTACGCCGGCCTCGAGCGGGTGCCGGACTCGCTGCTCGACGCCTCCAGCGACCTGGGCGCGAGAACCGGGCAGACCGTCCGGTCGGTGATGTTCCCGCTGCTGTTGCCCGCGATCATCGCCGGCTCGATCTTCTCGTTCTCGCTGACGCTGGGTGACTACATCACCGTCAACATCGTGGGCGGTGCCAACCAGATGCTCGGCAACCTCGTGTACACCAACGCCGGTGCGGCCAACAACCTGCCGCTCGCGGCCGCGGTGGCGCTGATCCCGATCACGATCATGATCGTCTTCCTCGCCGCGGTCCGCCGGACCGGCGCCCTGGAGAACCTGTGAAGGAGCCGGCATGACCCTGAGCAAGACCGCCCGCCGACTGCTGGCTCTCGCGACCGTCCTCGTGCTCGCCGTGCTCTACGTGCCGCTGCTCGTCGTACTGGTCAACTCGTTCAACCCCAACCAGGCGATGACCTGGCCGCTCGACGGGTTCACCCTGGAGTGGTGGGGTCGTGCGTGGCGCAGCCAGGGCGCCCGCGACGCGGTGGTCACCAGCGTGGAGGTGGCTCTCGCCGCGACGGGGATCGCGTTGGTGCTCGGCACGCTGCTCTCCCTGGCGTTGCAGCGGTTCGACTTCTTCGGCAAGAGCTCGGTGAACCTGCTCGTGATCCTGCCGATCGCGCTGCCCGGCATCGTCACCGGCATCGCGCTGAACAACGCCTTCCGTGGCATCCTCGCCATCCAGCTGTCCCTGATGACGCTGATCGTGGCGCACGCGACGTTCACGATCGTCACCGTGTTCAACAACGTCCAGGCCCGGCTGCGCCGACTCGGCGGGAGCCTGGAGGAGGCGTCGGCCGACCTCGGCGCCGGCTTGTGGACGACGTTCCGGCTGGTGACCTTCCCGCAGCTGCGCTCCGCCCTGCTCGCCGGCGGCCTGCTGGCGTTCGCGCTCAGCTTCGACGAGATCATCGTGACCACGTTCACCGCCGGGTCGACCGTGACCACGCTGCCGATCTGGATCCTGGAGAACCTCTTCCGCCCCAACCAGGCGCCGGTCGTCAACGTGGTGGCCGTCGTGCTGATCCTGCTGTCGATCGTGCCGATCTGGCTGGCCCAGAAGCTCTCCGGCGACACCGAGGGTCTGCACTGACAGCTCCGCCCCGCCCGGGCGACGCGAGCACCCCCTGAAACGACGAAAGGCCCCGAAGGGCCTTCGTCTTCCGTGAGCTCCCCCGGTTGGACTCGAACCAACAACCCTCCGGTTAACAGCCGAATGCTCTGCCAATTGAGCTACAGGGGATCGCGCAGCGCCGATAGGTTAGCAAGTGATCCGCCCTCACGCTAAATCGAGGAGCCCCAGCGGCGTCACATGCCGAGATCGGCCTCGGCCGCGCGCAGTCCCGCCTCTGCCGCGGCGAGCACGGCGGGGTCCTCGGGATCGACACCGGCGTCGAACTGGTAGGCCCATGAGACGGCGCCGTCTCCGCCGGGCGCCCTCCTGCCGATCACCAGCAGGCCACGCTTGCCGTGCACGGCGACGCGCCGCTGGAGGACCACCGAGGCGGTCACCCGCTCGCGAACCAGCTCCAGGAGCAGGCCCGGCTCGGCCACGGGGAACTCGTGCCGCGGCTGGACCCGGCCGAACTCGCCGACCTCGACCACCACGAGCCGCTGCGCGTCACCGTCCCAGTCCGCGCGCTCGATCTGCTCCCAGGGGATCCGGGTCTCGACGGGCTCGACCACCGGCCCGGGCTCGGCCCCCGGCGTCCCGACGACCTGCAGGGCGTCGCGGGTGCCGAGCAGCCAACGACCGTCGGTGGTGCGGGTGCCGGCGAGGACCTTCTCCCCCGGCCGGAGCGCAGCCGCTGCCACCACCTCGTCGGGCACGCTCACGCCGCGCTTGAACGGGTTGCGGATCACAGCGTCTCGCCGCCGATCGCCCGCTCGCGCAGGTTGCGCCGGTGCTGCTCGAGCGCGACGAGCTCGCCGAACATCCGGTTGTAGTCGGTCGCGTGGTCGACCGGGTTCGTGCGCTGCAGCTTGGACTTCAGGTCGGTGATCCGGCGGAGCGTGGTCAGCTCCTGCAGTCGGTAGACGTGGGCGGCGACGTAGGCCGCATCGGGCTCCTTCGCCGACAGCAACGGCTCCACGGCGAGCGCGTTCAGCGTGTGCGCCGCAGCCTCGTCGGTGGTCTTCTCGCGCAGCCGCGACACCCAGCCGTCGTTGCCTGCCGACGGACCACCCAGGGCGGCGATCGCGTCCCACACCGCGCGGTAGGTCGGGTGGGTGAAGTCATGGCCGTCGACCTCGGCAGCCATCTGACCGACGGCCGCAGGGTGCTGCACGACGAGCTTCAGTGTCTCCCGCTCCAGCGCGAAGCGTGGGTCACGCAGGTCCGGCAGCGGTGGGGCCGCCGGCCGTGCCTCGGTGTACGACGGTCCGCCTCCCGGCGCGGATGCCGGAGCGGAGCCGGGCCGACGCCGCTCGTCGGCCTTGGGGCCACGCGCCGCTGCTCGACGTACCTCTGCCCGGGCCTGCTCGACGTCGACACCGACCATGCCGGACAGCTCGCGGGCGAACGCCTCGACCTTCGAGCGGTCACGGATGCTCGACACCAGCTTGGCCGCCTCGCGCAGCGCGTCGATCCGGCCGTCGGCGCGGTCGAGGTCGTAGCGGGAGACGACGTTGCTGAGCACGAACCGGTAGAGCGGGATCCGCCGGGCGACCAGCTCGCGCACCGCCGCGTCGCCCTTCTGCAGCCGCAGGTCGCAGGGGTCGAGACCGTCCGGCTCCACAGCGACATAGGTCTGGCTGACGAACTGCTGGTCGCCACCGAAGGCGCGCAGCGCCGCCCGCTGGCCGGCCTCATCGCCGTCGAAGGTGAAGATCACCTCGCCGCGGAACTCCTCGTGGTCGTGCAGCAGGCGGCGCAGCACCCGGCCGTGGTCCTCGCCGAAGGCGGTGCCGCAGGTGGCGACGGCGGTGTTGACGCCGGCCAGGTGGCAGGCCATCACGTCGGTGTAGCCCTCGACCACCACGGCCTGCGAGGTCCGCGCGATGTCCCGGCGCGCCAGGTCGATGCCGTAGAGCACGTGGCTCTTCTTGTAGATCGGCGTCTCAGGGGTGTTGAGGTACTTCGCCTCGACCCGGTCGTCGTCGAACAGCCGCCGCGCCCCGAAGCCGATCACGTCGCCGTTGGTCTCCCGGATCGGCCACAGCAGCCGCCCTCGGAACCGGTCGTAGTGGCCGCTGCGGCCCTGCGCGACGAGACCGCCGGTGACGAGCTCCTCGTCGCGGAAGCCCTTCTGCCGCAGGTGCTTGTAGAGCGCGTCGCCGTCGCGCGGGGCGAAGCCGACCCCGAACGTCTCGGCGGCGTCCTTGTCGAACCCACGCTCGGCGAGGAACTGGCGGCCGGCCAGCGCCCCCGGCGAGCCGAGCTGCTCGACGTAGAACGCGGCAGCCGCCTTGTGCGCCTCGATCAGCCGCGGCCGCAGGTTGGCGTCACGGCGCTGGGGCCGCTCGGCACCCTCGGTGTAGCGCAGCTGCACGCCGTACTTGTCGGCCAGCCGCTCGACGGACTCGGCGAACCCGAGACCGTCGATCTTCATCAGGAAGTCGATGACGTCGCCGCCCTCCCCGCAGCCGAAGCAGTGGAAGAACCCGCGGGCGGGGGTGACGTGGAAGGACGGCGACTTCTCGTCGTGGAAGGGACACAGCCCCTTCTGCGAGCCGCCGCCGGCGTTGCGCAGCGTGACGTAGTCGGAGACCACCTCGTCGATCCGGGCGCGCTCGCGCACCAGCGCGATGTCTTCCTCACGGATCAGGCCTGCCACGAGGCGGAGTCTACGTCGTACGACGGACGCACCGGCCGGCGATGCACAAGCATCGCCGCGCCATCGCCACAACAGCTCAGCTGAACGCTTCTGACATCGGAATCGGGCCCCGAACCGTCACAACAGGTCAGCTGACCTGTGGTGACGGCGAAGCCGAGCCCGCCGGCGCGGACATCCTGCGACCCTGCCCCTCCGACAGCGATGGAGCGCACCGGCCGGCGATGCGCAAGGGACCTTCGACCCTCCCGATTTAGGTCACAACAATGTTGCCTAAATCTCGTCACGAGGAGGAAGGGAAGCCATGACCGTCACCGCCGAAACCACCACCGTCACCGCCCTCGGTGCCGCCGAGTCGCTCGAGCGCGAACCGGCCGGGATCGTGGTCTACGGAGACCTGACCTGCCCCTGGAGCTATCTCGCCTCCCGCCGGGCCGCACTGCTGGAGCGGGCGGCCGTGCAGGTGGACTGGCGGATGGTCGAGCACGACCGCCCGGCACCCGGCCGTGGGCCCTCCCCCGCCGCCCGGCTCGCTCTCACCCGGCGCGACCTGGACCACGTCACCCGCCGGCTGCTCCCGGGTGAGCGGCTGCCGCACGCGCTCGCCGGGTTCGTGCCGTACACCAAGCCGGCGGTGTCCGGTTATGCCGAGGCGGCGCTGGCCGGCGTGGGAGGCCCGGCACGGCAGCTGCTGTTCGACGCGTTCTGGATGCACGCGGTGGACCTGGGCGACGCCCGCCTGGTGCGCACCCTGCTCGTCGACGTCGTCCGCAGCGGCCACTCCTCGAGCGAGCTGCTCCGCGACTGGGGCTACGCGGTCGACGTCACCGGCGCCCCGGTGACCGCGGCAGCGTGGCGGCTCGTGCGCGACTGGCGGAGGTCCTGGTCGGCCGGCGGCGAGATCGTGCCGGTTCTCGTCGACGACCATGGCCGGCGCCGCAACGGGGTGGACGCGGTCGAGTGGCTCGGCGCGGAGGTCGTGCGCCGCGGGATCGACCTCGAGGAGCCACCATCCGACCCGGCACCCGCGTCGGCGCAGCACGACCTGGTCGACCTCGGCTGGGCCAGCGAGCACGGCAACCGCTGGATGCAGACCCGTCGGGAGGCGCTCGCTCCCGACCTGTTCAGCCGGCTGCGTCCCTGGATCTGACCGGTCAGGCGCGGTCCCACACGACGAGCCCGTCCTCGCGCAGCCGCGCGCCGTCGGACGGCTCGTGGGTGGTGAGCCGGCCGTCGTGCATGAGGTGGCGCACCAGGACTCCGTGTGCGACGACCGCGACGTCGGCGATCACCCGTCGGTGGCAGCGCCACCACACGCTCTCGCTGCACATCACGGCCACCCGGCGCTCCGCGAGCTCGTCGAGCAGCTCGGTCATCGCGTCGCGGAACTCCGGCGTCCTGGTGTGCGCGGCGTAGGCGGCGAACGCCTCGACCCGCCACCACGGGTCACCCTGGTCGCCCTTGTCACGCCTGCGGCGACCGCCGAGCCGTTCCTCCCAGCGGTAGTCGATGCCCAGGCCGGGCAGCCAACCGGGGAGCGCGTCCCGGCTGACCGCTGGGTTCGCGCGGCTCCCCGGGAACCGGCGTACGTCGACCAGCAGCTCCACCGACGCACCCTGCAGGAGAGCTCCGAGGCCCTCCTCGTCGAGGCGGCCATGGCCGACCGTGAGCAGGGCAGGTCCGGCGGGCTCCGAGCGGGACGGGTGCGGGTCAGCCACGGCGGCGTCCGACCAGCCGCTCGTGCCACTGCACCGCAGAGGCGTCGGTGAGGGAGGCGACCTGGTCGACCACCACCCGCAGCCGCGCGGCGTCGGAGCCGGCCCGGGCGTGGTCGTCGCGGAAGGCGGGCTCGAGCGCCTCCGGCCCCCGGTCGACCAGCGCCACCACCAGCTCGGCCAGGATCTCCCGTTGGGTGGCCATCAGACTGACCCGGTCCGCGGCCTGCATCACGAAGTGGGCGGCGATCCCCTTCAGGACCGCGATCGCCAGCCCCGTCTCCCGCGGCACCACGAGGTCGGCGGCGTAGCGGCTGAGCGGCCCGGTGCCGTACTTGTCGTGGGTCGCGTGCTGGACGCTGGTGCAGAACGCACCGATCAGGTCGCTGGTGAGGTTCTTCAACGCCGCCTGGGCAGGCCGGCTGCCGTCGAACGGAGCGTCCGGCCACGACGGCATCGCCTGCAGCCGGGCGAGGGCGTCGTCGAGCTCCGCGTCGAGGACGTCGGGGAGGTACCAGTCGCGCACGGTGTGCCACACCGCGCGGCGCCTACCGGCGTCGAGCAGCCCGGAGAGCTCGATGCGGCCGGCGACGATGCCGTCCTCCAGGTCGTGGACGGAGTACGCGACGTCGTCGGAGAGGTCCATCACCTGCGCCTCGAGGCAGCGCTGCCCCGGCTCGGCCCCCTCGCGCATCCAGGTGAACACGGCCAGGTCGTCGTCGTACACGCCGAACTTGCGGACCGGCGAGAGCTCCCCGTCGGAGTCGACCCGCTTGCCACGCGGGGCGTCGTCGCGGGTCCAGGGGTACTTCGTGCTGGCGTCGAGGGTGGCGCGGGTGAGGTTCAGACCCACCGAGCGACCCTCCGCATCGGTGGACTTGGCCTCCAGCCGGGTCAGGATCCGCAAGGTCTGGGCGTTGCCCTCGAAGCCGCCGCACGCCTGCGCCACCTCGTCGAGCAGGCGCTCGCCGTTGTGCCCGAACGGCGGGTGCCCGATGTCGTGGGCGAGCGCCGCGGTCTCCACGATGTCGGGGTCGCAGCCGAGCGTCTTGGCGAGGTCGCGGGCGACCTGGGCTACCTCGAGGGTGTGGGTCAGCCGGTTGCGGACGAAGTCGTCGGTCGTCGGGTCGACGACCTGGGTCTTGGCGGCCAGCCGGCGCAGCGCCGCGGAGTGCACGAGCCGGGCACGGTCACGCTCGAACGGGGTCCGCTCGGCACGCTTGGGCGGCTCGTCCACCCAGCGGGCGCACGAGGCGTCGTCGTACAGCCTCTCCATCGACCCCATCGCCTCGCACCCTACTGCCCGCCGCCGACAGCACCGGCCCGGTCACGTCAGCGGAGGACGTCCGCGAGCTCCTCGATCGACGAGACCGTCCACGTCGGCGCGGTGGCGTACGACGGGTAGGGCCGGCCGTCGCGGTCCACCCAGGCCGTGCGCAGGCCCGCCCGCGCGGCGCCGTCGAGGTCCCAGGGGTGCACCGCGACCATCACCAGGTCGCCGACGTCGACCCCGCAACGCTCGGCGACGAACCGGTAGGCGCCCGCGGCGGGCTTCCAGACCCCCGCCTCCTCCACGGACAGCAGGTGCTCGAGCTCGTCACGCACACCGGTGCCGGCGAAGAGCGACTCCGCCACCGCGCCCGAGCCGTTGCTCATCGTCACCAGCCGCAGGCCGGCGGCCCGAAGCGCCCGGATGCCCGGCACCACGTCCGGGTGCAGGCTCAGCTCCATGAACGCGGCCAGGACGTGATCGGTCGCCCGGTCGGCGTCAGCGCCGGACGGCAGCAGCGACCGGAGCACCTCCGCGCCGAGGTCCGCGAACCGTGCCGTGGCCCCGGCCGCGGTCAGCGCGAATCCGTCACGCAGCACCGAGGCGAACCACAGCGGCGCCAGCGAGGCGTCGAGACCGACCTCCCGGAACCGGTCCCCCAGGGGTGAGAGGTCGGACAGGGTCTCGTTGACGTCGAAGACGACCACCGACGGCGCGGGCATGGTGGGTCAGTAGACCGTGACGTGCACGTGGTCGTAGTGGTTGGCCGTGGTCGACCCGCGGTCCTCCATGGAGCGCCAGCCCTCGCTGCTGCGCTCGACGGTCCAGATCTTCTGCGAGTACAGCACCTCGCTGACCCCGAGGTCGCCGGCGTTGGCGCGGACGTACTCCGCGATCTCCCAGCCGAGGTCACCGGAGACCATGATGTCGAGCGCCTGACCGGTGCCGTGCTCGCCGCTGTCCTCGCGCACCCCGCCGTAGGAGGTGATCGACGGGAAGGCCGCGCAGACCGCTCGGTGCACGGCGATCGCGTTGGCGACCAGCCCGGCCTCGACGTCGGATCCGCTCGCACACGCGGCGGCGGAGACGACCGACGACACGGCCCCGGCCACCGACTGCTCCTCCTCCGGCTCCGGGCGCGGCTTCTTCTCCGCGAGGTAGGCGCTGTTGACCCACAGCGAGGTCTTGTCGATGACCACCTCGGTCCACTCACCCCGGGTCTTCCCCGAGACCGGGACCTTCTCGCCCCACTCGAGGGACCCCGCCCGCGGGGCCTGCTCCGACGGCTGGGTGCGGATGTTCACCGCCGCGGTGGCGAACATGTGCCCGACGGCCTTCGGGGGCTTCGCCTCGAGCCGGACCCGCTCCGCGGAGCGGGAGATCGGCGCCACGCGCATGGGGACGGGTGAGGCGACCGTCTCCGGCACGTTGAACGAGATCGCCGCCGTCGACTGCTCCGGGGCGTCCGGCCACGCGAGGGCGGTCGTGGTGCCACCCAGGGCCAGGACGGCCGCGGCCGGCAGCGCCATGCGGCGCAGGCGTCGTCCGCGCGGGGGCTCGGCGCGGAGCACGTGCTTGTGGCGAGCTGACGCCACGACGAATCACCAACCAGTGTCTTGACGTGAAGAAGTCCGGGTCCGAGTGAAGCACAAGTGCCCCCGCCGGGGACAAACTGCCCCCGCTCGGCGTGGCTGAAACCACGCCTCGGCGGTGGCCCAGACCGGGCGGTCAGCCGCCCGACATCTCCGAGGCGTCCTCCCGGACCGCCCACCCGGAGCCGTCTGTGTCGTCGAGCCACCCCTCGGGGAGTACGACGCGCCGCGGGCTGCCCTGCCGCCCCCGCGGCGTGCCGAGCTCCGCGACGGGGAACGGCTCGGCCGGGTCGAGCCGCTCGAGCAACCGGTCCAGGTCGGCCAACGTGCTGACCAGGCCGAGCGAGTGCCGGAGCTCACCCCCGGCGGAGAAGCCCTTGAGGTACCAGGAGATGTGCTTGCGGAACTCCTTGCAGCCGCGCTCCTCGCCCATGTGCTGGGCCAGCAGCTCGGCGTGCCGGCGCATCATCGTGGTGACCTCGCCGAGGGTCGGCAAGGTGGCCACCTGCTCGCCGGCGAACGCGGCGGCCAGGTCGCGGAACAGCCACGGCCGGCCGAGACAGCCCCGGCCGACGACCACACCGGCCGCCCCGGTCTGCTCGACCATCGCGATCGCGTCGCCGGCCTCCCAGATGTCGCCGTTGCCGAGCACCGGGATGTCGACGTGCTGCACGAGGTCACCGATCGCGTCCCAGTCGGCCTGGCCGGAGTAGGCCTGGCTCACCGTGCGGCCGTGCAGCGCGATCGCGGCGACCCCGGTCTCCTGCGCGATCCGGCCGGCGTCGAGGTACGTCAGGTGGTCCTCGTCGATGCCCTTGCGGGTCTTCATGGTCACCGGCACGTCGTACGGCTCGGCCGCCGCGACCGCCGCGGTGAGGATCTCCCCCAGCAACGTGCGCTTCCACGGCAGCGCACCGCCGCCGCCCTTGCGGGTGACCTTGGGCACCGGGCAGCCGAAGTTGAGGTCGATGTGGTTGACGCCGTACTCCGCGCAGAGGATCTCGGTGGCCTTGCCGATGTAGACCGGGTCGGTGCCGTAGAGCTGGACCGAGCGGACGTCCTCGAGCTCGTCGAAGGTGAGCATCGACATCGTCGTCGCGTCGCGCTCGACGACGCCGCGGGAGGTGATCATCTCGCAGACGTAGAGCCCCGCGCCCTGCTCGCGGCACAGCCGCCGGTAGGCGGCGTTGGTGATCCCCGCCATCGGCGCCAGCACGACGGGCGTGTCGACACGGAGGCTGCCCAGGACGAGCTCCCGGGGGACGGTGGGGGTGGTGGTCATGGCCGCCATTGTCCCCGGACGTCCCGGACCGGCCCAAATCGCCGAGGGCGGCTAGCCCCGCTTCGCCTTCTTCTTCGGCTTCGGCTTCTGGGCCGGGCCGGCGATGTCACCGGTCCACTCGATCGGGTCGAACTCCTGGTTGGGCCGGAAGCTCACCGCCTCCATCGTGCCCTTGTCCGGGGCGAGGAAGACCAGGCAGGTGGAGAAGGACGCCTCGGGTCCGAACTTCTTCGGCAGCCGCTCGGAGGGGCACTTGCGGAAGCTGGTGGTGAAGCTGGCCGCGGGCAGCAGCGTGTTCTGCGCGTCGACGCCCCACAGCGGGACCGGGCTGCCCCCGACGTCGCCCTCTCCGACGTTCTTCACCGCGACGTCCACGTAGTACGGCGTGGCGTTGCGCGTGTAGTCGTCCAGGATGAACCCGGAGAAGTCCTTGGTGCGGCCACGCTCGGCCTTCTTCACCGTCAGCGCCAGCACGCTGCCCCGCTTCTGGTTCGGCTCGAAGATCACCGCCGCGGTGTCACCGAAGGTCAGGTCCGCCCCCACGTCGGTGAGCTCGACGCCCGCAGGCACGGCCACCGTCGAGGAGGGGGACGGGGACACGGTCGGGCTCGGTGTCTCCTCCGCTTCGTCGCCGTCTCCCCCGCCGCACGAGGCGAGCACGAGGGCGGCGACGGCGGTGGCAGCAGCGGTTCGGGACGTACGCGTTCTCCAGCCGTTCACCCGCACATCGTGACATGCAGGTGGTGAGTCCCGGCGCACGCCCGGCCGGCGCACTCGGGGTCGTTACAGGCCGGTCACGACAGCGGTGACGCCGGCCGCGGTCAGCAGGCCGAGCACGAGGGCGCGGAACGCCGCG
>JBMOMG010000192.1:0-11137 GCA_049323155.1 Actinomycetota bacterium | reverse complement strand
GCGTCGGCCGGCTTCGCGCTGCGCGCCACGCGCGTCTGCGTCTGTGCCTCGGGCTGGCCCTCGGACTGGCCCCCGGACTGGCCCCCGGACTGGGCCGCCTTGATCGCATCGATCAGCTGGCTCTTGCGCATACCGCCGATGCCCTTGATGCCAAGACCGGCTGCCACCTGCTTGAGCTCGGGAAGCAGCATGCCGCTCAACCCGCTGCCGGAGCGGCGCTTGGGAGCAGCTTCGGTAGTTTCCGTCACGTGAGGTCCTTCCCACGTTCGCGGCCGGCCCAGGGAGACCCGGCGGCCGATGTTGTTGTGGATGTTCCTACGCCGAGTCCGACGGGCATGGGTCACAGGACCGGCATGCAACCGGGGAGATCGCGAGGAAGAGAATGCGCCACCCACGGGCCAGACAGAGTGATGAGGTCTGGAACATGTGGCGCTCTTGCAGCGTAGCACCAACGACGGTGCCCGGCGTCATATGGGTCACAACACAGCGAAACCGTTGGAGCATTCCGATGTGCGCGGCCGCCGTACTCGCTCAGGAGCCGCCGCTGACCTTCACACCCGTGGGCTCCACGGGCAGCGTCGCGACCTCCCAGCCGTCGGGCACGCTGCGGCGTACGTCGCTCTCGGTGGACGAGTCGACGAAGGCGAGCACGGTCGGTCCGGCACCGGAGATCACCGCCGCGATCCCCCGGGAGCGCAGCCGCTGCACCAGCCCGAGGCTCTCGGGCATCGCCGCCTCCCGGTAGCGCTGGTGCAGGAAGTCCTCGGTGGCCGCGTGCAGCAGCTCGGGCCGGCCGCTGAGGGCGACGACGAGCAGGGCCGCCCGAGCCGCGTCGGCAGCGGCGTCGGCGTGGGGCACCGCGTCGGGGAGCAGCCCGCGTGCGACGGTGGTGTTCAGCGGCTCCGGTGGGACGAACACGACCACGCGCACGCGAGGGTCGACCGACACGACGGTGGCCGAGTGTCCCTCGGGCCCCGACAGCGCGATCGTGAACCCGCCGTAGAAGGCGGGCGCGACGTTGTCGGGGTGCCCCTCCAGCCGCGCCGCCAGGGAGAAGACGGCGTCGTCGTCCATGAGCAGCGACCCACCGGCGACCAGACCGCGGGCCAGGCAGATGCCGCCGACGATGGCGGCCGAGGAGGAGCCGAGGCCACGGCTGTGCGGGATCACGTTCTGGCAGTGCAGGCTCAGCCCCGGGGTCGCGCAGCCCATCTCCGCGAACGCCTCGCCCATCGCGCGGTACACGAGGTGCGACTCGTCGAGCGGCACCTCGTCGGCGCCCATGCCGTTCACGGTCAGGCGCAGGCCGGGCTCGGCGCTGACCTCGCCGGTGAGCACGTCGCGCAGACCGAGGGCGATCCCGAGCGAGTCGAAGCCGGGGCCGAGGTTCGCGCTCGTCGCCGGCACCGACACCTCGACCGGGCCGGTCACGAAGGTGGGCATCGTCAGTGCAGCCCGGCTGCCTCTGCAGCGGCGTCCACGTCAGGGTCGACCACCGTGTCGACGAGGTCGGTGAACGTGGACAGCGCGGTGTCGGTGTCCTTCAGGCCGTGGCCGGTCACCGTCACCACCATCGTCTTGCCGGCGAAGCTCTCCCCCGCGGCCAGGTCCTGGAGGATGCCGGCGACCCCGGCGGCCGACGCCGGCTCGACGAACACACCGTCCTCCTGGGCGAGCTGACGCTGCGCTGCGAGGATCTCCTCGTCGGTCACCGCGCGGAACCGTCCCCCGGACTGGTTGGCGGCGTCGACCGCGAGCTGCCAGGATGCGGGGTTGCCGATCCGGATCGCCGACGCGACGGTCTCGGGGTCGCTCACCGGGGCCCCGGAGACGAACGGCGCCGCGCCGGCCGCCTGCCAGCCGAGCATCCGCGGCTTGCGGGTGCTCATCCCGGCCTTCTCGTACTCGAGGTAACCCTTCCAGTACGCCGAGATGTTGCCGGCGTTGCCGACCGGGAGCACGTGGACGTCGGGGGCGTCGCCGAGGAAGTCGACGATCTCGAACGACGCGGTCTTCTGTCCCTCGAGCCGCATCGGGTTCACGGAGTTCACCAGGGCGACGGGGTACTTCTCCGCGAGCTGGCGCGAGATCCGCAGACAGTCGTCGAAGTTGCCGAGCACCTGGATCACCTGCGCGCCGTGCACGATCGCCTGCGCGAGCTTGCCCGCGGCGATCTTGCCCTGCGGGATCAGCACCAGCGGCTTGATCTGCGCCCGGGCGGCGTAGGCGGCCATCGACGCCGAGGTGTTGCCGGTCGAGGCGCACACGACCGCCTCTGCGCCCTGGCCGACCGCGACCGAGAGCGCGACCGTCATCCCGCGGTCCTTGAAGGACCCGGTCGGGTTGTTGCCCTCGACCTTCAGCCACACGTCGGCCCCGGTCAGCTCCGAGAGCCACCGGCTGTCGACCAGCGGGGTGCCGCCTTCGCGCAGCGTGACGGTCGGCGTGCCGGCCGGCAGGTCGAGCCAGTCGCCGTACTCCTCCATCACCCCACGCCACTGGTGGGCGGTCGGCGTGCTCATTCGCTCTCTCCCTCGACTCGCATGATCGACGACACGTCGTGCACGAACTCCTTGGTGCGCAGCGCCTCCACGGTGGCCGACAGCGCGGCGTCGGTCGCCCGGTGGGAGACCACGACGAGCTGGGCGTCGGCGCCGTGTCCCTCCTGGCGGACGGTCTGCAGGGAGACTCCGTGCTCGGCGAAGACCTGGGCGATCTGGGCAAGCACACCGGCCTTGTCGTCCACGTCGAAGGCGACGTGGTAGCGCGTCATCGTGCAGCCCATCGGCAGCACCTCGCACTGGGCGTAGGCGGACTCGCCGACCCCGCGCACGTCGTTGAGCCGGTTGCGCGCGATCGTGACCAGGTCACCGAGCACGGCGCTCGCGGTCGGCGCGCCGCCGGCGCCGGGGCCGTAGAACATCAGCTGTCCCGCGGCGTCGCTCTCGACGAACACCGCGTTGTAGGCCTCGCGAACGCTGGCCAGCGGGTGCGACCTCGGGATCATCGCCGGGTGCACGCGCGCCGAGACCGCCGGGCCCTCGGGCCCTTCGGTGAGCTCGCAGATCGCGAGCAGCTTCACCACGCTGCCCATGTCGCGGGCCGAGGCCACGTCGCCGGCGGTCACCTCGGAGATGCCCTCGCGGTAGACGTCGGCGGCGGTGACCCGGGTGTGGAAGGCCAGGCTCGCCAGGATCGCGGCCTTCGCGGCGGCATCGAAGCCCTCGACGTCGGCGGTCGGGTCGGCCTCGGCGTAGCCGAGCTCCTGGGCCTCCTCGAGCGCCTCGCTGAAGCCGGCGCCGGAGCTGTCCATCTTGTCGAGGATGAAGTTCGTGGTGCCGTTGACGATGCCGAGCACGCGGCGCACCTTGTCCCCGGCAAGAGACTCCCGCAGCGGACGCAGGATCGGGATGGCGCCGGCCACCGCGGCCTCGTAGTACAGGTCGCGGCCGGCCTTCTCGGCGGCGGCAAACAGCGTGCTGCCGTCCTCGGCGAGCAGCGCCTTGTTGGCGGTGACGACCGAGGCGCCGTTCTCGAGCGCGGCCAGGATCAGCGACCGGGCCGGCTCGATCCCGCCGATCACCTCGATCACCAGGTCGAGGTCTCCGCGGGTCACCAGACCCATCGCGTCGGTCGTCAGCAGCTCGGCGGGGACCTCGGCGTCCCGGGGAGCATCGAGGCGGCGTACGGCGACCCCGACGAGCTCGATCGGCGCACCGACCCGTGCCGTGAGGTCGTCGGCGTGCTCGTGCAGCAGCCGGACCACCTGGCTGCCGACCGAGCCGCAGCCGAGCAGGGCGAGCTTCAGGGGTGGGTGCACAGCAACCTCGTCACTCTTGCCGTCCATGGCGTTCATCTTGGGTCATGTCCTCGGATCTCCGCCGACGGGGGCGAGCCCGTCCGCTCACTGAGACGCAGCTGCCTCACGCGCCGACGTCCGTGCGCAGCAGGTCGTCCTCGGTCTCCCGGCGTACGACGACCGTGGCCACGCCGTCCTTCACCGCGATCACCGGCGGCCGGAGCGCGTGGTTGTAGTTGCTGGCCATCGAGCGGCAGTACGCGCCCGTGCCGGGCACCGCCATCAGGTCCCCCGGAGTGAGGTCGCCGGGGACGAACTCGTCCTTCACCACGATGTCGCCGGCCTCGCAGTGCTTGCCGACGATCCGGCCGAGCACCGGTGGCGCGTCGCTGCGGCGGGAGGCGATCGTGCAGGAGTAGTCGGCGTCATAGAGGGCGGTGCGGATGTTGTCGCTCATCCCGCCGTCGACGGAGACGTAGGTGCGCACGGCGCCGGCGTCGAGCTCGACCGGCTTCACGGTGCCGACCTCGTAGACGGTGCACATCGCCGGTCCGACGATGGCGCGACCGGGCTCGATCGAGAGCTCGGGCACCGCGATGCCGAAGCCGCGGCACTCGTGCTCGACGATCTTGGTGATCTCGGTGGCCAGCTGCGCCGGGTCCGACGGGTCGTCCTGCGTGGTGTAGGCGATGCCGAACCCGCCACCGAGGTCCATCTCCGGCATCTCGACGCCGAGCTCCTCGGAGACCCGGGCGTGCAGCGTGAGCACGCGGCGTGCGGCGACCTCGAACCCCGAGGTGTCGAAGATCTGCGAGCCGATGTGGGAGTGCAGGCCGCGCAGGTCCAGCCCCGGGGCGCGCAGGATCCGCTGCACCGCCTCGAACGCGTCACCGGCGGTGATCGAGAAGCCGAACTTCTGGTCCTCGTGAGCGGTGGCGATGTACTCGTGGGTGTGCGCCTCGACGCCGGCGGTCACGCGCACCATCACCGCGGCCGTCGTACCCAGCTGCGCGGTGACCTCGGCGAGCCGCTCGATCTCCCAGAAGGAGTCGACGATGATCCGCCCCACCCCCTCGCGGACCGCGCGCTCCAGCTCGGCGCGGGTCTTGTTGTTGCCGTGGTAGCCGATCCGGGCGGGGTCGAACCCGGCACGCAGCGCCACGCTCAGCTCGCCGTTGGACGAGACGTCGAGGCTCAGCCCCTCCTCGGCGACCCAGCGGGCGACCGTGGTGGAGAGGAACGCCTTGCCGGCGTAGTAGACGTCGTAGCCGGCGAACGCCTCCTTGAACGCACGCGCCCGGGCCCGGAAGTCGGCCTCGTCGAGGACGTAGGCCGGCGAGCCGTGCTCGGCGACGAGCGCGCGCAGGTCCACGCCGCCGATCTCGAGCGCGCCGTCGGCGTTCTTGCGGGCGGTCTGCGACCACAGCAGCGGCACCAGGTCGTTGACGTCCTCGGGCTGGCGCAGCCACGACGGTCCCCGGTGGCTGACCTCGGCGTGGGCCCAGCCTGCTTCGTGTGCACGCATCAGCGCGTCACATCCGGTCCGGCGCGGTGACGCCGAGCAGCTGGAGTCCGTTGGCGAACACCGTCCTGGTCGCCGCGATCAGCAGCAACCGCGCCCGGTGCAGGTCGGTGGGCTCCTCGTCGCCCTGCGGCAGCACGCGGCACGCGTCGTAGAACTTGTGGAACGCCGACGCGGTGTCCTCCAGGTAGCGGGCCACCCGGTGCGGCTCGCGCAGCTGGGCGGCGGCGGCCACCACCCGCGGGAACTCCGCCAGAGCGCGCAGCAGCTCGCCCTCCTTCTCGTGCGAGAGCAGCGACGGATCGAAGTCCTCGCCCTCCGCCGGTGCCAGCCCGAGGTCCGCGGCGTTGCGCAGGATCGAGGCCAGCCGGGCGTGGGCGTACTGCACGTAGAACACCGGGTTGTCCGCGGTCTGCTTCGCCCACAGCTCCAGGTCGAGGTCGATCGTGGTGTCGGTGGTGTAGCGGGCCAGCGCGTAGCGGGCGGCGTCCACGCCGATCGCGTCGACGAGGTCCTCCTGGGTGATCACCGTGCCGGCGCGCTTGGACATCCGCAGCGGCTCACCGTCGCGAAGCAGGTTGACCATCTGGCCGATCAGGATCTCGAGGTTCTTGCCGGGCTCGTCGCCGAACGCCGCGCACATCGCCATCATCCGCCCGACGTAGCCGTGGTGGTCGGCGCCGAGCATGATCAGGCAGCGGTCGAAGCCGCGCTCGCGCTTGTTGAGGTAGTAGGCGAGGTCGCCGGAGAGGTAGGCGCCTTTGCCGTCGGACTTGATGATCACCCGGTCCTTGTCGTCACCGAACCTCTCGGTGGCCAGCCACAGGGCGCCCTCGCGCTCGTAGGTGTTGCCGAGCTCGGTGAGCCGCTCGATGGCGTGCTTGACCGCCCCCGACTCGTGCAGGTGGTTCTCGTGGAAGTAGACGTCGAAGTCGACGCGGAACTCGTGCAGGCTCTTCTTGATCTCGTCGAACATCAGGTTCACCCCGACGGCGCGGAAGACCTCCTGCGCCTCCTCGTCGGGCAGCTCGAGGACGTTCGGCTCGACGGCCAGCACCTGCTCGGCGATGTCGCCGATGTACTCCCCGCCGTACCCGTCCTCCGGAGTCGGCTCACCCTTGGCGCGGGCCAGCAGCGACCGGGCGAACCGGTCGATCTGGGCGCCGTGGTCGTTGAAGTAGTACTCCCGCGTGACGTCGGCGCCGGTCATCGTGAAGATCCGGCCCAGCGCGTCGCCGACCGCCGCCCAGCGGACGCCGCCGATGTGGATCGGGCCGGTGGGGTTGGCGGAGACGAACTCCAGGTTGATCCTCTCGCCGGCGAACAGGTCCGAGGAGCCGTACGACGCGCCGGCAGCGACGATCTGGGCGGCGAGCGCCCCCTGCGCGCCGGCGTCCACCCGGATGTTCAGGAAGCCCGGGCCGGCGATCTCGACCGAGGCGATCCCCTCGGAGGCAGCCAGCCGCTCGGCGAGCAGACCGGCCAGGTCACGCGGCGGCATGCCAGCCTTCTTCGCCAGCTGGAGCGCCACGTTCGTCGCGTAGTCACCGTGCTCGCGCACCTTCGGTCGCTCCACGACGACCGACGACGGCGGGCCGTCGGGCAACGTCAGGGCGCCCTCGTCGGTGAGCGAGGTGAGGACGGCGACGATCGTGTCGGAGAGCTGTTCGGGAGTCACCGGTCAAGGGTATCGGCGAGACCCACACACGCCGGAGCCGATATCACTGCGCGGATCTGGCACGGCCCTCGCGGGCGAGGCGGGTGACGATCTCGACGAGCGCGGCCGGTTCGAACGGCTTGGTGAGGTAGGCCTCGACCCCCACCGCCTCGCCTCGCTCGACGTCGGCGGCCTGAGCCCGCCCCGTCACCATCACCACTGGGATCGACTGGGTGCGCTCGTCCTCGCGGAGGCGTACGACGGTCTCGAACCCGTTCATCTGCGGCATCATCACGTCGAGGGTGATCACGTCGGGGTGCACCTTCGCCGCGAGCGCGAGCGCGCTCTCCCCGTCGCCGGCGGTCGTGACGTCGAAGCCCTCGAGCTCGAGGTTGACCGCGATCAGCTCGCGGATGACCGCGGAGTCGTCGACGACGAGGGCGCGCAGCGTCGGCTCCGTGAACACCCCGGCCCCCAATCACGATCTCGTCCGCGTCTCATGTACGCTCTTGCCGCACCCATGAGCCCCCGTAGCTCAGGGGATAGAGCACCGCCCTCCGGAGGCGGGTGCGTAGGTTCGAATCCTACCGGGGGCGCCCATCTCGACGGCCACCTTTCGGCGTGGCGACTTCTCCGCCCAGGTGACCGTTTGGTAACAACCCGTCACGTTTTGGCGTGACCTTCGTTGTACCTGGGTAAGTGTCCCGCGCGTTACTGTCCGCGGGCGAGGCCCGTGGGGGGCATTTTCTCGGGGAGGCTCCCACCGGGGACGCAGAGCCACCACTACCCATTGACGAGTGAACGGGGAGTCACTTGAGATCACGTTCCACCCTGCTCAGGAGAGCCACAGCATCGATCACGGCGGCCGGGGTCGCCCTGGCCGGCTCACTCCTGCTGACCAGTACTCCTGCCCAGGCCGCACCCAAGCGGTTCGAGACGCCGTTCTCCTACCAGGGCTCGGCCTTCGGCACCCGGGTCACGCTCGGTGACCCCAACATGGGCGGACTGGCGTCCGGCCCCACGGCCTGGTCGATCCTGGGCTGCACGAAGATGGCCCCGATCCGCAACGGCGCCCAGAGCAACGTCGGCAAGGTCAACGCCAACGAGTTCGTCAAGATCGGCGCGGTCCAGAGCTTCACCTCAAGCTACCGCAAGCCCAAGGTGCGGATCTTCGGCTCGCGCAGCGTCAACAAGGTCGCCGACATCACGCTCGGACCGGCCGACGGCCCGCAGCTGAAGATCGGCGCGGTGACGACCACCGCCCACGCGTTCAACAACAAGGGCAAGTTCGGCTCGACCGCCGGCTTCGACCTCGCCAGCGTCGGCCTGGAGAACATCGTCCCGGACGGCAGCGGCACCCCTGGGCCGCTGCAGGACCTCCTGGACGCGGTCGACCAGGCTGACGACCAGCTGGTCGAGGCGATCATCGGCGCCGCGGGCACCAAGGGCATCGACATCCCCGGCCTCGGCTCGATCTACCTCGCCGGCAAGTCCCGGACCCCGAAGGGCCCCAACGGCGCGGTCTCCAACGCCTACGGCATCCGGGTCGAGCTCGACAACGGCTCGACGGTGACGATCGGGCGGGCCTGGGCGAAGATCGAGGTCGGCAACCCGGCCGGCATCTTCTCCGGCCACGCCTACGGCATCGGCGCCAAGGTGCTCGACGGTGTCCTCCAGCTCGGCCGCACGCCGTTCCAGAACCTGCCCTGCAAGGGCACCGACGGCGAGTGGCGCGAGCACAGCGTGCTCCAGCTGCCGCAGAACGAGAACCTCGACGTCAAGGCGCTCACCGCGGGCACCTACGGCAAGGGCTTCCGCGACGGCCGCGCCGTCGCCCGGGCGCGCTCCAGCGTCGCGGACCTGAGCCTCGGCGGTGGCGCCCTGGAGATCAGCGGCATCGTCGGCCAGGTGAACATCTTCCAGAACCGCAAGGGCCAGGTCGTCCGCCGCAACATCAACGGCACCGAGGTCGGCAGCATCACCGCCAACGGCGAGCCGCAGAGCCTCCCCGCTCCGGGCGAGACGCTGGAGATCCCGGGGGTCGCGAAGATCCAGGCCGGCTACACCCGCAAGCTCGGCAAGCGCGGCCTGCTGGTGCACGCCGTGCGCATCGAGCTGCTCGACGGGACCGGGATGGTGCTCAACATCGGCACCGCGAAGGCACGCATCGGTCGCTGACCACCCGCTGCGCCGAACACCGACGGCGCCCGGTCCCGCACGGGGCCGGGCGCCGTCGTCGCGTCCGCCGGCTCAGCAGGGCCCTTCGAGGGTCGCGTCGCCGCGGGTACGTCGCACGATGCTGTGCAGCTGGCCGACGTTGACGAACACCACGCTCGCCGCCCCGGCCATGCCGGACCCGCCGCCGACCACGCAGGTGCGGAACTCGTTCGGGTTCACCCGCGCCGCGGTGTGTGCGAGCTGGTAGAGCTCCGCCGGCCCGACGTTGGGCGTGTGGAGGTTGTTCAGCGCGGCGAGGACGCCGCGTTCCATGAAGCCGGGCCGGTCGGCGTTGCGGCGCACCTGGTTCAAGATGCCAACCAGCGTGCGCTGCTGGTTGGCCGAGCGGTCGAAGTCGCCTCGAGGGAACGGCTTGCGCGCCCGGGCGAACCACAGCGCCTGCTCGGCGTTGAGGCGGTTCTTGCCGACCCGGTAGCCGCGGGGGCGCACCGGGTCGGAGAAGGCGTACTGCGAGGAGACGGTGACGCCGCCGATCCGGGTGATCATCTGCCGGAAGCCCACGAAGTCGGCGACGAACACGTAGTCGGGCGTGATGCCGGAGAGCCCCCCGACCGTGCGTGCCATCAGCTCGGGACCGCCGAACACCATCGCGGCGTTGATCTTGTTGCGGCCGTAGCCGGGGATGGCGACGTAGGAGTCGCGCGGGATCCCGATCGCGACCGCCGCCCGGGTGCGCGTGTTGATCCCCACGAGCTGGATCGCGTCGGCCCGGCTGCGCAGCACGGACTGGCCCGGTCGGGCGTCGGACCCGAGCAGCAGCGTCCAGATCACCTTGCTGTGCGCGTCGACGTTGTGCGCCGACTCGATCTTGACCAGGGCTGCGGGTGCGTTGCGCACCGTGGCAGGCGGTACGACGAGCGCCGTCATCGCGAGCACGGCGAGGAGCGGCACCAGGCGACGCAGCCGGCGCGCCGTGCGCTTCAGGGGCGAGGACGTCGTCATGGGCGGCCTCCGTTGCCGATGGGGGTGGCGGACCGGGAGACGTCGTACCCGAAGACGTGCCACGCACCGGTCCGCCTACGGTTCAGCAGCAGCCGGCCCGAGACCGTCACGCGCTCACGGGCACCGTCGACACGCTCCTGGACGAACACCAGCCGGATCCGCCCGGTCAGCCCGGCGATCAGCCGGTGGTTGGCGAGCAGCACGTCGAGCCGGGCGACCTCGGCCAGCGGCGTGACCGACTCGGTCGTCGCGCCGACGCCCGCGTTGGACAGGATCTCCCGGTCGCTCACCGCGCGTCCGGCGGCGCCCCGGGAGAAGCCGACGAGCGCGTCGGAGAAGTCCCGGCGCGGGTACTCCCCGCCGAGGTAGGCCGCCTCGAGGTAGCGCTCGACGACCCGTCCGATCTGGCTCTCGAGCTGGCGGGCCCGGCGGGGCGGCAGCTTGCCGCCGAGCACCTTCGCGACGGCGACGTCGAGCTCGACCGGCTGCGGCTCGATGGTCGGGGTCGGCTCGACCGACCGGCTCGGCGGCCTGGTCGGCAGGGTCTCGTCGGGCCCCTCGGAGTCCCCCGTGCACGCGGCGGTGAGCACCAGCACCAGCACCACCAGAAGGCTCCCGATCCAGGACCGTGAAGGCCCTGGTCGCAGCTGTCTCACGGCTGTGCTCACTCCCTCGGTGATCGGTTGCTCGTGACGGTCGGCACACGCGCGCGCCATCTACCGGTCCCGGCTGCGTCGACTTGTCACGAAGGTTTAGCCTTGTAGCCGTTCACCCACCCTAAGAGACGCACCGGAAGAGGCGATTCAGGCCGTGGCCGAGTCTTCCCAGAACGCCCCCGTCGACCCATCAGCGTTCGGAGCCAACGAGTGGCTCGTCGACGAGATGTTCGAGAAGTACCAGCAGGACCCCAACAGCGTGGACAAGGCCTGGTGGGAGTTCTTCAAGAACTACACCCCCGGTGAGCACGTCACAGACAAGC
>JBMOMG010000191.1:0-11375 GCA_049323155.1 Actinomycetota bacterium | reverse complement strand
ACGCTCAACACGATCCGCAGCTTCTTCTCCGCCGGGATCACAGGTGGTCTACCCATCGTGCTCTTGTCTCGCTTCCATGCTCAGAGGATCAACTAACTCCTCTGCCACGAAGTCTGACGCGCGACAGATCTGCTCATCGAGGACGCCGATCACGCCGATCCGATCGACAAGCTCGGTCACCGCGACCATCCCCGCCGCCGGTGTCAGCGACGGGTCCGACGCGCCAATCCGAACGTGATGACGACTCCCACGAACACCTCGTAACCTGTTCACCCAACAGGTGCCTTTCACTCGACCCGATCAGCTGGCCTCAACAACCGCGATCTTGCCGATCTGAAAGGCATCTGTTGCGTTCACACCCCGGCGAGCCGCACACCTACCTGCGAATCCGGGTCTGAGCGTGGTCCGGCGTGAGCCGGGGCCGTGCGTCAGGCGAGCTCGGCGCGCAGGTCGGAGAGGATGCGCGAGAGGAGGCGCGAGACCTGCATCTGGGTCACGCCGATGTCCTGGGCGATCTGCTCCTGGGTCCAGCCGTAGAAGAACCGCAGCTCGATGATCCGGCGGTCGCGGTCCTTGAGCTTGCGCACCGCGGGGCCGAGCAGGATCCGGGCCTCGGCGCGGCCCAGGTCGGCGTCCTCGCCGCCGAGCAGCTCCCCGAGCGAACCGCTCCCGTCCTCGCCGACGGGGACGTCGAGCGAAGCGGGGGTGAAGCAACCGTCGGCGGCGAGCGCCTCGACGACGGCGTCCTCGTCGATGCCGAGGTGCTGGGCCACCTCACGGGGCTTGGGCGAGCGGTGCAGGGTCTGCGAGAGCTCGTTGGAGGCGCGGGAGATCTGGGCCTGCAGCTCCTGGATGCGGCGCGGCGGACGGACCGTCCAGCCGAAGTCGCGGAAGTAGCGCTTGACCTCACCGGTCACGGTGGGCACGGCGTAGCTGAGGAAGTCCCGCTCGAAGCTGGGGTCGAAACCCTGCACGGCCTTGACGAGACCGACGTACGCGGCCTGGAGGAGGTCGTCGCGGGAGATCCCGCGGTCGCGGTAACGAGAGGCGATCGCCCGGGCGACACCCATGTTGAGGACGACGATCTCGTCGCGGAGCCTCTTCTGCTCCACCTCGTCGGTGGTCTCGGCGATCTGAGCAAGGAGCCGGGCGGTGATCTGGCTTCGGTCGGCCTCGGTGACCGTCTCTGTCGGGTCGAGGATGTCGGTCGTGTCCAGCTGCTGCTCTTGAAGTTCAGGCGAAGCGGTCATTGCTTGCTACCTACTCTGTTTTCGATCTGTCGTGGCACGTTGGCTTGACCACGTTCAATCGAGCGCATCCGGTGGCGGCGATCAGGCCGCTCCAGGGCGCACACCAGCCATCCTGTCCGCGCCCTCGCTGGTCTAAACCTCCGGGACCGAGAAACTTCTGCCCACCGCCGCCGACTCAGTCACCCACCACGGCGACAGCCGCCGCCACGGCGTCCACGCGTGCCCGGTCCGCCACCCCCGGCAACGGCAGCGGCAGGTCCAGCGGGGCGGTGAGGCGGACGACCACCCGGTCCCCTGCCGGTTCGACGACGTAGGCGAGCCCGGGGTGCCGGCGACCCGCGCCGACCGAGTCGAGGTAGCCGGCCACGAACGCCTCGGCCGTCCCCGGGTCGATCAGCGCGCGCTCGCCGAGCCCGGTGGTGTACACCTGCTCGCCGGCGATCCCGTCGGCCGCCGCGAGGGCAGCACCGTCCGCGAGGGTGTCGAGCGCCTGGCGCTTCAGGAACGCCGCGGTGGCGTCCACGACGACCACGACGGCCATCGCGAGCACCAGTGTCAGACCGATGATCAGCACGGCGACCTGCCCCTCCTCATGCCGTCGCGACCGCACCGTCCGCAGCGTCATGGCAGGTCCGCCCTGTGGGTGCCGTACGGGATCGCGTGCTCGGCCTCCACCCGGACGCTGGGCCGCTGCTCGCCCAGTGCGCTCGGCAGCAGCGGCAGGGGCACCTGGTAACCGACGGTCACGGTCACGACCGAACCGGGCGCGAGGCAGTTGCCGGGGTCGGGGCGGCAGGTGATCTGCATTGCCCGCGCCGCCTCGTCCAGCCCCTGGTCGGTGAACGCCAGCTGCGCCGCCGCCCGAGCTCGGTCGAGGGCGGCCGCCTCGCTGGGGGCCTGCGTGAACGCGCGGCCGGCCGCCCTGGCCGCCGTACTCACTCCGAACGCCGCCTGCTGCACCTCGAACACGGCCAGCACGATGTAGAGAAGCGGGACCATCAGCAGGATCGCGAGCCAGGTGAACTCCACCAGCGCGGTCCCCCGCTCGCTCCTGCGGTTCACGGGGCGCTCTCCTCGATCGCGTGGCCGGAGACGGCCAGCTTCACCCCCGGGCCCCAGATGCCCAGCGGCGGCACCTCGGCGACCACGTCGACGCGGACGACCGGCACGCCGTCGAGCGTCGTCTCGGTCGCCGTCACGTCCTCAGCGAACCGGGACGCGACCGCGTCCGCGATCTGCGCGCGGGTGCGGGCCACCCCCTCGGCAGGCGACCGGTCGACCGTGGCGGCGTACCTGGCCCCCTCGGCGGCGGCCGCGGTCAGCGTGTTGCGCACGTGGAGCACCAGGGCCACCTGCAGGATGCCCAGGAAGAGAGGCACGAGTACGACGAGCACCAGCGCGAAGTCCACCACGGCGGAGCCGCGCTCCCCCCGCCGGAGCGCCGCCACGTCTCAGCCCGAGACCGAGCTCAGCGCGTCCGACAGCATCTGCGACAGCGCGTCGCCGGCCACCGCCCAGAGCACCGTGACCAGTCCCGCGGTCATCACCGTGATCAGCACCCAACCCGGCACGTCACCCCGTTCGTCGCGGTGCGCCGCCGCTATCCATCGGCGCAAGATCCGTTCCACCATGACTACTCCTCTCACCGCGGCCGGTCTCAGGGCGAGACCAGCCGAAGACCGACCATCCCCGGCCAGAACGCGAACAGGACGGTCACCGGCAGGACCAGGAAGACCACCGGGACCATCATCAGGACCTCCTTGCGAGCCCCTGTCTCGATCAGCGCCCGCCGACCGGCCTCGCGTACGTCGGTCGCCTGGGCGTGCATCACCTCAGACAACGGCGTCCCCCGCTCCAGGGCTACGGCCACCGCCTCGGCGAACCGGGCGACCACGGGCAGACCTGTGCGCGATGCCAACGAGTCGAGGGCCCGGGCAACCGGAGTACCAGTGCGGATCTCCGCCAGCACCTGGGACAGCTCCACCGACAGCTCGCCGTGGCTCCGGGCCACGACCCGCTCGAGCGCGGGCACCGGCCCCTCGCCCGCAGCGACCGCGAGCGCCAGCAGTTCCGCCATCGTCGGGAACTCCGCGAGCATCCGCCGCTCGCGCTCCCGCACCTGTGCGGTCAGCCGGTTCTCTCGCAGCAGCGCGCCCAGCACGAACGCGATCGCGCAGAGGACGAGAAGAGGAAGGGTGCGCACGGGGTTGCGCACCGCGACCAGCAGCGTGAGCACACCGACGCCACAGAAGGCCACGACTCCCCACACGACCTGTTCCACCCGGAAGTCGTGCACGGTCATCGGGAGGTTCGCGCGCTGCAGCCGACGCCGCACGGAGGACGACCCACCCAGAGCCCGGTCCAGGGTCTGCGCAGCCGATCGCAGCACCGGGCCGAACACCGCCACCAGGGCCGCTTCGGAGGATGCTGTTCCTCCGGCGAGTTCCTCCGCACGGACACCCGGCAGGTCGCGGACATAGGGCAGCACGCGCTGCTCGATACCCAGGCGCCGGCTCGTCGTCACCGCCCGGAGCACGAGCAGCAGCCCCGCTCCGGTCCCGGCGCCGAGCAGTGCTCCCCACACCGTCGGGCTCACGACAGGATCCGCCTCTCCTCGGGCAGCCTGCCCAGCCGGACCATCAGCCGGTACGCGACCAGGCAGGACGCCCCGCCGAGAGCCAGGACGAGAACCCCGCCCGGCGAGGCGTAGCGGGTGATCACCTCGCGTTGGAAGGAGAGCATCAGCAGCACCAGCCATGGCGCGGACACGGCGAGGCGGGCCCCGTTGACGGTCCAGGCCTGCCGCGACTCCAGCTCGGCGCGGGTCCGGGCGTCCTCCCGGAGGAAGGCCGAGAGACTCCGCAGGAGCCGTCCGAGCTCGCCGCCACCGACCTCGCGCGCGACGCGGAGGCCCTCGACCACGCGGTCCCCGACCGGGTCGGCGAGACGGTCCTTGAGCCGGTCGAGGGAGTCGCCGAACCTGCCCGTGAGCTGGTAGTCGGTGCCGAACGCCGCGAAAGCGGGTCGCAGCGGCTCGGGGCCGCGCACACCGAGCTGGGTGAGCGCCTCGGGCAGGGACAACCCCGCCCGCACCGCCGAGGCGAGGTTGTCCACGGCGTCGGGCCACACCTCGGCCAGCTCGCGCTGTCGCCGCCGCGCCCTGCCCTTGATGACCGCCAGAGGGAGATAGCCGGCCAGCATCGCGAAGGCGACGCTCACCGGCCAGGTGCCGGAGATGACCTGGAGCAGCAGCCCCGCCGTCGCGCCCGCCCCGGCACAGAGCGCCACGACGGCCGTCGAAGAGGTCGCGGACAGCCCGGCTCGGGTGAGCAGGCCGTCCAGACGTGAGGGCCCGCGGGGCCGGCGCGGCGTCGACGGCGACACGAAGGACCAGTACACGAGCAGCAGGCCGATCCCGGTCCCGAGCCCGAGTGCCACGCCCATCTCAGTCGGCACCGTTCAACAGGCCGTTGACGTCGATGCCCAACCGCTCGAACCGCTCCTGCCTCGGCGGCATGCCGGTGGCCCGCACGAGCTCCTCAGCCTCTCGGACGAACACGCTCTCGGTCTCGATGGTGTCGTTCTCCGCCCGTCCTGGCACCGCAACGATCTCGTTGACGCGACGGACGCCGTGCCGGTCGATCCCGAGGTGGACGACCAGGTCCACCGACGACGCGACGGTGGGTACGACGAACCGGGAGCCGATGTTCTCCCCCGCGAGGAGCGGCAACGTGCACATCTTCACCAGTGCCTCGCGGGCGCTGTTGGCGTGGAGCGACGCCATCCCGGGCAGGCCGGCGTTGAGAGCCAGCAGCAGGTCGAGGCACTCCTCCGCCCGCACCTCACCCACGATGATCCGGGAGGGGCGCATCCGCAGGCTCTCCTTCACCAGGTCGCGCAGCCGCACCTCGCCGGTGCCCTCGAGGCCGTGCTGCCGGGTCTGCAGCGCCACCCAGTCGGGGTGGTGGAAGCGCAGCTCGAAGACCTCCTCGGCGGAGATCACGCGGTCCTCGCCCGGGATGCTCGCCGCGAGACAGTTGAGGAAGGTGGTCTTCCCAGCCTGGGTCCCGCCGGCCACCACGATGTTGAGCCCGGCCCGGACCGCGCCGTCGAGGAACCTCGCGGCCCGGTCGGTGAGGCTGCCCAGCGCGACCAGGTCCTGGAGCCTGGAGGCGCGTACGACGAACTTGCGGATGTTGACCGCCGAGAACCCACGCGAGATGCCGTCGAGCACGACATGGAGCCGGTGGCCCCCGGGAAGCATGGCGTCGACGAACGGCTGGGACAGGTCCACCCGCCGCCCGCTGGACTTGAGCATCCGCTCGATGAGCTCGTCGACCTGGGCCCGGGTCAGGATCGTGCTGGTCAGCTCGTGGCGCCCCGCCCGGGCGACGAAAACCCGGCTCGGGTCGTTCACCCAGATCTCCTCGACCTCCGGGTCGTCGAGGTACTTCTGCAGCGGGCCGAACCCGGCCAGCCGCGCGACCAGCTCCTCGACCACACCCTCGGGATCGGCAACCGGACCGACCGCGCCGGTGAGGCTGCGCTCGTTGTGTCCGGCGACCAGGCGCACTGCCATCGCCCGGACCAGCGCCACCTCACGCTGCGGGTCGATGCCCTCGCGGCGCACCACGTCGCGAAGCTGTCCGTCGAGGTCCTCGACGACCTCGTCGGCGGAGTCGGCAATCGTCACGCTCATGGTCCCCGTCCACCACGTTGCCCGAAATCAGACGAACCGGAGTCTGGCGCAACCGGTCGTTCTCGGCCAGACCCGATCCGGACATCTGTGGAAACTCGGGACCCGAGAGACGGGAGTGACGGTGGGGACGATCCCGACCCTGGTCTCAGTCGAGGCGAGCCACCCCTCGCGCGCCCTTCTGCCACCGACGGACGTCACAGCCTGGTGCGGGCATGAGTCCCGGCCCCGCCGGGTAGAAGGCACCTGGTCGACCGGGCCGAGGCAGGTCCCGCCGTCTCTCGGGAACGGCGGGGCTGCCGCTCGGTTCGGAGCTGCGGACGGTCAGCCCTGGTGCAGCAGGTCGCCGAAGATGTCCCCCATCTCCTGAGCCCGCTCGAGCACCTCGCCCATCTGCAGGTGCCGCAGGATGCCCCCCTTCGCAGCACCCTCCTCGATCTCTTCCCAGGTCCGCGGTGCCGCCGCGAACGGAGCCTCGGTCCCCCGCAGGGAGTACGGGCTGATCGTGGTCTTGGACTTGGTGTTCTGGCTCCAGTCGAGGAAGACCTTGCCGCCGCGCATCGCCTTCGTCATCTGCCACAGCACCAGGTCCGGGTGCGAGCGGGTCAGCTCCTGGGCGACCTTCTTGGCGAGCTCGCGGACCTCGTCGGCGTTGAGCCGGCCGGGCAGCGCGGCGTACAGGTGCAGGCCCTTGCTGCCGCTGGTGACCGGCGCGGTGGGCAGGTCCATGTCCGCCAGCCGGTCGCGCACCAGCAGCGCGACCTGGGCACACTCGTGCAGCCCGGCCGGGGCGCCGGGGTCGAGGTCGATCACCAGCCGATCGGGATTCTTGGCCTGGTTGTTGCGGCCGAACTTCCACTGGTGCACGTGCAGCTCGAGCGAGGCGAGGTTCGCCAGGTAGGTCAGCCCGGCGAGATCCTCGACGATCGGGTACTCGATCGTGTCGCCTCCGCCGCGCGAGCCGGTGGAGCTCACCGTCACCGAGCGCAGCCAGTCCGGAGCGCCGGGCGGGAGGTTCTTCTCGAAGAACTTCTCCGAAGCCGTGCCGTTGGGCCAGCGGATCCGGGTCAGCGCACGGTCGGCGAGGTGCGGGAGAAGCACCGGCGCGATCTGGGCGTAGTAGTGCAGCACCTCGCCCTTCGTCGTGCCCGTGGCCGGGTAGAGCACCTTGTCGAGGTTGCTGAGCTTGAGCCGACGGCCGTCGACCTCGACGAGCACCTGCTCCTCGGTGGGGGCCACGCTCACTCCTTCAGGTCTGCCGGCGCCAGGTCGAACCGGACGCCCTGGTAGCTCGGCTGCCGCAGCCGGCCTCCGTTCGTCACCCCGAGTGCCGCGATCTCCACGACCACCTCGGGGCGCACCCAGACCGTACCCGTGGCATCGACCTTGGGAACCTCGTCGCAGAACGGCGACTCGTCCGCGTGCAGCGGTTCGAGCAGCTCCAGCAGCTGCAGCGCGTGCTTGCCGGTGATGCCGCTGCCGACCCGGCCGCGGTAGCTCAGTCCCTGCGGCCCCGGCGCCCCGACCAGCAGCGCGCCGAGGCGGGAGTCGCTGCCGGTCTCGCGCCGCCAGCCGCCCACGACGTACGACAGCGTCGGCCGGTGCGGGAACTTCAGCCAGTCCTTGGAGCGGCGGCCGAAGTGGTACCTCGATGCCCGGCGCTTGCTCACGATCCCCTCGAGCCCCTGCTGCTCGGTGGCGGTGAGCAGCATCGCCCCGTCGTCGTACACCGGCGGCACCTGCCAGTGCGCGCTGCCGATGCCGAGATCCTCGAGCGCCGCACGCCGGGTGGTCAGCGGCTCACCCGTGAGGTCACGGCGGTCGAGCCGCAGCAGGTCGAACACGATCAGCGTCACGGGGTTGGTGCGTGCCAGCGTCCGGGCACGCGCCGCGCTGGAGACATGCATCCGATCGGCGAGGGCGGAGAACCGCGGCACGCCGTCGGCCATCGCCACGACCTCCCCGTCGAGCATCACGTCACGGCCGGCGAGGACACCGACGTCCTGGAGCTCGGGGAAGCTGACCGTCACGTCGTTCTCGTTGCGCGACCACAGCGTGAGCCGGCCGTCGCGCACCTGCGCGAGCACGCGCATGCCGTCCCACTTGACCTCGTGCACCCACCCGGACCCGGTGGGCACGGAGGTGCCTCGACTCGCCAGCATCGGTCGCATGGCGCGATTCTCCCCGATCGTCGACCGCCGTCGATGTGGCCGCCGTCTCCGGTGGTGTGCGTGACCCGCGGCTCGCAGGCGCGTTGGACAGCGCGACGAGAAGGGGCGGTCGCGTGTCGTCGGTGTGGTACGGCGCCGCCGCCCGGCGTACACGGAAGGAGCCACGGTGCACCCACGACCTGGCCGCACACTCCCAAGACGGCTGCTCGCCGCCCTCGCCACAGCCGGCCTCACCATCGCCGTCACCGCCGCTCCCCCGCAGGCGGCCTCGAGCGCCGAGCAGGACGCATGCGCCGCCTGGATGGACCCGGCGAAGTCGCCGTCGGCGCGGGCCGACGCGCTGGTCGGCGCGATGACGCTGGACCAGAAGCTGCACATGGTGACGTTCGGCAACCCGCCGTGGATGGCCTACTGGGGCACCGCCGGGCACGTCACCGGGATCCCCGACCTGTGCGTCCCCGACCTGGTCCTCAGCGACGCCGGCTCCGGGGTGGCCGGGCTCCAGATCGCGACGACGGTCTTCCCGTCCGGGGTCGCCCAGGCCGCGACCTGGGACCCCGCGCTGCAGCGCCGGCTGGGTCGCGCGATCGGCGCGGAGGCGCACCGCAAGGGCATCAACGTGATGCTCGCTCCCGGCATGAACATCGCCCGCACCCCGTTCCTCGGCCGCAACTTCGAGTACTTCGGCGAGGACCCGCACCTGGCCTCGCGCACTGCCGTCGCGGTCATCAAGGGGATCCAGGACAACCCGGTCATCGCCGACGCCAAGCACTACGCGGTCAACAACCAGGAGACCGACCGGATGACCGTCGACGCGCGCGTCGACGAGCGCACGATGCGTGAGCTGTACCTCCCCGCGTTCGAGGCCTCGGTCAAGGAGGCGAAGGTCGGCTCGGTCATGTGTGCCTACAACCGGGTGAACGGTCCCTACGCCTGCGAGAACAAGCCGCTGCTCGACGGGTTCCTCCGCAAGGACTGGGGCTTCGACGGGTTCGTGGTCTCCGACTGGGGCGCGGTGCACTCCACCGTGCCGTCGGTGCGGGCGGGGCTGGACCTGGAGATGAACGCCGTCGACCTCCCCGCGCAGCTCACCCCGCTCTACGGCGCGGGCAGCCGCCACTACTCCGCCGACAAGCTGAAGGCCGCCCTCGCGAAGCGGCAGATCACCCGGCGGCAGGTCGACGACATGGTGCGCAACATCGTGCGCCCGATGTTCCGCCTCGGGCTGTTCGAGGACCCGGTGCAGCCGGGCCTGGACCCGTTCCTGCGCGACGTGTCGACCCCCGAGCACCGAGCGGTGGCCCGGCGGGTTGCTGCGGACGCCACGGTGATGCTCAAGAACCGCCGCTCGCTCCTCCCGCTCGACCGGGGCAGCGGCCGCACCATCGCCGTGATCGGCTGGGCGGCCAACCCCGTGGGGGCGGCGAACTCCACCTCCGGCGGAGGCTCCTCCCACGGGTCGGGCCTGCCTCCCCGCGTCGTCTCGCCGCTGCAGGGCATCCAGCGTCTCGCCCAGGCTCACGGCGACCGCGTGGTGTACGTCGAGGGCTCCGCCGTGGAGGACGCACGGGCCGCCGCGGCAGCCGCCGACATCGCCGTGGTCGTCGCCACCGACGGGTCCACCGAGGGCGCCGACCGGCCCGACCTCGGCCTGCGCCCGAGCGTGTGCGCCACCGTGTTCTGCACCGCGATCCCGCTCGAGCAGGAGCGGATGGTCGAGGCGGTCACCGCCGCGAACCGGCGCTCGGTGGTCGTCCTCGACGTCGGCGGCCCGGTGCGGATGCCGTGGCTGAAGGAGGCCGGCGCGGTCCTGGTGCCTTGGTACGGCGGGATCGAGCACGGCAGCGCGCTCGCGTCGGTCCTGTACGGCGAGCTCGAGCCGGGCGGGCGGCTCCCGCAGACCTTCCCGCGCGACGAGAGGCAGGTGTCGTTCCGGTCCGAGCAGTACCCGGGCAAGGGCGGCAAGGCGGTCTACTCCGAGGGGCTGCTCGTCGGTTACCGGTGGTACGACGCCAAGCGGGTCCGGCCGCTGTTCCCCTTCGGCCACGGCATCGGCTACACCAGCTTCGGCTACCGCGACCTGGCGGTACGTCGTACCCGGAGCGGGGCCCGCGTCAGCTTCACCGTCCGCAACACCGGCGACCGCACCGGTGCCGCGGTGCCCCAGGTCTACGTCGCCGCGCCCAGCTCGACCGGCGGACCGCCCAAGCAGCTCAGGGGGTTCCGCAAGGTGACCCTGGACCCGGGTGAGTCGCGGCGGGTCAGCGTCGTGCTCGACCAGCGGGCGTTCGCCTACTGGCACACGAAGCGCGATCAGTGGGTCGTGGCGCCCGGCACCTACCGCGTCCTGGTCGGTCCGTCCTCCCGCAGGCTCCCGCTGCGCGCCGAGCTCCGCATTCCCGGCCGCGGCGTGGGTACCGGCGTTTTCGACTAGTCACCGGTGGGCCGCAGGGTCCATGCTGACTTACGAGTATCGCCGTGTCACAGCGCCGGAGGGAAGGAGCCGCTCGTGCGTGCCATCTGGAAGGGTGCCGTGTCGTTCGGCCTGGTCAGCGTCCCGGTGAAGCTGTACGCCGCGACCGAGAACCACGACATCTCGTTCCGTCAGGTGCATGCCAAGGACGGCGGCCGCATCAAGTACAAGCGGGTGTGCAGCATCGACGGCGAGGAGGTGGAGTACTCCGAGATCGCGAAGGGGTACGAGACCGAAGACGGCCAGATGGTGATCCTCGACGACGACGACCTCGCCGAGCTGCCCTCGACGAGCAGCCGCGAGATCTCCGTCGAGAAGTTCGTGCCCAGCGACCAGATCGATCCGATCCTGTTCGAGAAGTCCTACTACCTCGAGCCGGACAAGGCGGCCGCAAAGCCGTACGCCTTGCTGCGCGAGGCGATCCGTGAGGCCGACCGGATGGCCGTCGTGACGGTGGCCCTGCGCAACCGGACGTCCACCGCGGTGCTCCGCGTCCGCGACGACGTGCTGGTGCTGCAGACGATGCTGTGGCCCGACGAGATCCGCAAGCCGGACTTCGCCGGGCTGTCCGCGACCGAGGACGCCGCGAAGCCCCAGGAGCTGAAGATGGCGCAGATGCTCGTGGAGACCCTGGCCGGCGACTACGACGCCAGCGAGTACGAGGACGACTACGCCTCCGCGGTCGAGGCGCTCGTGCAGGCCAAGCTCGAGGGCGGCGAGGTCAAGCAGCTGGCCAAGGAGGAGCCGAAGAAGGGCGAGGTCGTCGATCTCCTCGCTGCGCTGCA
>JBMOMG010000190.1:0-11594 GCA_049323155.1 Actinomycetota bacterium | reverse complement strand
TGTGTTCGGACACCACCGACCCGGAAGGGGCCCCACGTGCGCGTCCTCGGGATCGACCCGGGCCTCACCCGGTGCGGGATGGGAGTCGTCGAGGGGTCGGTGGGCCGGCCGCTGTCGCTGGTCGACGTCAACGTGCTGCGCACCTCGTCCTCGGAGCCGGTGCCGGTCCGGCTGGTGACCATCGAGAAGGGCGTGGACGCCTGGATCGAGGAGTACGCCCCGGACGCCGTGGCGATCGAGCGGGTCTTCGCCCGCTCCGACGTGAGCACGATCATGGGCACCGCCCAGGCCAGTGGGATCGCGATGGTCTGTGCGGCGCGCAGGGGGCTGCCCGTCGTGCTCCACACCCCCAGCGAGGTCAAGGCGGCGGTGACCGGGAGCGGCCGGGCCGACAAGGCGCAGGTGACCGCGATGGTGGCCCGCATCCTGCGGCTGCCGTCGCCGCCGAAGCCGGCGGACGCGGCGGACGCGCTCGCGCTGGCCATCTGTCACATCTGGCGCGGTGGGGCGCAGCAGAGGATCGAGGCGGCGGTCGCCGCTGCCGGGAAGGGAGCACGATGATCGCCTTCGTCCGCGGGACCGTCGCCAGCGTCTCGCTGACCTCCGCCGTGGTCGAGGTCGGCGGGGTCGGGCTGGAGCTGAACTGCACCCCGAGCACCATCGCCACGCTGCGCACCGGCACCGAGGCCACGCTGCCGACCAGCATGATCGTGCGCGAGGACTCGATGACGCTGTTCGGCTTCCTCGACGAGGACGAGAAGACGCTGTTCGAGATGCTGCTGACAGCCAGCGGCGTGGGCCCCAAGCTGGCCCAGGCGATGCTCGCGGTGCTCTCGCCCGACGACCTGCGGCGCGCGGTGAGCACCGAGGACATCAAGGCGCTGACGAGGGTGCCCGGGATCGGCCAGAAGGGTGCCCAGCGGATCGTGCTCGAGCTCAAGGACCGGATCGGCGCGCCCACCGGCGTCTCGATGCCGCGAGCTGCCTCCGCGTCCGCGCCGGCGGCGGCCTGGCGCGACCAGGTCCACGCCGGCCTCGTCGGTCTCGGCTGGTCGGCCAAGGAGGCCGAGAAGGCCGTCGACGCGGTCACCCCTCAGGCCGACGGCATGGCCGAGCCCGATGTCGCCGCGCTGCTCCGGGCGGCGTTGCGCACGCTGAGCAAGGCGTGAGCCGATGAGTGAGAGCAGCCGCCGGATCACCGAGCGCGAGTACGACGAGGCCGAGCTGTCCTACGTCGAGAGCCGATCGCTGGTCACCGCCGAGGCCGAGGGCGACGAGCGAGCCGTCGAGGCGGCGCTGCGGCCCCGCACGCTCGACGAGGTGATCGGTCAGGAGCGTGTGCGCGAGCAGCTGTCGCTGGTGCTCCAGGCCGCCCGCGCGAGGCAGGCGGCGCCCGATCACGTGCTGCTCGCCGGTCCGCCCGGCCTGGGCAAGACCACCCTGGCGATGATCATCGCCGCCGAGATGTCGGCGCCGCTGCGGCTCACCTCCGGTCCGGCGATCACCCACGCCGGCGACCTCGCCGCGATCCTCTCGGGGATGAACGAAGGCGACGTGCTCTTCGTCGACGAGATCCACCGGATGTCGCGGCCGGCGGAGGAGATGCTCTACATGGCCATGGAGGACTTCCGGGTCGACGTCGTGATCGGCAAGGGCCCGGGCGCGACCGCGATCCCGCTGGAGATCCCGCCGTTCACCCTCGTCGGAGCCACGACACGCGCAGGTCTGCTGCCCAGCCCGCTGCGCGACCGGTTCGGGTTCACCGCGCACCTGGAGTTCTACGAGGCGGCCGACCTCGAGCTCATCGTGCGCCGCTCGGCGGGGCTGCTCGGGGTCGAGCTCACCGACGACGGCGCCGGCGAGATCGCCTCGCGGTCCCGGGGCACCCCCCGAATCGCGAACCGGCTGCTGCGCCGGGTCCGCGACTTCGCCCAGGTGCGCGCCGACGGCACCGTGACCCTCGACGTCGCCCATCGGGCGCTGGACCTCTACGAGGTCGACCAGTCCGGCCTCGACCGGCTCGACCGCTCCGTCCTCGACGCCCTCTGCCGGCGGTTCGGCGGCGGCCCTGTCGGCGTCAGCACGCTGGCGGTCGCCGTGGGCGAGGAGCGCGAGACGGTCGAGGAGGTCGCCGAGCCGTTCCTCGTGCGGATGGGGATGCTGGCGCGCACCCCCCGCGGTCGCGTCGCCACCCCGGCCGGGTGGGAGCACCTCGGCCTGCCGGTCCCCGCGGACGCCGCGTTCGGTCTCGGTGCCGGCGGAGCGGTCCAGCCGGACCTGTTCGGCGACGAGTAGCCCCCGCAGCTAGACTCGACCGCCGACCGTCGTACGGTCCGAGACGTCGCCACCAACCGCTGCTGAGGAGCCACTGTTGTCCGAGGAAACGCTGGGGACCCTTCTCCCGCTTCTGCTGATCGTCCTGGCGTTCTGGTTCCTGGTGATCCGTCCCGCGCGGCGCCGGCAGCAGGAGATGACCCGGATCCAGAACAGCGTGGAGGTCGGGTCCGAGGTGATGCTGGGCTCCGGCATCTTCGGCACGGTCACCAGCATCGGGGACGAGACGCTCACGCTCGCCGTGTCGCCCGGCACCGAGATGAAGGTCGCCCGCCAGGCGGTCGTCCGGGTCGTCGACGGCGCCGCGCCCGGTGCGCTCGGCGGACCGACCGACTCCACCGACCAGGCCTGAGGCCGTGACCGGCGCACACCGGGCGGCTGGCGCGCCCGCGGACGCCTCCTGGCACGACGAGTACCTCGCGAAGCACCTCGACGAGCTGATCCGCGACATCCCCGACTTCCCCCAGCCCGGCGTGGTGTTCAAGGACATCACGCCGCTGCTGGCCGACCATGACGGCTTCTCCGCCGTGATCGAGGTGCTGGCCCGGGCCGGACGTGACGCCACTGGTGAGGTCGTGGTGGACAAGGTCGTCGGGATGGAGGCCCGTGGCTTCATCCTCGCCGCACCCGTGGCGCTCGCCCTGGGCGCGGGCTTCGTCCCGGTGCGCAAGGCCGGCAAGCTCCCGGCGGACACGCACGCAGTCGGCTACGACCTGGAGTACGGCAGCGCCACCCTCGAGCTGCACCAGGACTCGATCGCGCCGGGGGAGCGGGTGCTGATGGTCGACGACGTCCTGGCCACCGGTGGCACCGTGGCCGCGACCGCCCAGCTGATCCGCGCCTGCGGCGGGATCGTGCACGGGGTGGCCGTCTTGATGGAGCTGTCGTTCCTGGACGGACGCCAGCACGTCGGTGACCTTCCCGTCACGACCATCCGCACCGTCTGAGTCCGCGTCGCGCTCGACGCGGCCCTGGCCGCGGACCGGGCATAGACTTGCCCGACAGCGTGTTCCCATGACGTGTCCGGCGACGGACGCCAGAGCCGGGAGGTGAGCGATGGCCGATGAACGCGTCGTGAGCGCGGCCGCGACCGAGCCCGCTCCGCCGGCGGACACCGCGGCCCCGGACGAGCAGACCCAGCCCAAGCCCGCGTCGAGCCGACCCGCGGCGCCGCCCTCGGGCGCGCCGTCGGGGCGCCGAATGCGTGCCCGGCTGGCCCGGATGACGACCAAGGCCCAGCCCGGGAACCCGGTGCTGGAGCCGCTGCTCCGGGCTGTCCGCGCGAACCATCCCAAGGCCGACCTGGCGCTGCTTGAGCGCGCCTACGTCACGGCCGAGAAGGCCCACGGCACCCAGACCCGCAAGAGCGGCGACCCCTACATCACCCACCCCCTCGCGGTGGCCACGATCCTCGCCGACATCGGCATGACCGAGCCGACCCTGTGCGCCGCGCTCCTCCACGACACCGTCGAGGACACCTCCTACACCCTCGACGAGCTGCGCAACGACTTCGGCGACGAGGTGGCGGCCCTGGTCGACGGCGTCACCAAGCTCGACAAGGTCAAGTACGGCGACTCCGCGCAGGCGGAGACCATCCGCAAGATGATCGTGGCGATGAGCCGCGACATCCGGGTCCTGGTCATCAAGCTCGCCGACCGGCTGCACAACATGCGCACCCTGCGCTACCTCAAGCAGGACACGCAGGAACGCAAGGCCCGCGAGACCCTCGAAATCTTCGCTCCGCTTGCGCACCGGCTCGGCATGAACACGCTGAAGTGGGAGCTGGAGGACCTCGCGTTCGCGACGCTGCACCCCAAGATCTACGACGAGATCGTCCGTCTCGTAGCCGAACGCGCACCGTCACGCGACCAGTTCCTCGCCCGCGTGATCGAGCAGGTCGAGAGGGACCTGCGCGAGGCCCGGATCAAGGCCGTCGTGACAGGCCGTCCCAAGCACTACTACTCGATCTACCAGAAGATGATCGTGCGTGGCCGGGAGTTCTCCGACATCTACGACCTGGTCGGCATCCGGATCCTGGTCGAGACCGACCGGGACTGCTACGCCGCGCTCGGCGTGCTGCACTCGCGGTGGAACCCGGTGCCGGGCCGGTTCAAGGACTACGTCGCGATGCCGAAGTTCAACATGTACCAGTCGCTGCACACGACGGTGATCGGGCTCGAGGGCAAGCCGGTGGAGCTGCAGATCCGCACCTTCGGGATGCACCGCCGAGCCGAGTACGGCGTCGCTGCGCACTGGAAGTACAAGGAGAGCTCGGTCAAGGGGGACGACACCGATCGCGCCCTGATGACCTCGGGCACGTCGAACTCCGACATGGCCTGGGTCCGCCAGCTGCTCGACTGGCAGCAGGAGACCGAGGACCCCGGGGAGTTCCTGGAGTCGTTGCGCTTCGAGATCAACACTGCCGAGGTCTACGTCTTCACCCCCCGCGGCGACGTGGTGGCGCTCCCCACCGGCTCGACGCCGGTGGACTTCGCCTACGCCATCCACACCGAGGTCGGCCACCGCACGATCGGTGCGCGGGTCAACGGCCGACTGGTGCCGCTGGAGTCCACCCTCGACAACGGCGACGTGGTGGAGGTCTTCACCTCCAAGGCGCCCAACGCCGGGCCGAGCCGGGACTGGCTGGCCTACGTCAAGTCACCGCGCGCGCGCAACAAGATCCGGCAGTGGTTCACCAAGGAGCGGCGCGAGGAGGCGATCGAGCACGGCAAGGAGCAGATCGCCCGGCTGATGCGCAAGGAGGGCCAGCCCCTCAAGCGCGTGCTCACCCACGACTCGCTCAGCACGGTCGCGGCCGAGATGAAGCTCCCCGACGTGTCCGCGTTGTACGCCGCGGTCGGCGAGGGCAACGTCGGCGCGCAGACCGTCGTACGCCGGGTGATCGACCTGTACGGCGGCGAGGAGGGCGCCGCCGAGGACCTCGCCGAGGGCGTCCGCCTCACGTCGGAGCGCACTCGCGCGAAGCAGCGTATCGGCGGCGACGCCGGTGTCATCGTCAAGGGCATCTCCGACGTGTGGGTGAAGCTCGCCAAGTGCTGCACGCCCGTGCCCGGCGACAAGATCCTCGGCTTCGTGACCCGGGGAGCCGGAGTCTCGGTGCACCGCGAGGACTGCACCAACGTGGCCAGCCTGAAGGCGCAGCCCGAGCGGCTCGTCGACGTCGAGTGGGCGCCGACCGCGCAGTCGATGTTCCTGGTGAACATCCAGGTCGAGGCGCTCGACCGGGCCCGGTTGCTCTCGGACATCACCAAGGTGCTCTCCGACGTGCACGTCAACATCCTGGCGGCGTCGCTGACCACGACCCGGGACCGGGTGGCGAAGTCCCGGTTCACCTTCGAGATGGGTGACCCCAAGCACCTCGGCCACGTGCTGAAGGCGGTGCGCTCGGTCGACGGCGTCTTCGACGCCTACCGGGTGACCCAGTAGTCCAGAGCCGGCCGCGCCGCCGGGTGAGCAGGGTCAGCTGAAGTCGTCGAGCGCCTTGCGGGCCTCGACCAGCCACGCCTGGCGTGCCTCGATGGCCGCCGCGTGCTCGGCGGCCTTCTTGGCGTTGCCGGCGGCCTCGGCCTTGGCCCGCTTCTCCTCCAGCTCGGCGAGCGAGGCCTCGAGCTGGGAGACGGTGTCCGCGGCGCGGGCGCGCGCCTCCGGGTTGGTGCGCTTCCACTGGTCGTCCTCGACCCCGCGGATCGCCTGCTCGACCTTGCGCATGCGGCCCTCGAGCTCCTTGATCCGGTCGCGCGGGACCTTGCCCGCCGCGTCCCACCGCTCGGCGAGCTCCCGGAAGGCCTCCTTGGCGGCCTTCACGTCGGTGACGGGCAGCAACGCCTCGGCCTCGACGAGCAGCTTCTCCTTGACCTCGGCGTTGGCGGCGAACTCGGCGTCGAGCTGCGCGTTGGCCGCGTCGCGGGCGCCGAAGAACTTGTCCTGGGCACCCCGGAAGCGCTTCCAGAGCTGGTCGTCGACGTTCTTGGGTGCCGGGCCCGCGGCCTTCCACTGGCGCATCAGCTCGCGGTACTTGCCGGCCGTCGGCCCCCACTCGGTGGAGTCGGCGAGCGCCTCGGCCTCGACGACCAGCTTCTCCTTGACCGCGCGAGCCGCCTCCCGCTTCTCCCCGAGCTCGGCGAAGTGCGCCTTGCGACGCCGGGTGTAGGTGGTGCGTGCGGTGGAGAACCGCCGCCACAGGGCGTCGTCGGTGCTCTTGTCGATGCGGGGGAGTGCCTTCCACTCCTCGAGCAGCTCACGCAGCCGGTTGGCGCCGTTGCGCCAGTCGTTGCCCTCGGCGAGCCGCTCGGCCTCGGCGGCGATCCGCTCTTTGTGCACCTTGGCCTCGGCGGCCTTCTGGGCGCGCTCGGCCTTGCGCTGCTCGCGCTGCTTGCTGATCGTCTCCCCGAGCGCGTCGAGGCGCGTGTCCAGTGCGGCGAGGTCGCCGACCGCCTGCGCGTCCTTCAGCGTGGACCGGACCTGGTCCACCGCGGTGCTCGCCTCCTCGGGGCCGAGGTTGCCGGCCGTGATCCGCTGCTCGAGGAGCTGCACCTCGAAGGCGAGGTCGTCGTAGCGCTTGACGTAGAACGCCAGCGCCTCCTCCGGCGTGGCGTCCGGCATCTGCCCGACCTGACGCTCACCGTCCGCGGTGCGCACGAACACCGAGCCGTCCTCGGCCACACGGCCCCACTCGTGGGCGGGCTTGCCGGGGTGCGAGTCGTTCACCGGAGTACCTCTTCAGCATCAGGTGCACCGCCGACGGCGAACCCCCGGCTGGTTGCATCATGGGTCAGATCACCGTGAGTCTAGGTCGCACCGGCGCCGGGCGACACCGACTTCCCGGCTACAAGGCCATAACGGCTCCCGCGGTTTCCGTGACGCCCCCGGTGCTGGGTAGGCTTCACCGGTCCCCACCCGACCACAACAGGAGTGCCCACCCGTGTTCATCGCAGGCTTCCCGGCGGGACCGTGGGGCACCAACTGCTACGTGGTGGCGACCGGCCCGGGCCAGGAGTGCGTGGTGGTCGACCCGGGCAAGGACGCCGCCGCCGGCGTCGCCGAGGTCGTCCGTGAGCACCACCTCAAGCCGGTCTCCGTGCTGGTCACCCACGGTCACATCGACCACATGTGGTGCGTGGCGCCCGTGGCCGGCAGCTACGACGCCACGGCCTACATCCACCCCGAGGACCGGCACCTGCTCACCGACCCGATGGCCGGCATCTCACCGGAGTCTGCCGGGATGCTGCTCGGTGGCAAGCACGAGTTCGCCGAGCCGGACCGGGTCGAGGAGGTCGGCGACGGCCAGGCGCTCGAGCTCGCCGGGCTGACCTTCGTCGTCGACCACACGCCGGGGCACACCCGCGGCTCGGTCACGTTCCGGTCGCCGTACGACGGGCAGGGCGGTGACGAGATCGCCGAGGTGATGTTCAGCGGCGACCTGCTCTTCGCCGGGTCCATCGGCCGCACCGACCTGCCGGGCGGCGACCACCCGACGATGCTGCGCACCCTGGCGAGCAAGGTGCTGCCGCTGGCCGACAACATCGTGGTGCTTCCCGGCCACGGGGAGCAGACCAGCATCGGGCGGGAGAAGGCGACCAACCCCTACCTGCTCGACGTGGCCGCCCGCGACCTGGCCGACCCCGCCGCCGGACCGGCGCCGATGCCCAACACCCGAGGCCTGTGACATGAGTAGACCCACCCCGCTGAGCGGGTTCCCCGAGTTCCTGCCCGAGCAGCGCGTCATCGAGCTGCAGGTCATCGACCGGCTCCGGCGTACCTTCGAGCTGCACGGGTTCGCCAACATCGAGACCCGCGCCGTGGAGCCGATGGACCAGCTGCTGCGGAAGGGGGAGACCTCCAAGGAGGTCTACGTGCTGCGCCGCCTGCAGGCCGACGAGCAGCAGACCGACGCCGGGATGGGCCTGCACTTCGACCTCACGGTTCCGTTCGCGCGCTACGTGCTCGAGAACGCCGGCAAGCTGGAGTTCCCGTTCCGGCGCTACCAGATCCAGAAGGTGTGGCGCGGCGAGCGGCCGCAGGAGGGCCGCTTCCGCGAGTTCGCCCAGGCCGACATCGACGTGGTCGGCAAGGACACCTTGCCGTTCCACCACGACATCGAGGTCGCCCGGGTGATGGCCGAGGCGCTCGTCGCGCTCCCGCTGCCGCCGATGCGTCTGCAGGTCAACAACCGCAAGCTGATCCAAGGCTTCTACACCGGCATCGGCGCCACGGACATGGAGGCCGTGATGCGGGTCGTCGACAAGATGGACAAGGTCCCCGAGGACGTCGTACGCCAGCTGCTCGTCGACGAGGCCGGCCTCGATGACAAGCAGGTCGAACAGTGCCTGCGCCTGGCGGCGGTGCGGAGCAGCGACACGGGGTTCGTCGAGGAGGTCCGGGCCCTGGGCGTCACCAACGAGCTGCTGGAGGAAGGCCTCGGCGAGCTTGCTGCGGTGGTCGAGGGCTGCGCGGACCTGAACACCGACCGGTTCACCGTCGAGGCCGACCTACGCATCGCCCGCGGTCTGGACTACTACACCGGCACGGTCTTCGAGACCCGGCTCGAGGGCTTCGAGGGGCTCGGCTCGATCTGCTCGGGGGGGCGCTACGACTCGCTTGCCAGCGACGGCCGGACGACGTACCCCGGCGTGGGCATCTCCCTGGGCCTGAGCCGGATGCTCGTGCCGCTGGTCGCCAAGGGCGTCCTGACCAGCGACCGCAAGGTGCCCTCCGTCGTCCTCGTCGCACTCGCCGACGAGGACAGCCGGCCGGTCTCCGAGGCCGTCGCCCAGCGCCTGCGCGCTCGCGACATCCCGACCGAGGTGGCCGCCTCGGCACAGAAGTTCGGCAAGCAGATCAGGTACGCCGAGCGCCGCGGCATCCCGTTCGTCTGGTTCCCCGGAGCCGACGGGGGAGTCGACCAGGTCAAGGACATCCGCAGCGGCGATCAGACCGACGCCGATGCGGACGCCTGGACGCCGCCCGTCGAGGACCTGACCCCCACCATCGTCTCGCACAGCCTTGAGGAGCTCTCGTGATCCGCACCCATGACGCCGGCAGCCTGCGCCCCGAGCACGCCGGGCAGACCGTCACCCTGGCGGGCTGGATCGGCCGCCGGCGCGACCACGGCGGGGTGGCGTTCCTCGACCTGCGCGAGGCCTCGGGCGTGGTGCAGGTCGTGGTCCGCGACGAGGAGGTCGCCCACCACCTGCGCTCGGAGTACTGCATCAAGGTGACCGGTGAGGTCTCGATGCGCCCCGAGGGCAACGCCAACCCGAACCTGCCGACCGGCGAGATCGAGGTGATCGCCGCCGACGTCGAGGTGCTCAGCGCGGCCGCACCCCTGCCGTTCCCGATCGACGAGCACGTCGAGGTGGGCGAGGAGGTGCGCCTGAAGCACCGCTACCTGGACCTGCGGCGGCAGGGGCCCGGTGACGCGATCCGGCTGCGCAGCAAGGTGAACCGCGCCGCCCGCGCCGTCCTCGACGAGGCCGGCTTCGTCGAGATCGAGACGCCGACGCTGACCCGCTCGACCCCCGAGGGGGCCCGTGACTTCCTGGTGCCGGCCCGGCTGCAGCCGGGCAGCTGGTACGCCCTGCCGCAGAGCCCCCAGCTCTTCAAGCAGCTGCTGATGGTCGGGGGCATGGAGCGCTACTACCAGATCGCGCGCTGCTACCGCGACGAGGACTTCCGCGCCGACCGGCAGCCGGAGTTCACCCAGCTCGACATCGAGATGAGCTTCGTCGAGCAGGACGACGTGATCGCGCTCGCCGAGGACGTCCTCAAGGAGGTCTGGCGGCTGATCGGCCACGAGATCGACACCCCGATCGAGCGGATCACCTACGACGAGGCGATGCGCCGGTTCGGCACCGACAAGCCCGACCTGCGGATGGGCCTCGAGCTCGTCGAGTGCACGGAGTTCTTCCAGCACACCCCGTTCCGGGTGTTCCAGGCGCCGTACGTCGGTGCCGTGGTGATGCCGGGCGGCGCGAGCCAGCCGCGCAAGCAGCTCGACGCCTGGCAGGACTGGGCCAAGCAGCGCGGCGCGAAGGGCCTTGCCTACGTGCTCGTCGGCGAGGACGGCGAGCTCGGCGGACCGGTCGCGAAGAACATCAGCGAGGACGAGAAGGCCAAGATCGCCGACCACGTGGGCGCCAGGCCCGGGGACGCCATCTTCTTCGCCGCCGGGGCGCCGAAGCAGTCGCGCGCCCTGCTCGGCGCGGCACGCCTGGAGATCGGCCGGCGCGTGGGCCTCATCGACGAGTCGGCGTGGAAGTTCGTGTGGGTGGTCGACGCGCCGCTGTTCGAGCCCGCCGACGAGGCCACCGCGGCCGGTGACGTGGCCGTCGGCAGCGGAGCGTGGACCGCGGTGCACCACGCGTTCACCTCACCGAAGCCGGAGTGTCTCGACACCTTCGACACCGACCCCGGCAGCGCGTTGGCCTATGCCTACGACATCGTCTGCAACGGCAACGAGATCGGTGGCGGCTCGATCCGTATCCACCGCGAGGACGTGCAGAAGCGGGTCTTCTCGGTGATGGGGATCGGCGAGGCCGAGGCGCAGGAGAAGTTCGGCTTCCTCCTCGAGGCGTTCAAGTACGGCGCTCCGCCGCACGGCGGGATCGCCTTCGGCTGGGACCGGATCGTCGCGCTGCTTGCCGGCACCGAGTCGATCCGCGACGTGATCGCCTTCCCGAAGACCGGCGCGGGGTACGACCCGCTGACGGCTGCACCCGCCCCGATCACGCCGCAGCAGCGCAAGGAGGCGGGCGTGGACGCCAAACCGGAGGAGAAGTCCGCGAAGGCCGAGGGCGCCGAGACCGACTGAGCGGTCTCGGGCCCGCGTTCGGCGCGGCCCCGGGAGCCACGAGAGCCATCCGCCCGGAACCCGGCGGGCTCGGCACTGACACAACAGGTCAGGTGACCGGTTGTGACGGCCGGCGACGCGCTTTTCCCGTCCCTACAGGTCAGATGAGCGATCTGGACGGTGCCGGACTGATCCGGATATCGGACGCCGTGGGCTGGTATCAGATCGTTACCTGCTCCGAGCATGCATGAAACACCCAGTGGTTTACAGTCCTTGCGGCTGTAAGAGGCCCCCATCAGGAAAGTCAGGTTCTCATGTCCACGACCGCTCAGCTCGAGAGCTTCGAGGAAGGTCTCGAGGCCGAGGGTGGTGTCGACAAGGTCATCGCCGGCAAGTCGCCGATGCGGATCGCGTTCCAGCGGCTGCGCTCGGACAAGGTGGCCGTGATCTC
>JBMOMG010000189.1:0-11709 GCA_049323155.1 Actinomycetota bacterium | reverse complement strand
ACTTCACCGCCACCTCGAGCAGCTGCGCGGACCGCTGCCGCTGCTGCCACAGCGGAGAGCGGCGGCCCGGGTCGCGGCGGGGGAGCAGCAGCGCGCGTGCGGCGCACTCGCGGAACCTGGAGGCGAACAGCGCCGAGCCACCGACTTCCGCGGTGACGATCTCCTCGATCTCGTCGGGCTCGAAGACGACGACCTCGGCCCCCGGTGGGTCCTGGTCGGTCTCGGGGACGCGGAGCACGATCCCGTCGTCACCGGGCAGGGCCTGGGCGTCGATCCCGTAGCGTTCGCGCAGGCGGGTGCCGATGGCGAGCGCCCAGGGCGCGTGCACCTGCGCGCCGTAGGGCGAGTGCACCACGATCCGCCAGTCGCCGAGCTCGTCGCGGAACCGCTCGACGAGGATCGTTTTGTCGGAGGGGAGCGTGGCGGTGGCCTCCCGCTGCTCGTCGAGGAACATCACCAGGTTGTCGGCCGCCCACTGGTCGAGCCCTGCAGCGCGGCCCCGAGCGACGGCCTCGTCGCGGGACAGCGCGGACAGCTCGCGGGTGAACGCGCCGATCGCGGCACCGAGCTCGGCGGGCCGGCCGAGCTGGTCGCCCTTCCAGAACGGCAGCCGTCCGGGCTGCCCAGGGGCGGGGGAGACGAGCACCCGGTCATGGGTGATGTCCTCGATCCGCCAGCTGGTCGCGCCGAGTGCGAACACGTCGCCTACGCGCGACTCGTACACCATCTCCTCGTCGAGCTCGCCGACCCTGCTTGCCTTCTCGCCCACCAGGAAGACCCCGAACAGGCCCCGGTCTGGGATGGTGCCGCCGCTGGTGACCGCCAGGCGCTGTGCTCCGGGCCGTGCACTGAGGGTGCCGGTGACCCGGTCCCAGACGATCCGGGGCCGGAGCTCGGCGAACTCGTCGGAGGGATAGCGGCCCGACAGCAGGTCGAGGGTGGCGTCGTACGCCGAGCGGGGCAGCCCGGTGAACGGCGCCGCCCGGCGGACCAGGTCGAACAGCGCCTCGGCGTCCCACTCGTCGACTGCCGTGGCGGCCACCACCTGCTGGGCGAGCACGTCCAGAGGGTTGGCCGGCACCCGGAGCGACTCGATCGCGCCGGAGCGCATCCGCTCGACGGCGACCGCGGTGTGCACGAGGTCGCTGCGGTGCTTGGGGAACAGCACGCCGCGGGAGACCTCACCGACCTGGTGCCCGGCTCGGCCCACCCGCTGAAGGGCGCTGGCCACCGACGGCGGCGACTCGATCTGCACGACCAGGTCGACCGCGCCCATGTCGATGCCGAGCTCCAGGCTGCTGGTCGCGACCACGCAGGGCAGCGCCCCGCGTTTCAGGTCGTCCTCGATCAGCGCACGCTGCTCCTTCGACACCGACCCGTGGTGGGCACGCGCGATCACCGGCGCGGCGCCGTACGACTGGCCGGACTGGGCCATCACCGCCGCCGGCGGGCCGGTCACAGGGGTGACACCGGTCCGTTGGTCGGGCCCGGTCCGTTGGTCGAGCCCGTCGAGACCGGCCCGCTCGGCCGCGATCTCGTTGAACCGGGCGGTCAGCCGCTCGGCCAGGCGACGGGAGTTGGCGAACACGATCGTCGAGCGGTGCTGCTCGATCAGGTCGACCACGCGCTCCTCCACATGTGGCCAGATCGAGGCGCGACGCTCGGCGTCGCCTGCCGCCGAACCCTCCGACGGCTCGAGCTGGGCCAGGGCAAGCTCGGTCATGTCCTCGACCGGCACCACGACCTGCAGGTCCCACTCCTTGCGCGAACCCGGTGCGACCACCTCGACCGGCCGTGAGCCGCCCAGGAAACGCGCCACCTCCTCGACCGGTCGCACGGTCGCGGACAGGCCGATCCGCTGCGCGGGCTGCTGCAGCAGTGCGTCGAGGCGCTCGAGGCTCAGCGCGAGGTGGGCGCCGCGCTTGGTGCCGGCGACGGCATGCACCTCGTCGACGATCACCGTCTCCACGCCCCGCAACGCCTCACGTGCCTGCGAGGTGAGCATCAGGAACAGCGACTCCGGGGTGGTGATCAAGATGTCCGGAGGCGTGGTCGCCAGCCGCCGGCGCTCGGCCGCCGGAGTGTCGCCCGAGCGGACACCCACGGTGATGTCGCGCACCGGCTCGCCCAGCCGGTCGGCGGTGTGCCGGATGCCGGCCAGCGGAGCGCGCAGGTTGCGCTCGACGTCGACGGCCAACGCCTTGAGCGGGGAGACGTACACGACCCGGCAGCGCTGCAGCTTCTCCTCAGGCGCGGGCCGGGAGGCGAGCCGGTCCAACGACCACAGGAACGCCGACAGGGTCTTGCCGGAGCCGGTCGGCGCGACCACCAGGGCGTTGCGTCCGGCCGAGATCGTGCTCCACGCGCCGAGCTGGGCCGGGGTGGGCTCGGCGAAGGCAGCCTGGAACCAGGCCCGCGTCGGCTCGCTGAACCCGGCGAGTACGTCGACCGCGGCCGACGTACCTTCTTCTCTGCTCACTGCACCATCCTTGCTCATGGCACCGACAGGTCGTCGCCGGCGAACCCGACCGGCGCCATCCTTCAGGTACCCGGCGCCGCCGCCGATATCTCTCGTATCGGACGAGTCCCCGTTCGAGCGGAGGGAGGCCGCCATGTTCCACACCACCGGATCAGCCATCGCCATGTGCACGGTCCGCTGCCATCCGGAGGGCGGCTACGCGCCCGTGCTGCACCTGTCGAGCACGCCGGCGCCCGAGCCGGTCGCGACCGGTATCTCGCTGCCGACGCCCGCCGAGGCCGCGCAGTACGCGCGCAACCACTTCGGCACGCTGCCGGTCGTCGTGGCCGAGGAGTGTCACCAGCGCAGCCTGACCCGGCGCTGACCCTGGCGCGCTGGTTCAGCCCGTCGAGACCTCCGCTGGTCGAGCCCGTCGAGACCTCCGCTGGTCGAGCCCGTCGAGACCTCCGCTGGTCGAGCCCGTCGAGACCTCCGCTGGTCGAGCCCGTCGAGACCGCGCCCCGACGAAAAGCCGGTGAAACCGTCGGTGCCGGGTTCTAGGGTTGTCTGCTGTGTCGCAACCCCACCAGCACCAGACCGATCGCCGCCCGCCGGCACCTGCCGCTGACCCCGTGGTCGAGGCACCCGACCCGAGTCGCGAGGCCATGGTGCGCGCTCGCGGGCTCCGCAAGTCCTACGGCGACTTCGAGGCGGTGCGCGGCATCGACGTCGAGGTGCGTCCGGGCGAGGCGTTCGGCTTCCTCGGCCCCAACGGCGCGGGCAAGTCCTCGACGATGCGGATGATCGCCGCCGTCTCGCCGCCCAGCGGCGGCGAGCTCAGCATCCTCGGCATGGACCCGGCCCGTCAGGGGCCCGAGATCCGGTCCCGGATCGGGGTCTGCCCGCAGGAGGACACCCTCGACAACGAGCTCAACGTGCGCGACAACCTGGTGGTCTACGGGAGGTACTTCGGCATCCCGCGCCGCGAGGTGGCCGACCGGGCCGACGAGCTGCTGGAGTTCGTGCAGCTCACCGACAAGGCGAAGGCCAAGGTCGAGGACCTCTCCGGCGGCATGAAGCGTCGGCTGACCATCGCCCGCTCGCTGGTGAACCGCCCCGACCTGCTCCTGCTCGACGAGCCGACCACCGGGCTCGACCCGCAGGCGCGGCACCTGCTGTGGGACCGGCTGTTCCGGCTCAAGCAGCAGGGCGTCACGCTGGTGCTCACCACGCACTACATGGACGAGGCCGAGCAGCTGTGCGACCGGCTCGTGGTGATGGACGGCGGCCGGATCGTGGCCGAGGGCTCACCGCTGGACCTGATCCGAGAGCACTCCACGCGCGAGGTCGCCGAGCTGCGCTTCGGGGTGGGGGAGCACGCCGCGCTCGCGGCGAAGGTCGAGGACCTCGCCGACCGGGTCGAGGTGCTGCCCGACCGGCTGCTGCTCTACACCTCAGACGGTGAGGAGGCGCTGGCCCGGGTCCACGGGCGCGGCCTGTCGCCGACGGCGTTCCTGGTCCGCCGCTCCACGCTCGAGGACGTCTTCCTCCGGCTGACCGGAAGGACCCTGGTCGACTGATGAGCGACCTGACCACGCCCGCTCCCATCGGCCGGCTGGACCTGATCGGCCGGCAGCTCGACTACTGGGTCACCGTCTACAAGCGCACCTGGCGGGGTTCGGTGATCACGTCGTTCGTGATGCCGCTGCTCTACGTCGCTGCGATGGGTGTGCTGCTCGGCGGGTTCATCGAGCAGGACCCCGAGACGCTCGAGGGCGCGACGTCGTACCTCGCCTTCGTGGCACCCGGCCTGGTGGCGGCCCATGCGATGCAGACCTCCACCGGTGAGGTGATGTGGCCGGTGATGGGCATGATCAAGTGGAGCCGCACCTACTACGCCATGACCGCGACACCGCTGCGCCCCAGCGACATCGTCGCCGCCCAGCTGCTGTTCGTGAGCTTCCGCGTGGCCAGCGCGTGCGGGGTGTTCCTGCTCGTGCTCGCCGGGTTCGGGGTGTTCGACTCCGTGACCGGGCTGCTCCTGGCGTGGCTGGTGCAGATCCTTCTCGGCCTCGCCTTCGCGACGGTGTTCTTCGGGTTCTCCGCGTCGCTGAAGAACGAAGCCGGTTTCTCGGTGGTCTACCGGCTCGTGGTGATCCCGCAGTTCCTGTTCTCGGGCGCGTTCTTCCCGATCGCCAACCTGTCCGCCCCGCTGGAGTGGACCGCCCGGCTCACCCCGCTGTGGCACGGGGTCGACCTGACCCGGATGCTGCTGCTCGACCGGGTCGACGGCTCCCTGGCGCTGGTCCACGTCGCCTACCTCGCGGTGATGGTGCTGCTCGGTTGGTGGTTCGCCGCGTCCCGACTGACGAGGAGGCTGGCGCTCTGATGGCGGTCATCAACGCCACGCTCGCCGAGGGCGCACGCACCACCCGACGGCCGACCGGACGCACCCTGGTGGTGCGCAACTTCATCACCTACCGGTCGGCGTGGCTGCTGTTCGCGACCGGCTTCCTCGAGCCGGTGTTCTACCTGTTCTCGATCGGCGTGGGCGTCGGCCAGCTGGTGGAGGGCTTCGAGCTCAACGGGCAGCTGGTCACCTACGCCGCTTTCGTCGCGCCGGGCATGCTTGCCAGCTCGGCGATGAACGGTGCGATCTTCGACTCGACGTTCGGGATCTTCTTCAAGCTCCGCTACGACAAGGTGTACGACGGCGTGCTCGCCACGCCGATGCGTCCGATCAACATCGCCACCGGCGAGCTGATGTGGTGCCTGCTGCGCTCGGGTGTGTACTCCCTGGCGTTCCTGCTCGTGATGGTGGCGATGGGGCTGGTCGACTCCTGGTGGGCCGTGCTGGCCTGGCCGGCCACCTGGCTGATCGGCTTCGCCTTCGCCGGGGCCGGGATGGCGCTGACGACGTTCATGAAGTCCTGGCAGGACTTCGAGTACATCCAGCTCGCGATCATCCCGATGTTCCTGTTCTCCGCCACGTTCTTCCCGATCACAGCGTTCGACGGGTTCCTGCGCTGGCTGGTGGAGGTGACCCCGCTGTACCGCGGGGTGGTGCTGTGCCGCGAGCTGACCACCGGGGCGCTGTCCTGGGACTCCGCGATCTCGGTGGTGTACCTCCTCGCGATGGGCGCGCTCGGACTCGTGGTCGTCTCGCGTCGGCTGCACAAGCTGCTGCTGTCCTGACCAGCCCCGTTCCCGTTAGGCGGCCGGCGGCTCGCGTCGCGGCTCGATGCCCATCTCCAGGCCGCGGGCCAGACCCTGCTCGTAGGCGAGGGGATACACCGCGCGCGCCCGGTCGGCGTCGAACAGGCCGAGCGGGTTCCGCCCGGCCATCCGGGCGATCTCGCACGTCGGCTGGATCAGCTGCACCTCGCAGTCGAGGTGACGTGCCTGGCAGCGACGCATCTCCAGCGACAGCAGGAGCCCGGCTGTCCGACCCATCGGGCCGAGGACCCGGCCCGCCAGGGGCGCGACCACGATCACCCGGTCGGCCTCGGCCGCGGCGTCGACCGAGGTGGCCGACCACATCCCGCCGTCGATGTAGAGCCGCCCCTCGATTCGGTGGGGAGGGAGCAGGCCGGGGATGGCGGAGGACGCTGCCACCAGGTCGGCGAGGGGGTACACACCGCCGTCGAGGATGTGCCGGCGCCGGCTGCGCACACAGACCGCCGACACCGAGACCAGGTGGTGGGTGCGCTCGCCGAAGATCTCGCGGGCGATGTCGGCGAGCACGCCGGGCTTGAAGTTCGGTACGGCGGGGGCCGGGAGCTCGGCGAACTCCTCGTAGGTGATGCCCAGGGCAAGCGCCGAGGCGGTCCACGAACCGGCGGACGTGCCGAGCGAGGGAGCGGTGGCGACCGCGATCCCCGCGTCCGCGAGCCCTGCGGCGACCCCCGCGGTGTAGGCGATCCCGAACACCCCGCCGCCGCCGTAGACCATGGCGAGCCGATGGCGCGCGAAGACCAGCTCCGGCCGACCGTCCAGATCGACCTTCCCCCGGTCGCTGTGCCCGTGGGCCATGGCGCACCTCCGCCTGCTTCCACCCTGCTGCGCGGTGGATCGCGGGAGCAGGGGCGATCGGCCCCCGGGAGAGGTCCTTCGGCCTGGTCGGGCCGGGCCGGGCTACCGAAGCTCGGGCGGGATGATGACGTGTGCCGCCGGGGTGGCGTGCTGCGCCGGGTTGAGCATCTTCTGGAACCACGCCACGTCGATCCACTGGTCGAACTTGTAGCCGACCTCGCGCATCCCGCCGACCCGCTCGAACCCGCAGTACTCGTGCAGCTTGATGCTCCCCGGGTTCGGCAGCGCGACCAGGGCGACCGCGGTGTGCACGCCCGACTCGGCCATCGTGTCGAGCAGCGCCGGGTAGAGCAGCTTGCCGATACCCTTGCCTCGCACCGACGGGTCGAGGTAGATCGAGGTCTCCCGCGTGAGGCTGTACGCCGGACGCGGCCGGAAGCTCCACGAGTAGGCATACCCGACGACGTCCTCGTCGGAGTCCACCGCGACGAGCAGGTGGTCGCCGGGGTGCTTGCCCGCGAGCTTCTCCTGCCAGTACGCCGAGTCGGGAGGCTCCAGGTCGAAGGTCGCGATGCTGTTGGCGATCTCGTGGGCGTAGATCGCCGCTACGTCGGAGAGGTCATCCTCGACGGCCGGACGGATCACGAACTCGGGAGGCATGGGCTGCATTCTCGCAGGCTCGGCCGCGGCGCCGGCGGTCAGTCCACCCGGAGGTCGCGGACCGCTCGGTGCTGGGTCGTAGGCTCGGGGAGTCCCGATGCCGATGTCGAAGGTGAGTTCTGCGAGTGCGTCACACCGAGTTCTGGGCCCGCATGGAGCATGCCCTCGGACCGTCGTACGCCCGGGTGTGGGCCCGCGAGCACGTGCTCGCCGATCTCGAAGGTCGCACCGTGCAGGAGGCGCTCGACGCGGGAGAGACCCCCAAGGTCGTGTGGCAGGCGGTCTGGCGCGCGCTCGGCCTGCCGGCGTCGGAACGCTGACCAGGGTGAGACCATGCCGGACATGAGCGACCAGCACTCCTCAGCCGCTGCCGGGCGCCGGGTCGCCGGCTGGGTCGGCTCCAACGCGGCCGGCTTCGCGCGCGGGTTCGGCGGCGGGGTGCGCTGGCCCGACCACCGGGTCGAGCAGGTCCAGCGGCGCACCGTGTGGACCCTCGTCGCTGCCCAGGGCCTGGGCGGACTGGGCATCACCATCGGCGTCGCGGTGGCCGCGATCCTGGCCGAGGAGATCTCCGGCCGTGAGGACCTCGCCGGGCTGGCCCAGACCATGCAGGTGCTCGGGGCCGCCGTGGCGTCGTTCCTCCTCGCGCACCTGATGGGCACGCGTGGCCGCCGTCCGGGCCTGACCCTGGGTTACCTGCTGGGCGCCGCCGGGGCTGCCCTCTGCGTGCTGGCGGGCATCATCGACTCTTTCGCGACACTGCTCGTCGGCGCGGCCCTGCTGGGCTCCACGACCGCGGCGAACAACCAGTCCCGCTACGCAGCCACGGACCTCGCCAAGCCGCATCACCGGGCCAGGGCGCTCTCGGTGGTGGTCTGGGCGACCACGATCGGCGCGGTCGCCGGACCGAACCTCACCGGCTTCGCCGGGAGTGCGGCCGAGCAGATCGGCATCCCGCGGCTGACCGGGCCGTTTCTGTTCGGCCTGGTCGGGATGCTTGCCTCGGCACTGGTGATCTGGCTCTTCCTGCGCCCCGACCCGTTGTTCGTCGCGCGGGAGGCGGCGCTCGACAGCGGCACCCCGCCCGCCGTGCTCACCGGCACGAAGTGGTCCCGGGTGCGCGACGTGGTCACCACCCGGACCGGCGTGGCCGCCGGCATCACCACCCTCGCGCTCGCGCACGCGGTGATGATCGCGGTGATGGTGATGACCCCGTTGCACATGCACCACGGCGGCGCCGAGCTCGAGATCATCGGGATCGTGATCAGCGGGCACGTGCTCGGGATGTTCGCCTTCGCCCCGGTGGTGGGCTGGGCCTCGGACCGGTTCGGGCGGGTGCGCGTGATGAACGCCGGCGCGCTGGTCCTGCTGGCGTCGTTGTTCCTGTCCGGGACCGCGCCCAGCGGCGCCTCCTGGCAGATCGGGTGGGGCCTGTTCCTGCTGGGCCTGGGCTGGTCGCTGTGCACCGTCGCCGCCTCCACGCTGCTCTCGGAGTCCGCACCGCTCGACGCCCGCACCGACGTCCAGGGTGCCGCCGACCTGATCATGGGGCTCGTCGCGGCAGCGGCCGGCGTGGTGGCCGGGCTGGTCATGGGCGGCTTCGGCTTCGGGCCGCTGAACGTGTTCGCCGCGCTGCTGGTGACCGGCATCGTCACGGCGTCGGAGTTCGCCCGCCGGGACGGGCGTACGACGGGCGCGGACACCGTCGAGGGCGAGACACCGCTCGGCCTGTGAGGCGATCCGGCCGGCTCTTCGGTCGGGGTTCGGACCGGCGCCGCCACACTGGTTTGATGAACTCGACACGCGTGAAGGACTGGCTGATCGGTGCCACGGGCATGCTCGTCGTCCTGGCGGCAGCAGCCGCGGCGCTGTGGTGGGCGGTGACGGACTCTCCGGGCTCGGCGCCCACGGAGACTCCCGTGGTGGAGCCGGGCGGCCCTGTGCGCGCGGAGCCGCCCGTCCGGCTGCGACCCGACGAGGTCTGGCTCGCCGACCTGGCTCTCGACACGGAGCAGGTGGTGACCGCCGACTCGACGCTGCGTGACGTGCGGGCTCGGGGTCTGGACGTGGTCACCGGCCCGACGGGACTGGTCGCCTCACGGGTCACCGTGGACGCCACCGTGCCGTTCGAGGTGGTGGCCGATGAGCTCGGCGGGGGTGCCGAGGTCCGTGCTGCCGAGGATGGTCAGGCCACGGTCCTGACCACGGTCGAGGCGCTCGGTCGGGAGCTGGATGTCGCCGCCACCGGCACGGTCGAGGTCGTGGCGGGCAGGCTCGTCGTCGAGCCCCGCTCGATCGACCTCGGTGGTCCGGGCTTCCTGTCCGATGCCCTGGCCGCGGTCGTGCGCAGGCTGGTGACCATCGAGCACGAGGTCGCCGGGCTCCCCGAGGGCCTGGTGCTCGAGGACGTCTCCGTGCGCGCCGACGGCTTCCGCGCACGACTCCGCGGGCAGGACGTGGTCCTGGTGCCGTAGCCCCTGGGCGTGTCGGGGCCGATCGAACAGGTGTTCGGGCTAATGTGGGTCCACAACCACGACGCAGAGGCTGCACATCCACAGACCAGCTCGTGTGATCGAGAACTGTCGGAGGTGCCCTCTAGTGTCAACCGCGATGAAGAAGAGCTCAGGTTCCGCGAGCAGGCGGACAGACGGACGGATTACTTCAATGGCTGGTGGAGACCGCGAGAAGGCGCTTGACGCCGCGCTCGCAAACATCGAACGGCAGTTCGGCAAGGGTTCGGTCATGCGGCTCGGCGACGAGACGCGCGCCCCGCTCGAGGTCATCCCGACCGGTGCCATCTCCTTGGACATCGCGCTCGGCCTCGGCGGCTTCCCGCGGGGGCGGGTCGTGGAGATCTACGGTCCGGAGTCCTCCGGTAAGACCACGGTTGCCTTGCACGCGGTGGCCAACGCCCAGCGGGCGGGCGGGATCGTGGCGTTCATCGACGCCGAGCACGCGCTCGATCCCGAGTACGCCAAGGCCCTCGGTGTCGACACCGACGCTCTTCTCGTCTCCCAGCCCGACTCCGGTGAGCAGGCGCTCGAGATCGCGGACATGCTGATCCGCTCCGGCGCGCTCGACCTGATCGTCGTCGACTCGGTGGCCGCGCTCGTGCCGCGTGCCGAGATCGAGGGCGAAATGGGTGACAGCCACGTCGGCCTCCAGGCCCGCCTGATGAGCCAGGCGCTGCGGAAGATGACCGGTGCCCTCAACGGTGCCGGGACCACGATGATCTTCATCAACCAGCTGCGCGAGAAGATCGGGGTGATGTTCGGCAGCCCGGAGACCACCACGGGTGGCCGTGCGCTGAAGTTCTACTCCTCGGTGCGCCTCGACGTCCGCCGGATCGAGACGCTCAAGGACGGCCAGGAGATGGTCGGCAACCGCACCCGCGTGAAGGTCGTGAAGAACAAGGTCGCCCCGCCGTTCAAGCAGGCGGAGTTCGACATCATGTACGGCCAGGGCATCAGCCGCGAGGGTGGGCTCATCGACGTCGGGGTCGAGGCGGGTCTGGTTCGCAAGGCCGGCGCCTGGTACACCTACGAGGGCGACCAGCTCGGTCAGGGCAAGGAGAACGCCCGCAACTTCCTCCGCGACAACCCCGACCTCGCCAACGAGCTCGAGAAGCGGATCCTCGAGAAGCTCGGGGTTGGTCCCCACGTCGACACACCTGCCGCTCCCGCCGAGCCGACCGGGGTGGACTTCTGACCCCAGCCGTGTCGCACCACGCAGACGACCGTCCGTCTGGTTCCCACCTCCCAGGGCCCCAGGCGGACGGTTCTGTGCTGCCGTCCGACCCCGCCGTGCCCGTTCCCGCAGCGCCGGAGTCAGGTGCGGCTGATGCCGGCGTCCCCGTCGCCGGTGCCGACGAGTGCGGCGCCCCGGAATCCGTGCCGGAGGACCCGGTCCTGCTTGGCCCGGACGCCGACAGCGAGGAGGTCGCCCGCAAGATCCTGCTCGACCAGCTCACCGGCCAGGCCCGCAGCCGCGCCGAGCTCGCCACCAAGCTCGCGAAGCGCCGGGTGCCCGAGCACGTGGCCCAACGCCTGCTGGACCGGTTCGAGGAGGTCGGTCTGATCGACGACGCCGCCTTCGCCCGGTTGTGGGTGGAGTCCCGCGGCCCTGGGAGGGGACTCGGCCGGCGCGCCCTGGCCCAGGAGCTGCGCCGCAAGGGCATCGACGACGAGACCGCCCGAGCGGCCCTCGACCAGGTCGAGCCCGACGACGAGGAGGAAGCCGCACGGGCGCTGGTGCGCCGCAAGCTGCGCACCCTGCGCAACGTCGACCGGGCGACCGCGACCCGGCGGCTCACCGGGATGCTGGCGCGAAAGGGACACGGTGGCGACGTGGTCTGGCGGGTGGTGCGCGAGGAGCTCGACGCCAGCGGCCTGTTCGACGGGAGCGACGAGGCCGACGCCGTCGACGACCCGTTCGGCTGATTCCCTATCGGGGATCGGACGTCAAGGGGGCTGGTTGTTTGACCTCCTCGACGACCGGGGTCAGGATCGTGGGTGGGGAAGGTCGCCTCGTGTGCCGACGCCGTTGTGTGTCTGGCTTTG
>JBMOMG010000188.1:0-11890 GCA_049323155.1 Actinomycetota bacterium | reverse complement strand
TCCTGCATCTCTGCTTGAGTGCAGTAGCCTCGGTGGCTGTGGAGAATCAGCGCCCGGTCGGCGGTGTGGACTACCCGCGCACGTTCCAGGAGTTCAAGCAGTGGTTCCCCGACGACGCCGCATGCATCGACTACCTCGCCGGTCTGCGCTGGCCGGACGGCTTCTCGTGTCCGCGCTGTGGCGGTGGGAAGGCGTGGCGGACCGGCAAAGGCCTGTGGATGTGCGCGGACTGCTCGGTGAAGACCTCGGTCACCGCGGGCACGATCTTCCACCGTTCTCACACCCCGCTGTCGACGTGGTTCGCCGCGGTGTGGTTCGTGACCTCGCAGAAGAACGGGGTGTCCGCCGCCGGCCTGCAGCAGGCACTCGGGTTCGGGTCGTATGAGACTGCCTGGGCGTGGCTGCACAAGATGCGACGCGCCATGGTCCGCCCGGACCGGGAGATGTTGAGCGGCACCGTCGAGCTCGACCAGAGCTTCCTCGGCGGCCGCAGCACCGGCAAACAAGGAGGCTCCAGCGACAAGGTCCCGATCACCATCGCCGTCGAGCGCGACGACCACGGGCGCCTGGGCCGAGTGCGCCTCGAACTGGCCGACGCGCCCGGCAAGCTCGACATCGTCGAGTTCGGTCGCGAAGTCATCGGACCCGGGTCGACCATCCGCACCGACGGCGCACGCATGTTCCGCCGGTTCGCCGACCACGGCTACATCCACGAGGCCACGAAGTCCTACACGGTCCAGGACCGCGACACCGTGATGCCCGGCCCCCACCTGGTCTCCTCACTCCTCAAGCGCTGGACCGCCGGCACCCTCCACTACCGGCTCACCGCCCGACACCTGCCCTACTACCTCGACGAGTTCACCTTCCGGTTCAACCGGCGCAAGTCCAAGGCTCGCGGCATGCTCTTCTACCGGCTGCTCCAGCAGGCCGTGGACACCGACCCTCACCCGCTCAAGGAACTGATCGGCGGCTGAGCGCCAACTGCACTCAAGCAGAGATGCAGGACATGGTTTCGAAGTCGCTTCCCGAGCAGGCGTCCCCCAGGGCGGGCCTGGTCCTCGACGACCTCGAGCACCTGGTCGAGCGGCTTCGCCACGACGACGGGGTGGACTCCGATGCCGGGCGGATCGACCTGATCACCGCGCTGGAGCGGGTCAAGGGCGCGGCCGCGGCTGCCCAGGCCCGGCTGACCGCGGCGTTCGCCGACTCCCAACGCCACACCGGCACCAGCACCGGCGCCGGCGCAGGCCGGAGCAAGCGGGCCGAGGAGAAGCTGGGCTCGAGCATCGCGCACCAGATCGCCCTGGCCCGGCGCGACTCCCCCCAGCGCGGCCACCGCCACGTCGGGTTCGCCCGGGCGCTGGTCGAGGAGATGCCGCACACGCTCGCGGCGTTGACCGACGGCCAGATCAGCGAGTGGCGCGCGACCATCCTGGTCCGCGAGACCGCGATCCTCTCCGCCGAGCACCGACGCCGCGTCGACGCCGAGCTTGCCGGCAGGCTGGCCAAGCTCGGCGACCGCGGCGTGGAGACCGAGGCGAAGAAGATCGCCTACCGCCTCGACCCCGAGTCCGTGGTGCGCCGGGCCCGCCGCGCCGAAGGCGACCGCCGGGTCACGATCCGGCCCGCCCCCGACACCATGAGCCACGTCACCGGCCTGCTGCCCGTCGCCCAGGGCGTCGCGGTCCACGCCGCCCTGAGGAAGCACGCCGACACCCTGCGCGCTGCCGGTGACCCACGGACCCGCGGCCAGATCATGGCCGACACCTTCGTCGAGCGGCTCACCGGCCAGACCACGGCCGAGGCCGTGCCGATCTCGGTCGAGCTGGTCATGACCGACCGGACCCTGTTCGGCAGCGACAAGGAACCCGCCCGGATCCTCGGGCACGGCCCGATCCCCGCAGCACTGGCCCGCAGGCTGGTCCGCGGCGGACCGGACCTCGACCAGGCACGGGTCTGGATCCGACGCCTCTACACCCACCCCACCACCGGCGCACTGACCGCGATGGAGTCGCGACACCGGATCTTCCCCGCACCGCTACGCAAGTTCCTGGTGATCCGCGACGACGTGTGCCGCACACCCTGGTGCGACGCCCCCATCCGGCACGCCGACCACGTCGAGCCCGTCGCCGACGGCGGCGAGACCACCGCAGCCAACGGTCAAGGACTCTGCGAAGCCTGCAACCAAGCCAAGGAAGCCACCGGATGGCGCCACACGGCCACGACCGAGCGAGCCGGACCGATCACCATCCACACCCCCACCGGCCACACCTACACCTCACGACCCCCGGACCTCCCAGACCCAAGACATCCCCACGCGAGGACACGAGCCGCACCGGGATGGGAACACAGCCCCCTCGAAGCACAGCTGCAACGCCTCATCACAACCGCCTGAACCATCGAGCCGGGCGGCAGTGGACCGATCAGCCGATCAGCGCCGCCGCGTTCTCCCAGCACACCCGACGCAACCACTCCTCCCCCAGACCGAGCCGTTCGAGCGACTCGAGCTGGTGAGCATAGGGGTAGGGGATGTTCGGGAAGTCCGACCCGAGCAGCACCTTCTCGCCGAGGTCCCGGAGCCGCGGCAGCAGGTCGGAGGGGAAGACGGCCATCTCCTCGAAGAAGTCCGTGAACGCCATCGTGGTGTCGAGGTGGACCCGCTCGAACCGTTCGGCCAGCTCGAGGAACTCGGTGTACTCCGGCGCACCCATGTGTGCGATCACCGCGGTCAGCCGCGGATGCCGTTCGAGCACCTCGCGGACCGGCCCGGGCCCGGTGTTCTCGTTCGGGACCGGTCCGGAGCCGGCATGAACGACGACCGGGGTGCCGGCCTCGGCGAGCAGGCCCCACACCTTGTCCAGCTGCGGGTCGCGGACGTCGAAGTTGCCGACCTGGACGTGGACCTTGAAGATCTCGACGCCCTCCTCGATCCCCTCGGCGACATAGTCGGCCGCCGACGGCTCGGGGTAGAACGTCGCGGAGTGCAGGCACTCGGGCACCTTCTGCGCGAAGTCACGTGCCCAGTCGTTGAAGTAGCCGGCGATGCCGGGCTTGTGGGCGTAGGGCAGCGCGGAGAACCGTCGTACCCCGAGTGCGCGCAGCTGCTCGACCCGCTCCTCGTCGCTGCCGCGGTAGGTGATCGGCCACGGCCGGCCGATCAGCGGTCCGGCGGAGTCGAACTGCTCCCACACCTTGGCCATGATGTTGGGCGGCAGGAAGTGCACGTGCACGTCGTACAGCCCGGGCAGCCCGAGACGGTCGGACCAGGCCGGGACCTCCTCATCGCCCAGGCTCACGCCATCCCCTTCATCCGCCGGCCGAGCGCGACCTCGGTCTCCCGCTTGGCCTGCCGCTCGGCGATGGCGTGGCGCTTGTCCCAGGTCTTCTTGCCTCGTGCCAGAGCGAGCTCGACCTTCGCCCGGCCGTCCTTGAAGTACAGCGACAGGGGAATCAGGGTGAGTCCCTTCTCGTTCACCCGGGACTCGATCTTGTCGATCTCGGCGCGGTTGAGCAGCAGCTTGCGCTTGCGGCGGGCGGCGTGGTTGGTCCAGGTGCCCTGGGCGTACTCCGGGATGTGCACGTTGTGCAGCCAGACCTCGCCCTCGTGCACCTCGGCGAAGCCGTCGACGAGGGAGGCACGACCAGCACGCAACGACTTCACCTCGGTGCCCATGAGCACCAGCCCGGCCTCGTAGGTGTCCTCGATGTGATAGTCGTGACGCGCCTTCTTGTTCTGCGCGATCAGCTTGCGCCCCTGCTCCTTGGCCATTCCTCGATTGTGTCAGGCCGGGCAATCCGGTTTCGGGACCGGTCGAAGGAGTACGGCGCTCAGAGCCAGCCGACCGGGTTCACCGTCGCGCCGTTCTCGAACACCATGAAGTGCAGGTGGCAGCCGGTGGAGTAGCCGGTGTTGCCGACGTAGCCGATCACCTCGCCGCGCTCGACCTGCTCGCCGGCGAACGTGGAGTAGGCGCTGAGATGGTTGTACGCCGTGCCGAGGCCGACGCCGCGCTGGTAGCCGTTGTCCATGATCACCCGGTTGCCGTAGCCCTCGTTGTAGTACACCGCGATGACCCGGCCCGAGGCGGCCGCGCGGACCGGCGTACCGCAGCCGGCCCCGAAGTCGGTGCCGTCGTGGAGCGTCCAGCGCTTGTAGACCGGGTGCAGCCGCATGCCGTACGACGAGGTGATGTAGCCGTCGACCGGATAGTCGAGGAAGCCGTCGGATCCCTTCGCGTCCTCCGCCGCGGCAGCGGCCGCCTCCTGGGCTGCTGCCCGACGGCGGGCCTCCTCCGCGCGGCGACGAGCCGCCTCGGCTCGCGCGGCGAGGATCGAGGAGATCCGGTCACGCTCCTGCTGCAGGCCCTGCAGCATCTCGAGGTCGGCCTGACGGGCCTCGGCGGCGGCGTTGTGCGCGTCCGCGCGAGCCGAGACCAGACTCGCCACGGCGCGCTCGGCCTCCTCGGCCTTGCTCTCCAGCGCCTGCTTGCGCTCGAGGTTCTCCGCGGCCTCCCGGCGCTTGACGGCGACCTCCTGCTTCGCGGCCTCGACCTCCTCCTCCTTCACGGTGAGGATGACTCGAGCCGCGTCGAGGCGGTCCAGCGTCACGGACTCCTTGTCGAGCACGTTGCGCACCGAGTTCAGCTGGCTGGTCAGCTCCGCCGGGTCCTGGGAGCTGAGCACCATGGACAGGCCGAGCAGGTTCGGGTCGCCCTGCTGGTAGTTCTGCACCGCGATCTGGCCGAGCACCTCCTCCTGCTCGGCCATGTCCGCCTCGCCCCGGGCCAGGTCCTCGCGGGCGTCGCGGAGGCGGCGCACGGCCGCGTCGAGCTCGGACTGCATCCGGCGGTCGAGCACGACCGCCACGGCGAGCTCGCCGCGGGTCTTGGCGAGGTGCTGCTGCGCCGCGGAGAGCTTCGCCTTGGCGTTCGCGAGGGCGCGCGTGGCGGCCATCAGCTCCGCGCTGGACTGGTCGAGGTGTTCGAGGGTCTGCGAGATGTCACCCTCGACACGCTTCTTGCGGTCGCGCAGGTCATCAGCCGAGGCCAGCGGGATGGCAGCGACGCTCAACAGCATGCTGCTTGCCGCAAGAGCGGCTATCACGCGGCGACGGTGGCTACGGGGGAAGTGGCGAAGCACCGGTCTGCCTTAGCTTGTGGTCTGGGTCAGGCTTTCGACGGTAACTGGCTTTACTCAGACTTTGAGGTATTTCCGGGTCATTGCGAGAGTCGGCACCAATGTCAGGAGCAGGCCGATCAGCGCGATCCAGCCCACCGCCCACAGGCCGTCGGTCCAGTCGATCCAGGCCACGATGTTCGAGGTCGGCCGGAGCATCTGGTAGATCACGAAGTACATGAACGCCCCGATCGCGGCCGCGGCCAGGGTCACGCCGATCAGCGCCGCGACCAGCGCCTCCATCAGGAACGGCAGCTGGATGTAGAGGCTCGAAGCGCCGACCAGGCGCATGATCCCGATCTCGCGCCGGCGCGCGAAGGCCGCCAGCCGGATCGTGTTCCCGACCTGCAGGACCGCCGCGAAGATCAGGAAGCCGGCGATCGCGATCGCGCCCCACTTCATGACGTTCATCCAGAAGTAGATCGGCTTGAGCACCTCACGCAGGTCACGGACCGTGTTGACCCCGTCGAGACCCGACACCTGACTCTTGATCCCCATGAACTTCTCGGGGTCCTTCAGCTGCACCCAGTACGACTCCTGCATGTCCGAGGGCCGGATCGACTCGTAGACGCGCTGCTCGGTCTCGTCGTTCGACACGTAGGCGCTGCGCCACTTGTCGTAGGCCTCCTGCTTGCTCTGCAGGCGCCAGGAGGCGACTTCGGGGTGGTCGTCGAGGACCTTCTCGATCGCCTTCTTCTGCGCGCCGGTGACCTCCCCGTCGACACAGTTGGCGGTCGTGGAGTTCTGGTTGCACAAGAACACCGTGATCTGGAGCTTGCTCCCCCAGTACTCCTCGGCCTTGTCCGCCTGGGCGTTGAGCAACAGCCCCATCCCGACCAGGGTCAACGAGACGAAGATCGTCACGATCACCGCGATCGTCATGGAGACGTTGCGCTTGAGCCCGTTGCCGAGCTCGGAGAAGACATAGGTCAGCTGCATCGAGGCGAGATCCTTGGTCCTTGGTCGTTCAGTGCTGGTAGCCGTAGACGCCGCGGGTCTGGTCACGGACGATGTGGCCACCGGACAGCTCGATCACGCGCTTGCGCATCTGGTCGACGATGCCCGCGTCGTGGGTGGCCATCACCACGGTGGTCCCGGTGCGGTTGATCCGGTCCAGCAGCTTCATGATCCCGACCGAGGTGTTCGGGTCGAGGTTTCCGGTCGGCTCGTCGGCGATCAGGATCATCGGACGGTTCACGAACGCCCGGGCGATCGCGACCCGCTGCTGCTCACCACCGGAGAGCTCGTCGGGCATCCGGTCACCCTTGCCCTCGAGCCCGACGAGCTCCAAGGTCTCGGGGACCACCTTGTTGATGTGCGAGCGCGGCTTGCCGATCACCTGCAGCGCGAACGCGACGTTCTCGGCGACGGTCTTGTTGGGCAGCAACCGGAAGTCCTGGAACACCGTGCCGATCTGACGGCGCAGGCCGGGCACCTTCCAGCCGGCCAGCCGGTTGATCTCCTTGCCGGCGACGTACACCTTGCCGTGCGTGGGCCGCGCCTCCCGCAGCACCAGGCGCAGGAAGGTGGACTTGCCGGAGCCGGAGGCGCCGACCAGGAACACGAACTCCCCCTTGCCGACCTCGACGCTCACGTCGTCGAGCGCTGCGCGGCTCTGGCCGGCATACGTCTTGGTGACATTCTCGAAACGGATCAAGGGCGTGGGCGGCCGGGCTCGGGGACAAAGGGTTCATCGCGGGCGCCGCCAGAGGGCTGCAGCACCGACGTATCCGACCAACAGTTGAGTCTAGGTGACCGCTCCCAGGCGGGGCCGCAGGCAGGCCGGCCCGGTGTTTCGCCGTCCCCCGCGGCGCTGCCACCGCACCGCGCCACGGCTTGGCCGGATGCCTAGAGTGGGGCCATGTCCCCCCGTCGCCGTCTGGCCGTGCTGCTCGCTGCGGCGGCCCTGGTGACCGGGTGTACGGCGGACACCGACTCGCCCGAGCCTCCTGCTGAGAGCGGTGAGAGTGCTCCGTCGGTGGAGCCGAGCGACGCCGATCTCGACCTCAGCGCCTACCCCGTGCCGCGCGCCGACCTGTGTCCGGCCCTCGACGAGGACGCCGTGGCGCGTGCGCTCGGCTCGCCGGTCGCCGACACCGCCCACTACCGCAACGGCGAGGAGTTCGAGGTCCGCCCGGGACAACGCGACGTCTCGCACGAGTACGGCTGCGTCTTCGAGGCCGCCGACGGCACCGTCGCGCGGACCTGGGTCTTCGCCCGGCCGGTCACCGTGGCCGAGGCCCGCACCCTGGTACGACGGACGCGCCGGGGTCGCGACTGCGCCTTCCCCAAGTCGATCGGGTTCGGCGACCCCGGCGTGACCTCGGTGTGCGAACGGCGGAGCACCGGCGACGACGACCGGCCGGCTCTCCGGGCACGCCTGCAAGGGTTGTTCGGCGACACCTGGCTCAGCTGCGAGATCGAGGAGCCGACCGGCCCCCGCGAGGACACCGGCGGTGTCGGCAGCGACGCCGGCGAGGACGTCGTACAACGGGCCGACCGGTGGTGCACCGACGTGGTCACCACCGTCGGCTCGTCGGACGACTAGTTCTGGGCGGCCTTGTCCGCGCCGCGGCGCCAGCGGATCCCGGCCTCGAGGAAGCCGTCGATGTCGCCGTCGAACACCGCCTGCGGGTTGCCGACCTCGTACTCGGTGCGCAGGTCCTTCACGAGCTGGTAGGGGTGCAGCACGTAGTTGCGCATCTGGTCACCCCACGAGCCCTGCACGTCGCCGCGCAGCGAGTCGAGGTGGGCGCGCTCCTCGGCCTTCTTCAGCGCGAGCAGCTTCGCCTTGAGGATCACCATCGCGCTGGCCTTGTTCTGCAGCTGGCTCTTCTCGTTCTGGCAGCTGACGACCGTGCCCGTCGGGATGTGCGTGAGGCGAACCGCGGAGTCGGTGGTGTTGACCGACTGACCACCCGGGCCGGAGGAGCGGTAGACGTCGACGCGGATCTCCTCGTCGGGCACGTCGATCTCGTCGGTCTGCTCGAGCACGGGCACGACCTCGACCGCGGCGAAGGACGTCTGCCGGCGGCCCTGGTTGTCGAACGGGCTGATCCGCACCAGGCGGTGGGTGCCGGCCTCGACCGACAGCGTGCCGTAGGCGTAGGGGGCGTGGATCGCGAAGGTCGCCGACTTCAGGCCGGCCTCCTCGGCGTAGGAGGTGTCGAAGACCTCGACGGGGTACTTGTTGCGCTCGGCCCAGCGGACGTACATCCGCATCAGCATCTCGGCGAAGTCGGCGGCATCGACGCCACCGGCGCCGGCGCGGATCGTGACGAGCGCCTCGCGGGCGTCGTACTCCCCCGACAGCAGCGTGCGGACCTCGAGCTGCTCGACGGACTTCTGGATCCGGTGCAGCTCGGCCTCGGCCTCGGCGAGCGAGTCGGCGTCACCCTCCTCGCGGGCGAGCTCGAGAAGCACCGAGAGATCGTCGATGCGGCTCTGCAGCGAGGTGAACCGCTCCAGCTCGCCCTGCAGCGTGGAGAGCCGGCCGGTGATCTTCTGCGCGTTGGCCTGGTCGTCCCAGAGGTCGGGTGCAGCCACCTGCTCGCCGAGCTCGGCGATCTCCTTGCGCATGTCGTCGACGTCGAGCACCTGCTCGATGGTCTGCATGGTCGCCTGGAGCTGCTTGATCTGGGTTTCGAAGTCGGGGCCTGCCACGTCGGCAAGGGTACGCGACAGGGTGGAACGCAGCCATCCGGAGTCGGCGGCCGCGCCCCACCCTGCAAGGCGTTGCTGGGAGCGGTCAGGCGCCCTCGTTGCCCACGCCGAACGACTTCGGCCCCGTCGCGCCGGTCGGCGTCGACGTGACGTTCGGGTTGGTCCCCGACGGCGTCGAGGAGCCGCCCTCGGCCTGCTCCTTGACCTTCTCCACGGCCTGGTCGGCCACGTCCTTCGCCGCGTGCTTGGCCTCGTCGACCTTCTGCTGCACCTTGGGGTTGGTGCGCAGCTTCTGGGCCTGTGCGGCGATCTGCTCGTAACGCTCCCGGCCGGCCTTCGCACCGAGCACGTAGCCGACCGCACCGGCACCGAGCAACATCAGCTTCTTCATCATCGTCATCTTCCTTCCGCTGTCTCCTTTGCGGTTTGATACCCGTGAGGGAGGGTCTCAATCAGCGGTCTGGGTCACGAGCCGCGCCGGCGACGGTCCGGCATGCCGGCGACCCGCGATGGGTACTCCCCCGGCGACCGGACCCGTCCCAGGAAAGGGGTCGCGATGCCCAAGGCATGGAGCTCCAAGCGCGAACGGCAGTACGAGCACATCAAAGAGGGCCTCGAGGAGCGGGGCCGCGACGAGGACACCGCCGAGGAGATCGCGGCGCGGACGGTCAACAAGGAGCGCGCCCGAGCCGGCGAGGCCGAGGAGAGCAGCCGTACGTCGACCGAGGACATCTCCTCGGGGCGGCGCGGTGGCCTGCGCTCGCACAAGGGCGCCGGCGGTCGCACGCGCGACCAGCTCTACGAGGAGGCCCGCCGCAAGGGAGTCGAGGGACGGTCGAAGATGAACAAGGCAGAGCTGGAGAAGGCGGTCGGTCGCTGAGCATGGACAACTTGACGTCGTACTGGATGGTCTCCGCCGAGACCCCGGACTACCCCCTGCTGACCGAGGACATCACCGTCGACGTGGCCGTGGTGGGCGCCGGCATAGCCGGCATCAGCGTCGCCTCCGAGCTCGCCCGCACGGGCCGCTCCGTCGCGCTGCTCGAGGCCGGCGGGATCGCCGCCGGAGTCACCGGGGGCACCACCGCGAAGGTCTCGGTCCTGCACGGAGCGGTGTACCACCACCTGGCGCAGAAGCTCGGGAACGAGACCGCGGAGGCCTACGCCACCAGCCAGACCATGGCCATGGAGCGCGTCGCCGCGCTCACCGAGGAGCTCGGGATCGAATGTGACCTCGAGCGTCAGCCGGCGTTCGTCTACAGCGAGTCCGAGTCCGACGTGGAGATGCTCCGCGCCGAGGCGGAGGCCGCCCGGCGAGCCGGGCTGGCGGCGACGTTCACCCAGGAGACCGGTCTGCCGTTCCCCGTCGCGGGCGCGGTGCGCGTGGAAGACCAGCTGGTCTTCCATCCCCGGAAGTACCTGCGAGCCGTCGCGGCCGACTTCGTCGACCGGGGCGGGTTGATCTTCGAGAACACCCGGGTCACCGACCTGCACGAGGGTGACCCGAACGTGCTCACCACCGAGGCCGGGCAGCGGATCACCGCCCTCGACGTCGTGGTCACCACCCACTACCCGGTCTTCGACCGGTCGATGCTGTTCACGCGGATGAGCCCGGAGCGCGAGTTCGCCGCGGCCGCGGTGGTCGACGACAGCGCGGACCCCCGAGCGATGTACGTCTCCACCGGCTCCGACACACGGTCGGTGCGAGGAGCGCCGTACGGCGAGGGCAAGCGACTGCTGATCGCCACCGGCGCACCGTTCAAGCCGGGCAGCCCTTCGGCACCCGAGCAGCTCGAGCGACTCGAGTCGTGGCTGCGCGACCGCTTCGGCGTCGCCGACACCGCGTTCACCTGGGCCGCACAGGACAACTCCAGCGGGGACAAGCTTCCTTTCATCGGGAAGCTCCACCCCGGCGCCAAGCACGCCTGGGTCGCCACCGGGTTCAACGCCTGGGGGATGACCAACGGGGTGCTCGCCGGGCTGCTGCTCCGCGACGCGATCGAGGGCCGGCCCGAGGAGTGGGCCCGCATCTACGACCCCCGCAGGCTGCACCCGACGCTGGAGGCCAAGACGGTGGTGAGCTCCGGCGCGCGTGCCGTGGCGGGCCTGGCCGGCAACGCCGGCGCCCGGATCGCGGCCAAGGTGAAGCGGCAGCTGTCCGCCGACGAGCTCGCCCCCGGGGAAGCGGGCATCGTCAGCGACGGCGGCAAGGAGTGGGCCACCTACGTCGACGAGGACGGCACCGCGCACGCCGTCTCCCCCACCTGCACGCACCAGGGCTGCCTGGTGTCGTTCAACAACGTGGAGAAGGCATGGGAGTGCCCCTGCCACGGGTCGCGCTTCGATCTCGACGGGGAGGTGCTGCAGGGCCCCGCCACGCGGCCGCTGAAGCGACGCGCCGATGAGCAGTGACGCCGAGGTGCCCGGAGGGGGCGTCGCCGGCGAGCCGGACGAGGACAAGCACACCCGGCTGACCCGCAACCTCAACGAGCTCCTCCAGGAGCTGCGGGTCATGCAGACCGGCGCGCAGATCCTCACCGGCTTCCTGCTCACCATCCCGTTCACCGGTCGGTTCAGCGAGATCGACCGGGCCGAGAAGTGGGTCTACCTCGGCGTGCTCAGCATGTCGGTGGTCGCCACCGCGCTGATCGTGGCGCCGGTCGCCTTCCACCGCACGCTCTTCCGGCGCGGCGAACGCGAGTGGATCGTGGAGGCCGCGCACAGCGCCGCCCGCAACGGCCTGGTCGCGCTCGCGCTCACGATGGTCGGGGTGGTGTGGCTGGTCTTCGACGTCGTGATCGGCGCGCCGGTCTCGCACGTCATGGCCGGGCTGACCCTCGGGCTGTTCGCGCTGTTGTGGGGCGTGATCCCGATCATCCGCCGGCACAACCTCGCCTGACGCCTCCCGCAGGTCACACGCAAGAAGGCGGCGCCGACCCTCCATCCCGGAGGAGGATCGGCGCCGCCTTCTGACCCGATCTCGCAGTTAGCCGCTGGGGCCTTGGCGCCAGGCGGCTTGGACGAGGGTGACGAGGGCTGGCAGTGGGTTCGA
>JBMOMG010000187.1:0-11993 GCA_049323155.1 Actinomycetota bacterium | reverse complement strand
TAGCTCGTCGGCGTCGTGGTCGACGCGACGCGGCGGACCACCAAGCGGCCCGGCCGCGGCGACGTGGTCCGGGTCTACTACGTCAGCCAGTCCGGCGGCCAGCCGGTGGGCAACCTCGCTCCCGGCGACACCGTGGTCGAGGCCGCCCGGGTGATGGACGTCGGTCGCGGCGGCGGCTCCGACGCGACCAGCCTGACGCTGCTCGTGCAGGACCGGGCGGCCGGTGAGCTCGCCGAGCTCGCCGCCTCGGGCAGTCTCGCGGTCAGCGTGCTGCCGCCGGACACCGAGCCGCTCGTCGACACCGTCACCGAGTAGGGACCGGACATGGCGCTGATCACCGTGATGTCGGCCAAGGGAGCCCCGGGTACGACGACCACCGCGATGCTGCTCGCGTCCTTGTGGCCACGCCCGAGCATCCTGGTCGACGCCGACCCGCTCGGCGGCGACGTCGCGCTGCGGCTCGCGGGTGCCGACGGCCGTGCCCTCGACCGCGACCGCGGGCTGCTCTCGCTGCTTCCGGCCGCGCGTCGCGGGCTGCTCGCCGAGATGGTCGCCCAGCACGCGCAGCCGGTCGTCGGCGGCCAGCCGGTGGTCGCGGGCCTGTCCGGGCCCGAGCAGGCCACCGCCGTCGCTCCGCTGTGGCCCGCCCTGGCCGACGCGTTCGCACAGGTCCCCGACGCCGACGTGGTCGTCGACGCCGGCCAGGTGCACCAGCGCTCCCCGCACCTCGCGCTGCTCGAGCGCTCCGACGTGGTGCTGTGGGTCTACCGGCCGACCGCCTGGGCCGCCCTGCACACGCGCCGGCGCCTGGAGGGGCTCCGCGAGCTGCTCGCCGATGCGCCGACCCGCACCGGGATCGTGGCGGTCGCCACCCAGAAGCAGGACGCCGACGTCGATGCCGCGGAGCAGACGATCCTGGCCAGCTGGGACTGGCCCCGGTCGTTCGGCACCCTCGCCCACGACCCCAAGGCGGTCGTGATGTTCGAGGGTGGCGAGGTGCACCGGCCCGAGCGGACCCTCCTCGCGCGGAGCGGGCGGACGCTCGCCGAGCGGCTCTTCGAGGAGGTCCGGCTGCTGTCGAGCGCCGCCGAGGCGCTGGCGGGCCCCGCGCCCGAGGACGACGACGAGGTGGCCGCCGTACCGGAGGAGGCAGCGGTGGCCGGGCGCCGGCGCCGTGGCGCGCGACGCGCGAAGAGGGGAGAGAGGGCATCGTGAACGACAGGCGCACCGCCGACCCGCAGCTGGTTCGCGCCCTTCGCGCGCAGGTCGCCGACCGGCTCAACCAGCAGCGACGCAGCGACGAGGTGCTCGGCCGCGCGCCGATGAGCGCCGAGGACGAGCGCCAGTTCGCCCGCTCGCTGGTGGTCCAGGTGCTCGAGGACTACGCGCGCGCCGAGATCACCGACGGTCGCACACCGCCGACCGCCGAGGAGGAGGAGGTCATCGCCTCCGCCGTCCACGCGGCGCTGTTCGGGGTGGGCCGGCTGCAGCCACTGCTGGAGAACCCCGACGTGGAGAACGTCGACATCAACGGCTGCGACCGGGTGTTCGTGGGCTACGCCGACGGCCGTGAGGAGCTCAGCGACCCGGTGGCCGAGAGCGACGAGGAGCTCATCGAGCTGATCCAGGTGCTCGCCTCGAGCGTCGGCCTGGCCTCCCGGCCGTTCGACTCGGCCAACCCCCAGCTCGACCTGCGCCTGCCCGACGGGTCCCGGCTGTCCGCGGTGATGGGCGTGTGCGCGCGGCCCAGCGTCTCGATCCGGCGGGCCCGGCTCGGCAAGGTCGGCCTCGACGACCTGGTCGACAACGGCACGATGACCCACGAGGTGGCGTCGTTCCTGCAGGCCGCCGTGCGGGCGCGCAAGAACATCATGATCGCCGGGTCCACGAACTCCGGGAAGACCACGCTGCTGCGTGCGCTGGCCAACGAGATCCCGCCGCACGAGCGGCTGATCACCGTCGAGCGGGCACTCGAGCTCGGCCTGGACAAGTTCGAGGACCTGCACCCCAACGTGGTGGCGTTCGAGGAGCGGCTGCCGAACTCCGAGGGCGTCGGCGGTGTGTCGATGGCCGAGCTGGTGCGCCGGTCGCTGCGGCAGAACCCCAGCCGGGTGATCGTCGGTGAGGTGCTCGGCGACGAGATCGTGACCATGCTCAACGCGATGAGCCAGGGCAACGACGGCTCGCTGTCGACGATCCACGCGAACTCCTCGCTCGAGGTGTTCAACCGCATCTCGACCTACGCGCTGCAGGCTGAGGAGCACCTCCCGGTCGAGGCGACGCACATGCTGATCAGCGGCGCGATCAACTTCGTGGTCTTCATGCGCAAGCGCAACGACTACGAGAGCGGTGGTGGCCTGTCCCGGATCGTCGAGAGCGTGCGCGAGGTGACCGGCGTGGACGGCCGGGTGCTCTCCAGCGAGGTGTTCAAGGCCGACCACACCGGCCGCGCCGTGTCGCACGCGACGATCTCCTGCCTCGACGACCTCGTCGCGCACGGCTACGAACCGCCCGCCCTGGCCCGGTGGGCCTGATGGGTCTCGACGGGCTGCTGGCGGTCGCGGCGGGTGCCGCGGTCGGTCTCGGCCTGTTCGTCGCGGTGCTCGCGGTCGTCGGTCTGCCGGAGCGGCCGGCCGGCAAGCCCGGGCGCAACCGGGCCACCCTGAAGGGCAGCACCCAGCGTCTCGTGCGCGGTGTCCTGGTCGGACTCGTCGCCCTGCTCCTCACCCAGTGGGTCGTGGCCGGGCTGGCGATGGGTCTGCTGGCGGCGTTCTGGGACCGGATCGTCGGCAGCTCGACGCTGGAGCGCCAGGCGATCATGCGGCTGGAGGCGCTCGCGTCCTGGACCGAGTCGCTGCGCGACACCATCGCCGGCGCGATCGGCCTGGAGCAGGCGATCCCCGCGACGGCGGCCAACGCCGGCTCCTCGATCCGCCCCTCGCTGAACCTGCTCGTCGACCGGCTGCGGATCCGCGAGCCGCTGCCCAACGCGCTGATGGCCTTCGCCGACGACCTCGACGACCCGAGCGCCGACGTCGTGTGTGCCGCACTCGTGCTCAACGCCCGGCTGCGCGGACCCGGTCTCCGCGACGTGCTCACCGCGCTGGCGGCATCGATCCGCGAGGAGCTCGACATGCGCCGCAGGATCGAGGCGAGCCGGCGCAGCATCCGGCGCAGCGTGCGCATCGTGCTGCTGATCGTGCTCGGCGTGATGGGCATGCTCAGCGTGTTCAACCGGCAGTACGTCGAGCCGTTCGACACCGTCATGGGCCAGCTCGTGCTGTTCGTGATCGCCCTGCTCCTCTTCGGCGGTCTGATGTGGCTGCGCAGCCTGGCCGCGCCGTCGCGGGTGGACCGGTTCCTCACCGGCCACCTGCCCGTGCGTGTCGCGGACGTCGAGGAGGCGGCGCGATGACCCTCTCGCTGATCTCCGGCGCCGTGCTCGGGCTGGGCCTCTACGCCCTGGTCCGGGTCTGGGTGCGCCCGCAGCCCGGGGTCGCCACCCTGCTCGCCCGGATCGAGGGCGGGCAGCGGTCGATGACCACGCACACCTCGACCTCGTACGAACGCGGCGGCGCGCTGGAGCAACGGGCGCAGTCGGCGTTCAACGCGCTCGCCGACCGGCTCGAGGTGATGGCCGTCGAGCGCGGCTGGCAGCTCGGCCGCCAGCGCGCGGACCTGGCGCTGATGGGCCGCACCACCGGCACGCACCTCGCCGCCAAGGTCGCCACCGGCCTGGGCCTGCTGCTGCTCGCCCCGTTCGCCTGGTCGATGCTGCGGCTGTTCGGGGTGCCGCTCACGGCGGCCCTGCCGGCGTTCGTCGCCGTGCTGCTCGGGCTCGTCGGGTTCTTCCTGCCCGACCTGGTGCTGCGCAGCGAGGCCGCCCAGCGACGCCGCGACTTCAAGCGCACCGTCGGCATCTTCCTCGACCTGGTCGCGATGAACCTCGCCGGCGGCCGCGGCCTGCCCGAGGCCCTGCTCGCCGCGGCGACCGTCGGCGAGCACTGGACGCTGGTGCGGATCCGGCAGGCGCTGGCCAACGCCCGGCTCTACGGCACCACCCCCTGGGTCGCGCTGGGCGAGCTGGGCCGCGAGATCGCCGTCGAGGAGCTCCAGGACCTCTCCGGCGCGCTCACCCTCGCCGCCGACGACGGGGCGAAGATCAGGGCGAGCCTCTCGGCCCGAGCGGCTACGATGCGCCGCAAGGAGCTCACCCAGGCGGAGGGCGAGGAGGGCGAGAAGTCGCAGTCCATGGTCGTCGCCCAGATGCTGATCAGCACCGCATTCCTGATATTTTTGGCATATCCGGCAGTCGCGCAGCTGCTCGTGGCCTGACACGAGACGGCGCGGTCAACAACGATGAACGTGAGAGTGGGGGACGGAGCCGATGCTTTGGTTCGGAGTCGACTTGATGCGCGGCGCCTTCGCCCAGGCCCGTGCCGCCCGGCGCAGCGAGACCGGGGCCAGCGTGCTGGAGTGGGCGCTGATCGCGGCGGTGATCGTGGTCGCCGCCTCGATCATCGGCGGCGTGGTGTTCAACATCGTCCAGAACAAGAGCACCGAGCTCGAGGACTGCGCGAACCAGCCCGCCGGCTCGGCCTGCTAGCTCGCCGCCCCCGCTCCGAGCGGGGAGTCAGCGCGCTCGAGCTGGCGATGGTCGCGCCCGGGCTGATCTTCCTGATCTTCTTCACGATCCAGGCCGGCCTGTACTTCTACGGCAAGACCGTCGCGATCCAGGCCGCCCGGGAGGGCGTCTCCCAGCTCCGGCTGGCGCAGGACCGCGCGGTCTACGAGGACGTCCGCGGTCATGTCGTGGAGAGCACCGAGCGGTTCGCGATGCAGGTCGGCCGGGAGGCCCTGTTGCGACCGGAGGCGCGACCGTCGTACGACGACGTGGACGGCCGGGTGTCGATGGAGGTGCACGGCGCGGTGATCACACTGGTGCCGTTCCTGGAGCTCACCGTGACCGAGCGCGCCGAGGGGTCGGTCGAGCGGTTCGAGGGGGACCTGCCGTGACCCGCCGGGACCAGCGCGGCTCGCTCGCGGTCGAGATGGCGATCATCGTGCCCTCGATCCTGCTGATCTTCGGGCTGATCTTCGCCTACGGCCGCGCGGCCTCGGTCAACGGCACGCTCGAGTCGGCGACCCGCGACGCCGCGCGCAGTGCCACGCTGGCGAGGTCGTACGGCGAGGCCCGCGACCGTGCCCGCGCCGTCGTCGGGGAGGCGATCGCCGGGCTGCCGGAGACCTGTCGCGACTCCGTCGTCGTGGACCTCTCGCCGACGTTCGAGGCGGGCGAGCCGGTGACCGTCACGGTCCGCTGCACCTACTCGATCTCCGACATCGGGCTGCCCGGGGCGCCCGGCACCCTGCGGCCGGAGTCGTCGTTCACCTCCATGCTCGACCCGTACCGGGGAGTGGACTGATGACGCTCCTCCGCCGGCGCGACGAGCGAGGCTCGCTGGCCCCCGCCGTACCCGTGATCGCGATGGCCCTGCTGCTGCTCGGCGGGCTCACCATCGACGCGTCCCGCCAGCTCAACGCGCGCGGGCAGGCGGTGGCGTTCGCCGAGGAGGCCGCCCGCGCAGGGGCGCAGGGCGTCGACATCAGCGCCGACGAGCTCGAGCTCGACCAGGCGATGGCCCGGGAACGGGTGGAGGCCTACTGCGCGGAGGTGGAGCGCCTCGGCCAGGTCCGGGAGTGCTCGTTCGTCGGGATCGAGGAGGTCGGCGGCGGTGACCCGCGACCGCTCGTGGTGGTCACCGAGGTCCGGCTGGCGATCAAGTCCAGCCTGCTCGGGATGGTCGGGGTGCGCGAGCTGACCGCGAGCTCGACGGCCCGGGCGCGGCCCTACGAGGGCATCACCGAGCCGATCGACTGAGTCCAGCCGACTTTTTGTCCGGGTTTGTTTCGGCGTCCGACACCCGGGGTATACGTCGGCCGAGCAGAGTCGGACGCGCTGGTGCCGTAACTCGGGGGGCCCTGGAGCGTTGAGCCGGTCAGAGCACGGACCGGCTGGTCGATGCAGCGCTCGTCTGGGTAAAGTCTGCCCGGCGTGAGCGAGCTGCAACGGGGGAAGGAGCCCAGCGCCATCGTGAGGCAACGCGTCGTCAAGGCGGTCGGAGTGACCGCCGCATCTGCCCTTCTGGCCTTCACGGCGGCCTGTGGTGGTGAGGCCGAGTCCGCCCCCGAGCCAGTCGGAGCCTCCTCCGAGCCCTCCTCGCCGAGCAGCACGCCGACGGTCACCGAGACGCCCAGCCCGACGCCGACCGAGCGGCCGCTGAGCCGCTTCGAGGACGAGCCGCAGGTGGTCGTCGCCCGCGAGTGGGCCGCGGCGATGGCTCGGGCCGTGAACGAGAAGGACCGTGCGTTGAAGGGCCCAGCCCGCTACATGACCGCCGCCGGGCGCGAGCGCTACCGGGGCTACGTCGAGCCGGACATGGGTCTGTACTACCCCGGCCCGATGCCCTTCACCCCGACCGACGTGACGGTGAACGGTCGCCGCGCCGAGATCAGCATCTGCTGGTGGGCCCGCGGGTTCGCTCAGGACCCGAAGACCAAGCGGCCGGCTGACAAGCGCAAGATCGAGCCGGGCACGATGTTCCTGAAGAAGCAGGGCGGCCGATGGAAGCTCGACGACCAGCTGCTCGCCCAGGGCGACTGCAGCCAGGTCCCGGTCAAGGGTGTGGCGTGGTGAGGGCGCTGGTGAGGGCCGCGGCAGCTGCCGCCCTTCTTCTTGCGGTGTCAGTCGCGGCGCCCGCCCAGGCGTTCGAGCAGCAACCCCCGTCGGGAGACAGCGGGGGTTCTGGCGGTGGTGACGCTCCCACCAGCTCGACCGGTGGCTCGTCGGGCAGCGGCGGCGGTGAGGGCGTCGTCGGCAACTGCCACGCCGTCGCGAACTCCAACTACCTCGGCCTGGCCTGCTACAACGGCAACGGCGGCGGAGGCGAGACCCGCACCATCGAGCAGATCCTGGGCGACGACGAGCTGCCGGAGTGCTGGCACGAGCCGATGACCGAGCGCGAGCTCGAGGCGCTGAGCCTGCAGAACTCCGCCGACTCCACCTGGTACTGGGAGCGCTGCCTCGAGGGCATCGACCCCGAGACCCTCGAGATCGGGCCCGACGGGGTCGACGTCAGCGTCGGCTACGTCGCCCTGGGTGCCGACGACGACGTGATCACGCTGACCGTCAACCAGCAGGACCTGATCGACACCTTCCGCCTCGACGGCGACGCCACGATCCCCGCACCTGTCGCCGGCGTCTCGCCGGCCTCCCGTCCCCGTGTCGGTGCCTGGGTGTCGTTCTTCAACGGCACCGACCCCGAGGTGACGGCGACCGCCGGTGCGATGGTGCTGCGCGCGGCGGTGACCCGGATCGACGTGGAGCCGCTGGGGCCCGGCAAGGCGCCGATGCTGAGCTGCTCCGGCAACGGCTACAAGGCCCAGAAGGGCGACACCCCCGACAACGTCAGTGCCGACGCGTGCTGGCACAAGTATGAGCAGTCGTCGGCCGGGGAGCCGGACCAGAAGTACCCGGTGCAGATGACCACCCACTGGGCGGTGGAGTACTCCCAGGGCGGGGGAGGGTGGCAGCCGTTCGTCGGGTTCGGCGGCTCGCCGGTGACCTTCACCAAGTCCCAGGTCACCAACCACCCGGTCACCGAGATCCAGGCACTCGTCATCCGCTGAGTGATTCGCTGAGGGAGCACACATGAGGCAGGCCACGACGACGCGTCCGTCGCAGGCACGAGGGAATGCCACCAGCGCCGCGCGGTTGCCGCGCGGCACCGACTCCGGGGGTCGGCGGGTCCGTGACGGGCTGCTCGCCCTCGTCGGCTCGCTCGTGCTGCTGGTCGGCGTACCCGTCGCCCTGGTGGTCTTCGTCGGCAACCCGCTGCCCACCTCCGCGCCGAGTCGGGACTGGCTCACCGCCGACGTCACCCCGACGCTGGTCATCGACATCCTGGCCGTGCTGGTCTGGGTCGTGTGGGTGCACTTCGTGGTCTGCTTCCTCACCGAGTGGCGGGCGATCCGTGCCGGCCGGATGCCTGACCGGGTCGCGTTCGGCGGCGGTTCGCAGGTCCTGGCGCGCCAGCTCGTGGCCGGCATCCTGCTGCTGGCCGGCGGTGCGTCGATCGCCCAGGGCGCCACGGCGCTCGCTGCCGACGCACCCACCGCGACCGGTACGACGGTCACCGCGACCGCGGCCGCCGACCTGCCTGCTCCGCTGATCTCGCCCGAGCAGCGCGCTGCCGTGGCCGCGGAGGCCGCCGCGAACGAGGAACGCACGGCCCGCGGGGTGAAGCACTACGAGGTGAAGCCGCCCAACGGCCGCAACCACGACACGCTGTGGGACATCGCCGACCGCACGCTCGGCGACCCGTTCCGCTACAAGGAGATCTTCGGTCTCAACAAGGACCGCCTTCAGCCCGACGGCACCCGCCTCACCGACGCCGACCTGATCCGGCCCGGCTGGCAGCTGCTGCTGCCTGCCGACGCCAGTGGTCCCGGGGTCCGGCTCACCCCTGCCCCCGTCGCGCACCTGCCCTCCGCGGGGACCGGCGGCGCTCAGGGTGCCGGCGCGAGCGACGCCGGCAACGAGCTGTCCGGGGCGCTGGCCGGCTCCACGGTCGAGACCGAGGGCGCCGCGGGGTCTGCCACCGAGCAGCGCGGCGGGATGACCGAGCTGCTGCTCGGCGGTGGCCTGGTGCTCGCCGGCATCGCCCGTGCGCTGACCGCACGACGGGGGCCGTTCGGCGAGCCCGACGAGGCCTCGGCGGCGCTCGTGGAGTCCGCGGCGCTGCGCCGCGCAGACCTGCTCGACAACGCCCTGCGCGGCCTGGCCCAGATGCGCCAGGCACAGTCCGAGCCGATGCCCGAGGTGCTCTTCGTCTACGTCAACGACCAGCAGGTCGTGCTGCACCTCGCAGCGCGGACCTCCGCTCCCGAGCGCCCGTGGACCGTGTCGGAGGACGGCACCTCGTGGAGCGTGCACGCCGACGACCTGGCGCCGGCGGGTGCGGGTATCCCCGCGCCCTACCCGTCGCTGGTGACGGTCGCGGAGTCGCACGGCTTCGACCTGCTCGTCGACCTCGAGATGGCGCCCGGCCTGGTCGCCCTCGGCGGCGACGCCCAGGTGGGACGCGAGGTGGCGATGTCGGTCGCGCTCGACCTGGCCACACACGCCTGGTCGGACACCGTCGACGTCGCGATGGTCGGCTTCGGCGACCAGCTCGGCGACCTCGGCACCCAGCGGGTGCGCCACTTCACCGGTCTCGACGAGGTGCTCGCCGAGGCCGAGCGGGGCATGAGCACACAGAGCCGCGTCGTGGCCGAGCTCGGCCTGAGCGGCGTGCTCCAGGGACGCCAGCGCGGCGCGGCGGCCGAGTGCTCGCCGATGGTCGCGGTCGTCTCCGGCCCGCCGACCGCCGAGCAGGCGCAGCGGATCGCCGCGCTGACCGGCGGCGGGCGCACCTCGTTCTCGGTGGTGTGCGTCGGTGACTCCCCGAGCGCGCGCTGGCGGTTCGTGGTCGACGGCTCGGGTGCCTTCGACGCCAGCGTCCTCGGTGTCAGCGGTGTCGCGCGCCGGCTGACCCCGGGCGGGCAGGCGCAGCTCGAGGCCCTCGTCGCTGCCGCGGTCGAGCGTCGTGCGGCCGGTGTCGCCCTGCTCGAGTCCACGGCCACCCAGGACATCGCCGCCGAGGCACAGGTCGCGCCCGTCCCGGCCCAGCCCGAGGGGCTGACCGCCGTACCCGGGGGTGTCGCCACGCCTGCAACGCTGACGCACGCACCCGCCGCCATCCGCCTGCTCGGACCGGTCACCGTCACCGCACCCGGCCACGTCGACGAGGCGCGCCGCGACCTGCTCACCGAGGTGGCCGTGATGGTCGCCCTGCACCCCGAGGGGCTGCACGAGGCCGTGCTCAAGGCCAGTCTGTGGCCACGGGGCGTCGAGCGCTCGGTGATGGAGGCCCGCCTCAACGACGCACAGCAGTGGCTCGGGCTCGACGCGGCCGGTCACCCCCGGCTCAGCCTCGGCAGCGACGGACGCTGGCACCTGAACGACGTGCCGAGCGACTACGCCGCTCTTGTCGCGGCGGCGCGCGACGGTGGCCTCGAGGAGCTCCTCGCGGCGCTCCGGCTCGGCAGCGGAGAGGCGTTCTCCGGCGCGGGCCGCGGCTACACCTGGCTGGCGTTCGCACGCGAGGCCCGGCAGGGCCGGCTGCTGATCACCTCCGCGGCGCGGCGCGCGTCGGAGCTGGCGACCGCCCGCGGCGACCAGGCCGCGGCGCTCGAGGCCCTGCGGCTCGGCATCGCGCTGGTGCCGACCGCCGAGGTGCTGTGGCGGATGCTGCTGCGCGAGGTCGCCCGAGTCGCCCCCGGTGACCTGGACGGCGAGATCACTCAGATGTACTCCGTGCTGGCCCAGCACGGAGTGCGGCCCGAGCCGGAGACCGACGCCCTGGTCACCGAGCTCGCGCCGACGCGGGGACGGGCGACAGGGTCCTGAGCCTGCACAATCCCGCGACGAACGGCGTCGACGGGGGACCGGAGTACAAGGAGGAAGCACCATGGCGAACCTGAACGTCACCTACGACGAGATGCACAATGCAGCCACCCAGCTCAAGGCGGGTCGCGCGGAGATCGAGAGCCAGCTGTCGAAGCTGAAGTCGATGGTCGACGGCCTCGTGTCCGGTGGCTACGTCACCGACAAGTCCTCGAAGGCCTTCCAGACCTCCTACGAGGAGTTCAACACCGGCGTCACCAAGACCATCGAGGGTCTCGACGGCATGGGCGAGTACCTCACCCAGGCCGCGAAGGCGCTGGCGGACACCGACGAGCAGCTGGCTGCCGCGCTCAACAAGTAGCCCTGCGGGATCTCGGGTCCCCGTGTCCCCGGGAGGGTCGGCGCTGGTCGCGCGACCCTCCCGGGGATCTTCGCTCGGGTACGCCGCCCGGGCTCGGTCTCTCCCAGGGGGTCCTCGTGCCCGACCTCGCGGTCGACCTGACCGGACTGCGCACCCTCTCCTGCACCCTGGGCGGCGTGCCTCCAACCTCGACGCCACACGCCGCGTCATCGAGGCCTCCCGTGACGACGTCGGCTCCGACGTGGTGTCCGACGCGCTCGTCTCCTTCGAGAGCAGCTGGGACGACGGCCGCGGCCAGATCGACAAGAACATGCAGGCGATGCAGGAGATCCTCGACGAGTCGGTGCGTGCCTACGAGCAGACCGACCAGGAGCTCGCCGACGGCCTGCGCGACTGGGCGATCGACATCCCCGCAGGCACCGCTCCCGGCGAAGTCGAGTCCACGATCCGGGCGGCCCTTGGAGGGCGAGCCGGCACCATAGACCTGTCTGGCGCGGGGAATCCGAATCCGGGCATTCACACGCGTGAGGCTGTCGAGGGTTGGGCACCGCCACCAGCGCACTTTCGCGAGGCACTGCGAGCCGCGGGCTATGCGCATGTGGCTGCATCGACGGAGCCCTGATTCGATGGTGGACGTGGAGAAATCATTGGGGGCTCTGGGGCCCATCGTGAGGGCCGAGCAGCGTCGGGGCAATCGCGCCCGTTTCTTGGTGCACGAGTCACAGCTTCGCGGTGATCCGCCGCACATGCATTTCAAGTACCCGATGGACCGAGCGGCTCTGAGTGCGGAGTTCGAGTTCGGCGATCGGGTGGTGGAGGCCGGCCAGCCCGGCAGCACGTTGACCGGCTTGCGAGACGTGCGTACCGAGTGCCGAGCTTACGACGGCACAGCGAAGCGTGGCTGGTGGGCGCGGCGCCTGACGGCCGACTGGTGGGCGGAGTGGGACTCTTCTCCGCGACCGCGCATGAGGCTCGACGAGTTCGACGACGAGTGAGCTGCTCAGACCCGAACTCGCAGTTAGCCATCTGAATGGCCGTGGAACAGTCGGGTGAGTGCGTGAAGGACTCCGATGATGGCTCCGGGCCCTTGATTGAGGGTCGCGAGGATGGCGACGACGCCGATGA
>JBMOMG010000186.1:0-12196 GCA_049323155.1 Actinomycetota bacterium | reverse complement strand
CTTTCGGGGTCTGGTCCCGGGGCGACTAGACTCATCGGGTTGTTCGTCGAGGTTGGGAAGATGCACTGATGGGACACCTGGAGTCGATCACCGGGCCGCGCGACCTGCGGGGCCTCGACGACCACCAGCTCGACGAGCTCGCCGCCGAGCTGCGCGACTTCCTCGTCACGAAGGTCTCCCGCACCGGCGGCCACCTCGGCCCCAACCTCGGCGTCGTCGAGCTCACCATGGCGATCCACCGCGTGTTCGACTCGCCCACCGACCGGATCGTCTTCGACACCGGTCACCAGGCCTACGTGCACAAGGCGCTGACCGGTCGCGCCGCGCAGTTCGACACGCTGCGGCAGGAGGGCGGGCTGTCCGGCTACCCGAGCCAGGGCGAGTCCGACCACGACGTCGTGGAGAACTCGCACGCCTCCACCGCGCTGTCCTACGCCGACGGCCTCGCGAAGGCGTACTCGATCCGTGGCGAGGACCGTTACGTGGTCGCGCTGATCGGCGACGGTGCGCTCACCGGCGGCATGGCGTGGGAGGCGTTGAACAACATCGCCGCCGACCAGGACCGCAAGCTGGTCATCGTCGTCAACGACAACGGCCGGTCCTACACCCCGACCGTCGGCGGCCTGGCCAACCACCTCACCACGCTGCGCACCAACCCCCGCTACGAGCAGGTCCTCGACCTGGTCAAGAAGCGCCTCAACGGCGTGCGCGGGGTCGGCCCGGCGGTGTACGACGCGCTGCACGCGGTGAAGAAGGGCATGAAGGACGCCCTCGCCCCGCAGGGCCTCTTCGAGGACCTCGGCCTGAAGTACGTCGGTCCGATCGACGGCCACGACCGACCCACCGTGGAGCAGGCGCTCGCCCAGGCCAAGCGGTTCGGCGGGCCGGTGATCGTGCACGTGATCACCAAGAAGGGCTTCGGGTACGACGCCGCCGAGCGCCACGAGGCCGACAACTTCCACTCGCCCGGGCCGTTCGACGCCCTGACCGGCGTGGAGAACCCCAAGGGCCGGATCTGGACCGACATCTTCGCCGAGGAGATGGTCGCCCTCGGTGACGAGCGCCAGGACATCGTCGGGATCACCGCGGCGATGCTGCACCCGGTCGGGCTCGACCAGTTCGCCGCCCGCTTCCCCGAGCGGACCTTCGACGTCGGGATCGCCGAGCAGCACGCCGCCACCTCCGCGGCCGGCCTCGCGATGGGCGGGCTGCACCCCGTCGTGGCGATCTACGCCACCTTCCTCAACCGCGCCTTCGACCAGGTGCTCATGGACGTGGCCCTGCACAGGTGCGGTGTCACGTTCGTGCTCGACCGCTCCGGGGTCACCGGCGACGACGGCGCGAGCCACAACGGCATGTGGGACATGTCGATCCTCCAGGTCGTGCCCGGTCTGCGCCTCGCGGCTCCCCGCGACGGTGCCCGGCTGCGCGAGCTGCTCCGCGAGGCGGTGCAGGTCGACGACGCCCCGACCGTCGTACGCTTCCCGAAGGGGCCGCCGACCGCCGACATCGAACGGGTCGACAAGGCCGGTTCGATGGACGTGCTGGTGCGCCGGGGCGACAAGGACGTGCTGCTGGTCGGGGTCGGCTCGATGGCTGCGACCGGCGTCGAGGTCGCCGAGCGGCTGGTCGCCCAGGGGATCGGCGTCACCGTCGTCGACCCGCGGTGGGTCAAGCCGCTCGACCCGACGCTGGTCGACCTCGCGCGCGAGCACCGACTGGTGGTGTGCGTCGAGGACAACGGCATCGTCGGCGGGGTCGGCTCCGTGCTCCTGCAGACCCTCAACGACGCCCGGGTGGAGACTCCGGTGCGGCTCCACGGGATACCGCAGCGCTTCCTCGAGCACGCCAAGCGCGCCAAGATCCTCGACGAGATCGGGCTGACCGCGCAGAAGCTCGCGCGCAGCGTCGTCGAGGACGTCACCGCGCTCGACAACGGCGAGACGCTGGTCGACGTCGAGATCGACCAGCCCTGACTCCTGGGCGGCCTGCTGACCCGTTCGCGGGCCGCCCCTGGCGCACACGAGAAGACCGCCGGCCCCCGGGCACGCAGCACCCGGAGACCGGCGGTCGGTGACCCGAGGGTCAGTGGAACTTCTTGCCGGTGACCTTCTCCGAGATCCCGGTCCGGTCGAGCAGCATGGTGAGGCCGCCGTTCCAGAAGGAGAACCCGGCGCCGGTGATCATGCCGAGGTCGATGTCCTCGGGGCCGATCACGACGCCCTCGTCGAGCATCAGCCGGGCCTCCTCGGCCAGCGCCGAGAGCACCCGCTCGCGCACCTCCTCGGCGCTGAGCGCGGTGTCGCCGGACTCGAACATCGCCGCGACCTCGGGGTCGACCGCGCCGTCGGGGCCGTAGAGGGCCGGCTTGCCCGCGGCGACGAGCTTCTCGAGGTTGGGCGAGACGTAGAACCGGTCCGGGAAGGCCCGGTGCAGGGTCTCGCTGTTGTGCAGCGCGATAGCCGGGCCGACGAGGGAGAGCAGCACGAACGGCGGCATCGGCGCGACCCCGGCGAAGGCGCCGTCGGCAACCTCGATCGGGGTGCCCTCGTCGACGATCCGGCTGACCTCGCCCATGAACCGGCCGAGCAGCCGGTTGACGATGAACGACGGGCTGTCCTTGACCAGGATCGTCGTCTTCTTCAGCGCCTTGCCGGTGGCGAACGCCGTGGCCAGCGTGGCGTCGTCGGTCTGCTCGCCCTTGACGATCTCCAGCAGCGGCATGACCGCGACGGGGTTGAAGAAGTGGAAGCCCACGACCCGCTCGGGGTGCTCGAGGTCCGCGGCCATCTCGGTGATCGAGAGCGAGGAGGTGTTCGTCGCCAGGACGCACTCCGGCGAGACGATCGCCTCGACGTCGGCGAAGACGGACTTCTTGACGCCCATCTCCTCGAAGACCGCCTCGATCACGAAGTCGGCGTCGGCGAAGACGTCCTTCTTCTCCACCGACCCGGTGACCAGCGCCTTGAACCGGTTGGCCTTGTCCTGGCTCAAACGGCCCTTGAGCAGCAGCTTGTCGAGCTCGTCGTGGACGTAGGCCACACCCTTGTCCACGCGGGCCTGGTCGAGGTCGGTGAGTACGACGGGCACCTGCAACCGGCGAGCGAACAGCAGCGCCAGCTGGCTGGCCATCAGGCCGGCGCCGACGATGCCCACCTTCGTGACAGGGCGAGCCAGCTTCTTGTCCGGGGCACCGGCGGGCCGCTTGGCACGCTTCTGCACCAGGTCGAAGGAGTACAGGCCGGCCGCCAGCTCCGGGGTCAGGATCAGGTCGGCGAGCGCCTCGTCCTCGGCGGCGAAGCCCTCGTCACGGCCGGTGTCCTTGGCCGCAGCGATCAGGTCCAGGGCCCGGTAGGCGGCCGGCGACGCGCCGCCGGTGCGGGAGTCGGCGATCGAGCGACCCTTGGCCACGGCGGCGTCCCAGGCCTCGCCCCGGTCGACCTCGGGTCGTTCGACGGTGACCTCACCGTTGAGCACCCGCGCGGCCCAGAGCAGAGACTGCTCCAGGAAGTCCGCGCCGGAGAACTCGGCGTCGGCCAGCCCCATCTCGAACGCGGCGTGGCCGGTGAGGGTCTTGCCCTGGTTGAGCGGGTTCTCGACGACGAGCTTGACGGCCTTCTCGGCGCCGACGAGGTTCGGCACCAGGTAGGCGCCGCCCCAGCCGGGCACCAGGCCGAGCATGACCTCGGGTAGGCCGATCGCCGGAGCGCTGTCCTGGACGGTGCGGTAGGTGCAGTGCAGCGCCACCTCGAGGCCACCGCCGAGCGCGAGACCGTTGATGAACCCGAACGACGGCTTGCCACCGTCGACGAGCTTGCGGAACACGCCGTGCCCGATCTGGGCGATCATCTTGGCGTCGTCGCGGCCCGAGAGACCGGTCATCCCGGACAGGTCCGCGCCGGCGGCGAGGATGAACGGCTTGCCGGTGACGCCGATCGCCGCGACGTCGTCGCGTGAGAGCGCCTCGTCGATCGCGGTGTTCAGCGCGGACAGCCCTTTGGGGCCGAAGGTGTTCGGCCGGGTGTGGTCGAGCCCGTTGTCGAGGGTGATCAGCGCCATCGTGCCGGCGCCGTACGGCAGGTCGACGTAGCGCAGCTTGGCGTCGGTGACGACCTCGTCGCCGGAGAGCGCGGCCGCGCGGTCGAGGAGCGCCTGGAGCTCGCTTCCGGTGGGTGAGCTTGTCGAAGCCATCAGGCAGCGCCTTCCTCGGTCTTGTCCGACGCGGCGGCGCCGGTCCAGTGCGGGTTCTCCCAGATCACGGTGCCGCCCATGCCGAGGCCGATGCACATCGTGGTCATGCCGTAGCGGACCTCGGGGCGCTCCTCGAACTGGCGGGCGAGCTGGTTCATCAGGCGCACGCCGGAGGAGGCCAGCGGGTGACCCATCGCGATCGCGCCGCCGTAGGGGTTGACCCGGGCGTCGTCGTCGGCGATGCCGAAGTGCTCGAGGAAGGCGAGCACCTGGACGGCGAAGGCCTCGTTGATCTCGAACGCGTCGATGTCGTCGATGGTCAGCCCGGCCTGCTTGAGCGCCTTCTCGGTGGCCGGGATCGGGCCCGCGCCCATGACCTCGGGCTCGACACCGGCGAAGGAGTAGGACACCAGCCGCATCTTGACCGGGAGGCCCAGCTCGCGCGCGGTCTCCTCGTCGGCGAGCAGGGCCGCGGTGGCTCCGTCGTTCAGGCCGGCGGCGTTGCCCGCGGTGACCCGGCCGTGCGCGCGGAACGGCGTCTTGAGCCCGGCGAGGCTCTCCATCGTGGTCCCCGGTCGCGGCGGCTCGTCCACCGTGGCCAGGCCCCAGCCGCCGTCGGCGGAGCGGGTCGCCACCGGCACCAGGTCCGGCTGGATCTTGTTGTCCGCGTAGGCCTTGGCCGTCTTCTCCTGGGACCGGACGGCGTAGGCGTCGGCGCGCTCCTTGGTGATGCTCGGGTAGCGGTCGTGGAGGTTCTCGGCGGTGTTGCCCATCGAGAGCGCCTCGGGGTCGACGATCCTCTCGGAGATGATCCGGGGGTTAGGGTCGACGCCCTCGCCCATCGGGTGGCGGCCCATGTGCTCGACCCCGCCGGCGATGGCGACGTCGTAGGCGCCGAAGGCGATGCCGCCCGCGGTCGTGGTGACCGCGGTCATCGCGCCGGCGCACATCCGGTCGATGGAGTAGCCGGGCGTGGTCTGCGGCAGCCCGGCCAGCAGCGCAGCGCTGCGGCCGATGGTCAGGCCCTGGTCACCGATCTGGGTCGTGGCGGCGATCGCGACCTCGTCGACGCGCTCCGGCGGCAGGTCGGGGTTGCGCCGCATGAGCTCGCGGATGCACTTGATCACCAGGTCGTCGGCACGCGTCTCGGCGTACTGGCCCTTGGCCTTGCCGAACGGCGTACGCACGCCGTCGACGAAGACGACCTCTCGCAACTGTCGGGCCACGAAGGCTCCTTCATGCGTCGTAGGGGAATGACTCGGGAAACAACATCCGGATGCTACCCGCTGGTAACAAAGCAGAGGAAGGACCTCCGGTGTGCCGGTAGTCACCCCTCTGGACCAGTCAGCCCAGGTGCTTGAGGGCCTCGCGACGCGTCAGCCCGGACAGCGCGGCGGCGTGCTCGTCGACGAAGGCCCGCACCCAGTCCGGGTCGGTGCGGGCGTGCTGTCGCAGCGCCCAGCCGACGGCCTTGCGGATGAAGAAGTTCCGCCCGTGCCGCGAGCCCTCCAGGTTCGCCTCGAGCACGTCCCGGAGCAGGGCTGTGTCGGTGGCGGCCTTGCTCTGCAGCTGGCTGAGGATCGCGGTACGACGGACCCACAGGTGCTCGTCGTGGGCCCACGCCCAGACCGTCGGGGCGACGGCACCAGGACTCCCGCGCAGGATCGGCCCGACCCGGTTGGCCGCGATGTCGTCGACCACGTCCCACCACGCACCGGTCTCGACGAGATGGCGGTACAACGAGAGCGCCGCCGGGTCCTGGTGGGCCCGGTAGTGGCGATGGCCGGTCAGCGCGAGCGCGGCGTACCACTCCTCCCGGAAGCCCGCCTCGTCCCAGAGCAGGCACACCGCACGCTCCCACGTGGTCCGGTCGGGCAGCGGGTGCGCGTCGAGGACGCCCCGCACGACCTTGCGGAGCTCCGGGGCCCGGACGCCGCGGTAGGGCAGAGTCGACTTCATGTAGGCCTGCATCGCCGGGGCGCGCTCCGGGTCGGCCGCGGCGGCGATCGCGGCACGCAGGTCGGCGACGAGGGTCGCCGCCGGGTCGTCCTGCGACAATGGGGAACGGTCAGGCGGTTGCTGCACGCGGCGACGTTAGCCTGATCCGGCCCACATACCCTGGGTCTCCCGAACGAGTCGAGCCGAAAGGTTGTGTGATGGCAGAAGCCCATCGCTTCGTGCACATCGTCGACGACGTGCCCGAGCTGGAGGGCCAGGCGGACGGTCCCGTCCTGATCCACTCCCTCGACGGGTTCCTCGACGCCGGCAACGCCGCCAACCTCGCCGTCCGCCACCTGCTCGCGCAGTCGCCGGGCCGGGTGGTGGCCAGCTTCTCGATCGACGACTTCTACGACTACCGCGCCCGGCGACCACCGATGTCGTTCGTGGAGAACCACTACGAGGCCTACGAGGCGCCCCGGCTCGTCGTCCGCCTCAACCACGACGACCGCGGCCGACCGTACCTGCTGCTGCACGGGCCCGAGCCGGACGTGCACTGGGAGGCGTTCGCGCAGGCCGTCCGCACGGTGGTGGAGCACTTCGGCGTCCGGCTGACGGTAGCCATCGGCGCGGTCCCGATGGCCGTGCCGCACACCCGGCCGGTGATGCTGACCAACCACGCCACCTCCCCGGACCTGCTGACCCAGGCGAACGTGTGGCGCGGCGGGATCCGCGTGCCCGCCAGCGCCCAGGCGCTGCTGGAGTTCCGCCTGGGGGAGTGGGGCCACCTGGCGGCCGGCTTCGTCGCGCACATCCCGCACTACGTCGCACAGTTCGACTACCCGACGGCCTCGGTGTCCTTGCTGGAGTCGGTCGCGCAGCTCGCCGGTCTCGAGTGGGACCTCGCCGAGCTGCGGGTGGCGGGCGAGGCGAAGATGGTCGAGATCGCGGCGCAGATCGAGGACTCCGCGGAGGTCCGGGACGTGGTGGCCGGCCTGGAGCAGCAGTACGACGCGTTCCACCGGCCCGAGGAGGGCGACGGCTCGGCGCTGCCGCTCGCCGAGGAGCGCGACCTGCCCACCGGCGAGGAGCTCGGCGCCGAGTTCGAACGTTTCCTGGCCGGCCTCGACCGGCGCGACCGACCCGAGGAGTAGGAAGACCTGTGCCCAGTTCTGCCAAGGAGCTCATCGACCTCCTCGACCTCGAGACCATCGACGTCAACCTCTTCCGTGGCACGCAGCCCGACACCCTGCTGCAGCGCGTCTTCGGCGGCCAGGTCGCCGCGCAGGCCCTGGTCGCCGGCGCCCGCACCGTCGAGCCCGAGCGGGAGGTGCACTCGCTGCACAGCTACTTCCTGCGCCCGGGCGACACCGCGGTCCCGATCGTGTACGACGTGGAGCGGATCCGCGACGGGAAGTCGTTCTCGACGCGGCGGATCGTCGCGCGCCAGCACGGGCGCGCGATCTACTTCATGACCGCGAGCTTCCAGGTCCCCGAGGAGGGGTTCGAGCACCAGGACCTGATGCCGCAGGTGCCCTCGCCGGCCGACTCGGTCGACCTCGGTGAGCTCTTCCGCAAGCGCGCCCCGGAGAACGGCGACGAGTGGATGCGTGAGTGGGCGGCGCTGGAGCTTCGCTTCGTCGGCGACTCGCGCCCGGGCGGGGCGCTGCCCAACGACGAGCACCCGTCGCAGTCGCGACTGTGGATCAGGGTCAACGGCGACCTCGGCGAGGACGACCTGCTGCACCGGGCGGCGTTCACCTACGCCAGCGACATGACCCTGCTCGGTTCGACCCTGGTCGCGCACGGCACCCACGTCTCGCACCCGACGATGCAGTCGGCCTCGCTGGACCACACGATCTGGTTCCACCGGCCGTTCCGCGCCGACGACTGGCTGCTCTACGACCAGGTCTCACCGTCGGCCTCGGGGGCGCGTGGCCTGGCGCTGGGCCGGCTGTTCAGCGAGGACGGGGTGCTGGTGGCGACGGTGGCGCAGGAGGGCCTGATCCGCCGTCGCGGCTGATCGACGTACCACACTTTGTCCGAATCGCCGGACAGACACGCCGTGCCCTCGTTACGGTTGAGCGTTCCTGAGACACCGTTCCAGTGCTGGGGCCGCTGAGGTCCAGTGTGACATCTGGGACGTGGTCTCGTCGCTGAGCCCGAGAGGACCCACGGCATGCCGCTGCGCCGGCCCGTCACGCTCACCGCGGCGCTCGCCGTGCTGCTCGGCGCGCTCGCCGTGCCGGCCGGTGCGTCGGCCGACGACGCGACCGTCCCGGAGCCCACCGACGCGACCGACGGCACGACCGGCGGGACTCCGACCGACGAGGTGCCCGAGGTCGTCAGTCCGTTCGCCGGCCATCAGCTGCCGTTCGGTTGCGGTGAGGGCTGGACCGGCACCACGCGCCGCAAGCACAGCCCGAGCCGGTGGTCGATCGACTTCAACCGGGACCGCGACCTGGGCCGCCTCGTGGTCGCGTCCGCGGCCGGCGTGGTGTCCCGAGTCCAGGACACCGGCAACCGCTCCTACGGCAAGTGGGTGCAGGTCACCCACGCCGGCGGGTACTCGACGGTGTACGCGCACCTGTCGGCGCAGTGGGTGGCGCCGGGCCAGTTCGTCGACCAGGGGACACCGATCGGCCGGGTCGGCGCGACCGGCGGCGTGAGCGGCCCGCACCTGCACTACGAACAGCGACTGGGCAACGACGTGATGGAACCCTGGTTCGCGCAGCTGCCGTTCGCGTTCGGTGGGTCGGCGGGCTCGCAGAACTGCCCGGACGTGCCGCTGGCCGGGGACTGGAACGGCGACCGGGCGGCCGAGGTGGCCGTCTTCCGGCGTCAGGCGGGCGCGGGGACCTTCGAGCTGTACACCGGCGCGGGCGAACCCGCCGCTGTGCGGCTCGGCCGGTCGGTCGACCTTCCGGTGACCGGGGACTGGGACGGCGACGGGGTCACCGACGTCGGGGTCCGCCGTCAGCTGACCCGGGTGTTCTTCCTGCGCACTGCCGACGGCGCCGTGACCCGCAAGCGCTTCGGGATCGTCAAGGACGTCCCCGTAGCAGGGGACTGGGACGGCGACGGCAAGGCCGAGGTGGGCGTCTGGCGCCCGGCGGCCGCGCGGTTCCGGCTGCTCCAGGCGGACGGCACCCAGCGGGTGGTCCGGCTCGGCAGCCCCTCCTCGCAGCCGCTGACCGGTGACTGGAACGGCGACGGGACCACCGACGTCGGCGTCTTCGACAGCAGCAGCGCCATGTTCACGCTCCGTGCGGTCTCCTCCGACGGCCTGGCCGCGGTGACCACCGTCCTGCTCGGGGCGAGCACCGACCTGCCGGTGACCGGTGACTGGAACGGCGACGGGATCACCGACGTGGGCACCTGGACGCCGAGCACCGCCACCTACACCTTGCGGATCACCCCGCCGGTGACCAACGCCCGGCAGCCCGCCGGCTCCGCCGCCGAGCTGCGCACGCTCACCTTCGGCACGCCTCGCTAGTCGCAGCCCCCGCGATCGGTCCGGTTCACCTGCGGACCGGGAGGACCAGGCGGCTCGGGTGCTCGGGCGAGTGGTGCACGGTGATCACGCCGGCCGCCTGGTCGAGCAGCTGAGGTGCGGTGGGCAGCAGGTGCGGGGTGTCGAATGCCTGCACGGTGATCCGCAGCCGGTGCCCCTGCTTCAGCATCGCCGCCGTCGGGAACACCTCGACATCGACCGCCATCACCTCGCCCGGCTCGACCGGCAGCTCGGCAGCCTTGGTGAACGGGTGCCACGGGGCGATCACCTCGCCGTCTAGGCGTCGCGACCGGCTGCGGTCGAGCTTGCGGTGGCTGAGCACCTGCCAGCCGCCGGTGAGTCGGTCGACGCTGCCATCGGGGGCGACGTCCTCGACGTGCACCGACAGCATCCCGTTGCGCGCGGTGGTCGAGACGAACAGTCGTGCGTTCAGCGGCCCGGCCACGCGCAACGGCTCGGTCAGCGGGGCGGTCTCGTAGGAGGTCCCGCTCGTGTCGTTGAGCCGGTTGTCGGTCTCGCACGGGGTGCCGGACACGATTCCGGCGGTCCACTGCGAGGCGCTCCGGGTGCACAGCCCCGCGACCGGCACCGGGAGGACCGGGTCGCCGCCGGCGCTGCGCGGTGTGCGGCGTACCAGCCTGCCGGGCGTTCCCGGGGTCGCCGTGCCGTCGAGGTGGAGCACGCGCGCGGTCGTGCCGGGGGCGATCCACCGGGAGGCCGTCCGCCAGCGGCCGGACCCGATCTCGTAGTAGGTGACCGGCTTGATGTCGCGGTCCAGGGTCCGGTCGGCCCGGCCGCGCAGGTAGCGGTCGAACCAGCGGACGGCGAGGGCGTCCAGGGAGTGCAGGTCGGGGGCGATGTCCGGCGCCGCGGCCGCCTGGAGGTGCGTCCACGGTCCGGTCAGCAGCCGGGCCGGCACGCCGTTGCGCTGAAGCCGCTCGAAGAGCATCGGGGCGCCGCGCTGGAAGAGGTCGTAGTGGCCGGCGGTGACGAACGTCGGCACCCGCACCTTGTCGACCACCGACAGCGGCGAGCGCTTGCGGTAGAACGGCCCGTCGTAGGCCATGTGCCCGCCCGCGGTGGCGCTCACGAGCGTGGGCAGCTGGAAGGACAGGGCGCCGCCGGCGTGCTGGAGCAGGGTGACCAGCCCGCGGTCGGGCTCCACGGCGGTGTACGCCGGGGGCACGACGCCCGTCGCGGTGACCAGGCCGAGCCACAGCGGGATGAACCCGGCGTCGACCTGGCCGCCGGAGGCCACGACGTCGCGGTACACGTCGCCGGCCGGGACGATCGGGAACATCGCCTTGAGCCCCGGCGGCTGCTGCGCCGCGGTGAAGAACTGGTTGATCGCGGCGTACGAGATGCCCCACAGGCCCACGTCGCCGTTGCTCCACGGGCGCTTGCGGGAGTGCGCCCAGCGGACGAGCTCGAAGGAGTCGCGCTGCTCGCGGTCGTCGAAGGAGGCCCAGGTGCCACCGGAGGAGCCGGTGCCGCGCACGTCGGCCTCGACCTGCACGTAGCCGCGCTGCACGAGGTAGTCGTTGCGGAACGCGCCGGTGGACTTGTTGTAGGGCGTCTGGGTGAGGACCACCGGGAACCGGCCCCGCGCCGGCGTACCGTCCTCGCGGGCCGGCCGGTAGACGTTCACGCTGAGCACGACCCCGTCGGACATCTCGACCGGCACGTCCTCGGTGACGTGCACCGCGGGGAACTGCGCCGGCCGGGGCTTCCACGCCGCCCGCGGTGCAGCCGTCGTGGGAGCAGAGAGCCCCGCGAGCGCGGTGCCTGTCGCCATGAGCAGGAGGAGGATCAGGGCGAGGGTACGACGCACGCGGGGCTCCCGAGGGTCTAGAGGGCGGAGGTCCTCCCGACCAGGTGAGGGGCTCCGTTCTTCGGACTGGTCAACGAGAATGCCCAGTCCTGGTTACGGTTTCCGGCCTCCCGGGGCAGCGCGCGCGACCCGAAAGCGACCGTGCTCGGCAGCAGGATCGGCTTCTTGAACGCCACGTCGACCCGCACCGCGTCAGGCAGTCGCGGCTCCAGCATCGCCACGCACCGGGCCTTGCTCCACATGCCGTGGGCGATCTGCCGGGGGAAGCCGAACGCCTTCGCGGTGACCCCGTAGAGGTGGATCGGGTTGTGGTCGCCGGAGACCGCGGCGTACCGGCGGCCGAGGTCGCCCGGCAACCGCCACTCGATCCCGGACGAGGGCACCGTCTCCAGCTGCAGGCCGGTGTCCTGCGCGCCCTCGTCGGACCGGCCGCGACGCAGGAACGTCGAGGTCTCCTCCCACACCGGCTCGCCCGCGGAGTGCACCTGCGTGACGATGTCGAAAACCTGGCCCTTGGGGTGGGCCCGCAGCGCCTGCGGCCGGGCGGTCACCTGCAGCGTCTCCGAGGCGGCGATCGGCCGGTGCTGGGTGATGGTGTTCTCCAGGTGCACCGTGCCGATCGCGGGGAAGGGGAACGCCGAGTCGGTCATGATCGCCATGTGCAGGCCGAAGGCGAGCATGTGCGGGTAGGTCAGCGGCACGGTCTCCTTGAGCCCGAAGCC
>JBMOMG010000185.1:0-12383 GCA_049323155.1 Actinomycetota bacterium | reverse complement strand
AAAGCCAGACACACAACGGCGTCGGCACACGAGGCGACCTTCCCCACCCACGATCCTGACCCCGGTCGTCGAGGAGGTCAAACAACCAGCCCCCTTGACGTCCGATCCCCGATAGGGAATCAGCCGACCGGTTGCGGTTCGCGCTCGGCGTCGGCGGCCGGCAGGGTCAGCCGGCCGGTGCGCGAGGCCCACACCTCGAAGATCACGGTGGCGAACGGCGGGACCGAGCAGGCGAGCGCGGTCAGCGCCACCCTCGGCGACCAGCGCAGTCGCCACGCGAGCAGGAGCGCGAGGGCGACGTAGGCGACGAAGATCCCTCCGTGCAGCGCACCGAAGACCTGCACCCCGCGCTCGGTGGTGCCGGCGACGTGCTTGAAGTACATCCCGACGAGCAGGCCCGCCCACGAGAGCGCCTCGGCGACTGCGACGGCCTTGAACAGGGTGATCTGGGTGCGCAACGGCATGCCGGCGATCGTACGGCGGTCAGCGGACCCGGATGGTGACCGGGTTGGAGGCCTTGCCGCTGGCCGTGTCGACGACCCGGAACTTGTTGGGTCCCGACCGGCCGGTCATCACGTAGCTGGAGAACGTGCCGCCGCTGACCGACGCCGAGGCGTCGAAGTTCTGCCAACCGCCCTCGAACCGCTGCACCTGCAGCGAGGCGCCCTCACCGCCGGGGTAGGTGCCGGTCAGGTAGATCCGCTCCATCGGCGCGACCTCGACCGGGCTCGCCGACAGGCTGATCACCGACTTCGGCGGCTTGCGCTTCTTCTTCTTCTTCTTCGGCTCGGCCGACGGGGAGGTCGACTCGGAAGGGGACTCCGACTCGGTGGGGTCGACGCCGCCGTTGAGGTCCTCGAGGGTCAGTCCCTGGTCGTCGTCCTCGGCGCGCTGGCCGGGAGTGCGGTCGGGGATGTGCAGGCTGGGCTCCTCCTGGACGGTCGCGCGCTCCTCGTCGATGCCGGCGACGTTGACCACGCCGAGCGCGACCACGCCGATCAGACCGCCGACGAGCACGGCGACACCGAGCAGCGCGCCGAGCCCCACCAGGAGGGGTCGGTACCACAGCTTCTCGTCGTCCTCGACCATCGGCGCCAGCCTAATCGGGTCGGCAAGTCGCGCCCGGTGACCGCCGTACCGTGGTCAGACCCCACGCTTCCAGACCAGCTCCTCGACGAGCCGCGCCGAGCGCCAGCCCGCGGCGGTGCGCACCAGCCGGTGCCGGTAGTAGCCGCCGAACTCCCACAGCAGCTCGCTGCCGTCAGGCTGCGGGAGCACCATCGGGTTGAGGAAGTAGGCGAGCACGGTCGCCTCGTCGCCGGTCACCTCGACCTCGGACTGGGCGATCACGTGGTGGCGGCGCGGGAACATCGGCAGCATCTCGGCCAGCCAGGCCTTGACCTTCGGGAACTCCCCCTCGATGCCGCCGGTCGCCGTGTAGTCGATGGTCGCGTCGGGGGTGAACACCTCGTCGAGGCGGTCCCACTCGCCGGTGTCGATCGCGCGCGTGTAGCGGGTGAGCAGGTCCGCGATCTCGATCCGGTCCGAGATCAGCTGTACGTCGAGCACGGGCACCGTCCGGGGTCTGGTCGAAAACTGAAACAAGTTCTAGCATGAGGCCGACTCGTCCCCCAACGCCAGGGAGCACCCGATGCGATTCACCTACGCCGAGGCCATGACCCGGGCGGAGTACTACCTGCCGTTGGCCCAGGCGGCCGACGCGGCCGGCTACGACTCGATGACGGTCGCGGACTCGCTGATCTACCCGCGCGAGTCCGACGCGACCTACCCCTACACCGACGACGGCGACCGGGAGTTCCTCGAGGACAAGGAGTTCATCGAGACGTTCACGCTGATCGCGGCGATGGGCGCGGTCACCGAGCGGATCCGGTTCACCCCGTTCGTGCTCAAGCTGCCGGTGCGACCGCCGGTGCTGGTCGCCAAGCAGGCCGGCTCGATCGCCTACCTCACCGGCAACCGGCTCGGCCTGGGCGTGGGACTGAGCCCCTGGCCGGAGGACTTCACCGCGATGGGAGTGCCGTGGAAGGGCCGCGGCAAGCGGATGGACGAGGCGATCGACATCGTCCGCGGCCTCACCGCCGGCGGTTGGTTCGAGTACCACGGCGAGGTGTTCGACGTACCGGCGATGAAGATGACGCCCGCCCCCACCGAGCCGATCCCGATCCTCGTCGGCGGCCACAGCGACGCGGCGCTGCGCCGAGCGGTCACCCGCGGCGACGGCTGGATGCACGCCGGCGGCGACGCCGAGGAGCTCGACGTGCTGCTGGACAAGATCGCCAAGCTCCGCGCCGCGGAGGGCGCGAGCGACAAGCCGTTCGAGATCCACGTGATCTCGATGGACGCCTACTCCCCCGACGGGATCAAGCGGCTGGAGGACAAGGGCGTGACCGACGTGATCGTCGGCTTCCGGGTGCCCTACGTGAAGGGGCCCGACACCGAGCCGCTGGAGAAGAAGGTCGAGCACCTCGAGCGGTTCGCCGAGTCCGTGATCGCGAAGGTGACAGCATGACGAGCGCCCAAGGGCCCCATCTGCTCGAGGGCGTCGCGGGCAGGGAGCTGACTCGTCCGTTCACACACGCGGTCGCGGAGGCGGAGCGGCTGATCGAAGGCGCGTCGTTCATCCGCACCGAGCAGGACCTGGCGGAGGGCTACGAGTACCTCGCCGGCGGCATCCGGGCCTCGCTGCAGGCGGCGTTCGGCTACGACCTCGCGCACCCGGTGTTCATCAACTCCACGCACCAGTACTCCAAGCAGGGCCTGGACAACCCCGACGCGATCTACTTCCACGCCTACATCGAGGACACCGCGGAGTACGTCGTCACCGGCCGCCGCGGGACGTGCGCGGACCTGTCCTTCCAGGTGATGAACGGCAACTACTCACCGGCCGAGGCCCCCGACAGCGTGGCGGCGTTCGACGACCGCGCGATCGAGGTCGCCGCGGACGGGAGCTTCGAGATCCGGTTCGGCCCCAAGCGCGAGGACCCGCCGGCCAGCTACTTCACGTTGGCGCCGGGCAGCTCGATCCTGATCGTGCGGGAGGTGTTCAGCGACTGGTCCGCCGAGGAGCGCGGCGACCTGCGTATCCACCGCGTGGACACCTTGGGCACGGTCCCGCCCTCCCCTTCGGTGGAGCAGATGGCCAAGCGCTACGCCGTCGCGGCGAAGATGCTGGTCGGCCGGATCAACACCTGGTTCGCCTTCCCCGAGTGGTTCACCTACAAGGAGCCGGTCAACACGCTCACCGTCCCGCAGGTGACGCCGGGCGGGCTGTCGAGCCAGTTCTCCTCGATCGGCCACTACGAGCTCGCCGACGACGAGGCGCTGGTGGTCACCGTGCCGAAGGCCGAGTGCGCCTACCAGGCGATCCAGATCGGCTCGGCGTGGTACATCTCCACCGACTACGTCAACCACCAGACCTCGCTCACCGCGGCCCAGTCGCACACCGACCCCGACGGGATGCTGCGCTACGTGGTCAGCGCCCAGGACCCCGGCATCGCGAACTGGCTGGAGACCACCGGCCACACCCGCGGCGTGATGATGCTGCGCTGGCAACGGCTCTCCCGCGAGCTGACCGCCGACGACGGCCCGCAGGCCGAGGTGGTGCGGTTCGAGGACCTGGCCGAGAAGGTGCCGTACTTCGACGAGCAGCGGGTCAGCCCCGAGCAGTACGCCGCCCGGATCGCCGAGCGGCAGGTCGGTGTCGCGCGCAGGATGATCAGCTGATGGGCCTGCTCGACGACCGGGTCGTGGTCGTGTCCGGCATCGGGCCCGGCCTCGGTGCGGCGATCGCCCTGCAGTCGGCGCGGGCCGGTGCGAGCGTCGTACTCGCTGCGCGGACGGAGAAGCGGCTCGAGAAGGTGGCCGCGGCCGTGCAGGAGGTCGGCGGCACCGCACTCGTCGTCCCGACCGACATCACCGACGACAGCTCGGCGCAGGCGCTGCTCGACCGCACCATCGAGGAGCTCGGGCGGGTCGACGCGCTGGTCAACAACGCGTTCGTGATGCCGCCGATCGAGCCGGTGAGCGAGGCCGACTTCGACGCGGTCCGCGCCGGGTTCGAGACCAACGTGCTCGGGTCGCTGCGTATGTCGAAGGTGTTCGTCACGGCGCTGGAGCAGACCCAGGGGTCGATCGTGATGATCAACTCCGCGGTGCTGCGCCACAGCAGCCCGGAGTACGGCGCCTACAAGATGGGCAAGGCCGCGCTGCTCGCGATGGCGCAGACGCTCGCCTCGGAGGTCGGCCCCCGCGGCGTGCGGGTCAACTCCGTCGCACCGGGCTACATCTACGCCGACTCGCTGAAGTGGTACTTCGACTACCTCGCCGGCGAGCGCGGCGTGACCCACCAGCAGGTGTACGACGAGACCGCCGCGGCGTGCGACCTGCGCCGGCTTCCGGTGCCCGAGGAGATCGCCGACGCCGTCGTCTTCCTCGCCTCCGACCTGGCGCGCGGGATCACCGGCCAGTGCCTCGACGTCAACTGCGGCGAGTACCACCACTAGGAGCAGCCATGCGTGAGAGAGACAGCGTCGGGACGTTCGAGGACCTCCACGAGGCGGCGTCGCGGGCGACCGGGCTCGACGACTTCGGCGGCGACGAGTACCACGAGGGCCTGCGGATCCTGCTCGACGACTACGCCACCGAGGCCGGGCTGACCGGCGCCGGCAACTACATGCAGCGCTCGTTCGTCCGCGGCGCGCTGATCGCCCGGCTGCTCAGCCAGGCCGGGTTCAAGCAGCACCCGGAGTACGCCGAGGTGCCGATCGAACGGCCGGTCTTCGTGACCGGGCTGCCACGCACGGGCACCACCGCCTTGCACCGGCTGCTCACCGCCGACCCCCGGCACCAGGGTGTCGAGCTGTGGCTCACCGAGTTCCCCCAGCCGCGGCCACCCCGCGAGACCTGGGAGGCCGACCCGGTGTTCACCGGGATCCAGGCGGCGTACGCCGAGCACCACGTCGAGAACCCCGAGTTCATGGGGATCCACTACATGGACGCCACCTCCGTCGAGGAGTGCTGGCGGCTGCTGCGCCAGTCGGGCAAGTCGATCGGCTACGAGTCGCTGGCCTACATCCCCAACTACTCGGCGTGGCTGGCCAAGCAGGACTGGACCGACGCCTACGAACGGCACAAGGCCAACCTGCAGCTGATCGGCCTCAACGACCAGGACAAGCGGTGGGTGCTGAAGAACCCCTCCCACCTCGTCGGGCTCGACGCGATCATGGCCGTCTACCCCGACGCGCTCGTCGTGCAGACCCACCGCGACCCGCGGGTGGCGATCGCGTCGGCGTGCTCGCTGAGCGCCGAGGCGACCAAGGGCTGGTCGACGGTGTTCGAGGGTGAGGTGATCGGGCGGACCCAGCTCGACATGCTCGCCGGGGCGTCCGCCAGGTTCGCCGAGGAGCGGTCGAAGTACGACCCGGCGCAGTTCCTCGACGTGCAGTACGACGAGTTCGTCGCCGACCCGCCCGGGACCGTCCGCCGGATCTACGACGCGTTCGGCCTGCCGTGGACCGACGACGTCGCCGACCGGGTGAACGCGATCGACGCCGAGTCGCGCCAGGGCCCCAAGCGACCGTCGCACCGGTACTCGCTGGCCGACTACGGGCTCACCGAGGAGGACGTGCTCGCCCGCTTCTGACCCCCACCGCGAAGTAACGCGGGGTTATGGACGCTGGACACGCCGCACACCGCGTGCGAACCGTCCACACCGCGTGGGAAGTCGACGTGGAATCCCTCAAGAGCGGTCCCTGGCCTGCCGAAAGTAAAGGCGACAGCTGCGCGTCCCACGGTGGGGAAGCCGGACGGGCTCGCGGACCGATCTACCTCTTGGGGAAACACCGGTGTCCTCGCACGTCCCGGTGTCGCTGCTGCGACGCCTGCTCATCACTGCACTGTCCGGCCTGCTCGCGGTATCCGTCGCCGCGCCGGCGGACGCCCTCAAGGCCGTCGAGCCGTACGGCAGCTACCAGCCGCAGGTCTCCTGCGACCCGGTGGCCAAGCCGGGCGTCCTCGCCTTCCGCGGCCTGATCAACCGCCAGTTCGGCGGCGGCGACCTCGGCATCACCCGCTCCTGCTCGGTCGGTGGCACCTCCGAGCACAAGGAAGGCCGCGCCTGGGACTACGCCCTGAACTGGCACAACCCCCGCGACCGGGCCAAGGCCAAGCGCGTCATCGAGTGGCTCACCGAGCCCGTGGCCCGCGACCCCGCCCGCCGCGCCAAGCGCCTCGGCGTGATGTACATGATCTGGAACCGGCGGATCTGGTCGTCGGGCGGCTGGCGACCCTACACCGGCACCTCGCCGCACCGCGACCACGTCCACTTCTCGTTCACCTGGAACGGCGCCATGCGGCGCACCTCCTGGTACACCGGCCGGGTGATGGCCCACGACTACGGCCCGTGCCAGAAGTGGGTGGGCGAGTACGCCCCGCGCTGGCGGTCGCCGCGACTGGCACCGTGCCCGGAGCCGATCCGGCGTCCGAGGGCGAACAAGAACGGCATCTACCGCGCCCAGTCCGGCGAGACGCTGCGCCGCGTGGCCCGGTTCTTCCACATCTCGGTCCGCCAGGTGCGGGTCTGGAACGGCTTCCCGCGTCGCGGGCCGGTCGAGCTGTACGTCGGTCAGCGGATCCGGGTGAAGAAGCCGACCGTGATCCCGCCGGTGGACAAGCCGGCCGAGCCGACCCCGGAGACGCCGGACCCGGCTCCGGAGCCGCCGACCCCGGGTGACTGGCCCGGCGACTGGCCCGACGAGTGGAACGGGGAGTGGCCCGACGGCTGGCCGGACCCGAACGACCTGCCCGACGGCTGGCAGAACGGCTGATCGTCCGGACGCCGGTCGAGGGCGACACCACGCTCGACCTGGTCGCGCCGGCCGGCGTCCGTACAGGCAGCTCAGCGCGGGCGGACGACGATCCGCGCCCCGTAGCGCGGGACGCTCGTGATGTTGCGGACCTTGGGCTTGTCGCGGGAACCCGCGGGCACGTGCACGTCGTACCTGGTCAGCACCTCGCGCAGCACCGCGACGCCCTCCATCAGCGAGAAGCCCGCCCCGATGCAGCGGCGCACCCCGCCGCCGAACGGGATCCAGGTGTTCGGCTCGATGTGGCCCTCGGTGAACCGCTCGGGCCGGAACACCTCGGGGTCGGGGAAGTTCTCCGACCGGGAGTGGGCAAGGATGATCGACGGCCCGATGTTCGTGCCGCGCGGCAGCTCCCAGCCGCCGATGGTCGCCGGAGCCATCAGGTGGCGCACCACCATCGGGATCACCGGGTGCAGCCGCATGGCCTCCTTCATCACGGCCTCGAGGTAGTCGTCGTCGCCCTCGTCGGCGGCCCGTCGGGCCTTGGCCAGCTGGCCCTCGTCGCGGCCCAGCTCGTACAGCGACCAGGACAGCGCCGTCGCGGTGGTCTCGTGGCCGGCGAGCAGCAGCGTCACCAGCTGGTCACGCAGCTCGGCGTCGGAGAGCTTATCGTCGCCGTCGCCGACACGCAGCAGCTGGGAGAGCACGTCGGTGCGGTCGGCCAGGTCCCCGGCAGCACGGCGTTCGGCGATCTCGGCGTACATCACCTTGTCGAGCTCGCGCTGGTTGTCGACCGTGGCCTTCCACGGCCCGAACTTCTGCAGGAACGGGTAGCCCCAGCCGAGCAGGATGATCGGGTGGATGTCGACGGTCTTGTTGACCAGCGGCCGCAGCTGGGCCAGACGGGCCTCGTCGGTGACCCCGAAGACCACCTGGAGGATCACCTCGAGGGTGAGGGCGTTCATCCGCTCCAGCGCGCGGAACGGCCGGCCCGGCGTCCAGCGCGCGACCTCGTCCTTGGCGATCGTGGTGACCAGCGACTGGTACCCTCGCAGCGCGGCGCCGTTGAACGCCGGCATCAGGAGCTTGCGAGCGCGTCGGTGCTCGGTGGAGTCCTGCAGCAGCAGCGAGTGCTCGCCCATGATCGGGCCGAGGATCGCGTTGCCCTTGCCGGCGTGGAACACCTCCGGGTCGCCGGCGAAGATCTCCTTGGCGTGCTCGGGGCGGGTGAACAGCACCAGCGGTGACCCGCCCGGGACCAGGCGGATGGTGAACACGTCGCCGTAGCGGCGGTGCATCGCCGGGATGAACTGGTGGCGGAACCGCATCAGGAGCATGCTCTGCACGAGCGCCGGCCACTGCGGCCCCGGCGGCAGCTGGCTGGCCGGGATCTTGCGCGCGAACCCGGCGTTGTACGGCTTCATCTTGGTGAAGCGATCGTCGGTGACCGTCATGACCACTCCCGGTGCTAGAACAGGTTTCGCATACTACGGGTATGTCCCGCTGGGCAAAACCCCCTACGCCCGGCGGCGCCTGTCCCTGCCGGATTCTCACGTTAACGTGAGAATCCGCCACTCGGCACGGGCCGCAACCCGTGCAGAGCGGCAGTTCGTCGTGCCCAGTTCGTCGTGCAGTACGGCGGTCAGCTCAGCCCTGCTCGGCGCGCAGCTGCCGCTCCCGGCTGGCGTGCTCGTCGGTGCGCTCGTCGTACGCCCAGAAGTCGCGCAGCCACACCGCGACACCGACCACCCCGACGACGCACAGCACGCCCCCGCTGGTGATCGAGCCGCGCACCGACCACGCGTCGGCGACGAGACCGGCGCGGGCCTGGCCGCCGAGGGGACCGATGGAGTAGGACAGCATCTCGATGCCGGCGAGGCGACCGCGCATGTGGTCGGGGATGGTCTGGTTCCACACCGTGGAGCGGAAGATCCCGCTGATCATGTCCGCGGCACCGGCGAGGACCAGGAAGACCAGCAGCAGCCAGATGCTCGGCATCAGCCCGGCCACGGCGACCGCGGCTCCCCAGACTGCGGCGGCGACCACCACCGCCCGGCCGTGGTGGTGCACCCGCTTGGTCCACCCCGACGAGACCGTGGCGAGCAGGCTGCCGACCGTGCCGGCGCTGTAGAGCAGGCCCAGCATGCCCGGCCGCTCGAACACGTCGGAGGCCAGCGCCGGGAACAGCACCGTCGGCATCGCCATCAGCATCGCCACGATGTCCACGACGTAGGTGCCGAGCAGGTCACGCCGGCGCAGCGCGTAGGTCAGTCCCTCGTGGATGCCGCGCAGCGAGGGCGGGTTGCTCCGGTCGGTGACCGGGTAGGGCCGCAGCGCCGCGAACAGCGCGGTCGCGATCACCAGCGCCACCACGTCGACCGTGAAGCACCAGGCCACCCCGACCGTCGCCAGCAGCACACCACCGACGGCGGGGCCGGCGAGCAGCCCGACCTGCACCCCGAGCGAGGACAGCGCGCTGGCGGCCATGATCTGGTCGTGCTTGACCGTCCGCGGCTCCAGCGCCTCCTTCGAGGGTCGCTGCATCGACTGGGCAGCCGCGAGCATCGCGCCGAGCACGTAGATCGGCCACACCTTCGGGTCCGGGAGCACGGCGTTGACCGCCAGCAGCGCGGTCAGCACGGCCTGCGCCGAGCCCATGGCGACGAGCATCCGGCGCCGGTCGACGTGGTCGGCGAGCGCTCCGCCGTACAGACCGAACACCACCAGCGGCACCAGCTCGACGATGCCGAGCGCGCCGACAGCAAGGTTGGAGCCGGTGAGCTGGTACAGCTGGTAGGGCAGGGCGACGTAGGAGATCATCCCGCCGAGGTAGAACACCGCCCCGGCCCAGAACAGCAGCCGGAAGTCGCGCGAGTCGCGCAGCGGGGTGGTGTCGACGCGCAGCGCGCCGAGGCGTTCTCTCCAGGTCACCGGCGCATGCTGCCAGCGGCGCACCACTGCCGCCACGGGATTTCGGCAGGAGTGACCGACGCCACCGGCCTCAGATGAGCAAACCGCGGCTGCGGGCGAGCGCGGCGGCTTCGGTGCGGCTGGCGGCGCCGAGCTTGGCCAGGATGTTCGACACGTGCACGCTGACGGTCTTGGCGCTGATGAACAGCTGCCGCGCGATCTCGCCGTTGCTGCGCCCCTGAGCGACCAGGTCGAGGATCTCCCGCTCCCGCGGGGTCAGCTGTCCCGGGTCCGCGTCGACGCGCCGGGATGCTGCCGGCGCCGACCCCGCCGCCCGGAGCTCCGCGAGCAGCGGCGCTGCGCCGAGCCGGTGCGCGGCCTCACGGGCGGCGTCGGCATGCTCGCGGGCCTCCGCCGCGTCGCCCACCGAGCGGAGTACGGCGGCCAGCCGAGCGCGCGAGCGGGCCACCTCGAAGACGTGCCCGAACTCGCCGAACCAGCGCACCGCCTCACGCCACGGCGCGATCAGCTCCGACTCGGCCGGCACCTCGACGCCGGCGAGCCAGCGCAGACGCAGGTGCTCGGCCTCGGCCCGCGCCCGCCAGGCCTGACCCTCCGGGCCGATCCGGCGACCCCGACCCTCGGCCCGGCTCATCGCGTCCCGGGCGGCCTCGAGGAGCACGTCACCACGACGAAGGAGCTCCCCACGCTCGGCCGCCGGCCTAGCCGGCGCCTGCCTTGCGAGGTGCCCCAGGACGAGCGCGCCGAGCCGCACCTGCGCCAGGAACGACTTGACCTGCCACAGGCCGGTGATGATCTCGACGACGTCGTCGTGAACGCGCAGCACGGCGTCGAGGTCGCCGGCCTCGCCGTGCAGGTCGATCGCGGCGGCGGCCCCGAGGATCGCGATGAACCCGTCGCGGTCCCACCAGCCCCGGTGGGGCGCCAACCGGGAGAGCGCGTCGATCTGGCCTCGACCCGCCGCGACCGCGAGCGCCACCATCCCGAGCGCCGCCTCCGCCATCGGCGGCGGGGACTCACCGGTCAGCTCGGCGATCCGCGTCGCGTCGTCCCACCGTCCGCCGACGTAGGCGGTGATCGCGGCCATCAGCCGGGCGTCGAAGCCATAGGGCGCCCACGGCCGGCCGACCTCGCCTGCCCGGCGGGACGCGGTCTCGTAGGCCTCCGCGGCCGCGTCGAGCTCGCCGTGCTCGTAGTGGAGCGCGCCGAGCAGGTGCAGGCCGCGGAACTCGGCGGTGACGTCACCGTCGGCGCGGGCCCGGGCGACGATGCTCTCGAAGGTCCGTCGCGACGACTCCGGGTCCTGGTCGCGCTCCTCGAGTCGGGCCAGGGTGGTGGTGGCGTCGAGGGCGACTCGCGGCAGGTCGAGCTCCTCGGCCAGCTGGAGCGCCTCGCCGGCCCACCGGACCGCCTCGTCGACGCGCTGACGCAGCGCGTTGGCCTGGGCGTGCACCCCGGGCGGGCGCGCAGCTGCGTCGCCTCCGGGCCCACCAGGCCCAGCGCCTCGGTGGTCAGCTCCAGCGCGTCGATGTCGCTGTCGGCCATCAAGGAGGCGTGCGCGAGGGTCAGCATCAGTCGGGCACGGTCGACGTCCGGCGCGTCGACGCGGAGCTGCGCGAGGTGGTCGGCGACCAGCTCGATCGCCCGGTGGGCGTCGCCGGCGGCGAGCCAGGCGTCGCTTGCCCGGCTGGTCAGCGAGACCATGTCGACCTCGGCCGGCCGCTCGTCGGCGTGGGCCGGCTTGCCGAGCAGCTCGAGGGCCACCTCGTAGTGCCGGGCGGCGTCGTCGGGCCCACCGACGGCCATCGCGTCGTCGCCGGCCTCGATGCTGGCCCGGACCGCGGTGGCGACGTCGTGGGCAACCCGGGCGTGCCGCGCGAGCTCCGCAGCGGTGCCCTGCGCGACGTTGCGGCAGAGGGCGTCGACGAACGCGGCGTGCCGGCGCACCCGCTCACCGGGCAGCAGGTCGTCGTAGACCGCCTCGCCGAGCAGCGCGTGCCGGAACGCGTAGCCCGCGCCGCTGGGCACCAGCACGAAGCTGTCGACGGCGTTGCGCAGAGCCCGGTCGAGGGCAGCCGGGTCGAGCGGCACGACGGCGGCGAGCAGCTCGTGGGACACCTGTCGCCCGGCACAGGACGCGGCCCGGACCACCTCGCGGGCGTCCTCGTCGAGCTGGTCGACGCGCACGAGCAGCAGGCTGGCGAGGTCGTCGGGCAGGGTGCCGGCGGTGATCGCGTTGGCGACGACGAGCTCCTCGGCGAGGAACGCGTTGCCCTCCGCGCGGGTCACGATCGCCTGCATCTCGGCCTCGGAGAGCTGCCCGTGGTGAAGCGACGCGGCGAGCGCGCGGACGAAGCTGTCGCCGAGCGGGCCGAGCTGGAGACGGTGCACGCCGGGGATCCGGCTCCACTGGGCCACCGTGACGCGGAGCGGGTGTCGCCGGTGCAGGTCGTCGCTGCGGTAGGACGCCACCACCGTGACCGGCTTGGCGAACCGGCGCTGGAACAGGAACCCGAGCAGGTCGCGGGTCGACTGGTCGGCCCAGTGCAGGTCCTCGAGGATCACCAGCAGCGGCGCCTGCGCAGCGAGCAGCTCCAGCACGGCGTGGACGGTCTCGAACAGCTCGGC
>JBMOMG010000184.1:0-12390 GCA_049323155.1 Actinomycetota bacterium | reverse complement strand
CGTGGCCGACCGCTAGCCCGCCGTACAGCACCGCGGTACAGCAGAAGGGCCGTTCCCCAGCGGGGAGCGGCCCTTCTTCGTTGCTGCGTGCCGCCGGTGTACGGCGGGCACCGGGTGGTGCTGGGTCAGGCAGAGACCACGTTGAGGTTGACGGTCGCGTCCACCTCGTCGTGCACCTTGACGGTCACCGTGTGCGCGCCCAGCGACTTGATCGGGTTGCCGAGGACGATCTTGCGCTTGTCGACCGTGTCCTCACCGATGGTGCTGGCGATGGCGCCGGCGATGTCGTTGACCGTGACCGCACCGAAGAGACGACCACCCTCGCCGGCGCGAACCGGCAGGTTGACCGTCGTACCCTCGAGCTTGGTCTTGATCTCCTTGGCGTGGTCGAGGTCGCGGACCGCGCGGCTGGCGCGGGCGGCCTTGATCGACTCGATCTGCTTCTCGCCACCACGCGTCCAGCGCATGCCGAGGCCGCGCGGGACGAGGTAGTTGCGGGCGTAGCCGTCCTTCACCTCGACGACGTCACCTGCGGAACCGAGGCCGTCGACCTCCTGAGTCAGGATGAGCTTCATCGTGCAAACCCCTCTCAGCGAGCCGTGGACGTGTAGGGAAGGAGCGCAACCTCGCGGGCGTTCTTGACCGCCGTGGCCACGTCGCGCTGGTGCTGGACGCAGTTGCCGGTCACCCGACGCGCGCGGATCTTGCCGCGGTCGGAGATGAACTTGCGAAGCAGGGTGGTGTCCTTGTAGTCGACGTAGGACACCTTCTCCTTGCAGAACTGGCAAACCTTCTTCTTCGGCTTGCGGAGTACTGGCTTGGCCATTGTGGTGCTCCCTTTCAAAGAGCCCGGCGGGTCCGCCGGAATGGTCAGTGGGTCATGGACAAGTCGGTCCGCCGCCCGTCACCGGGACGGCAGGCCGGGGTCGATCAGAACGGGGGCTCGTCGGCCGAGCCACCCACGCCGGGCGCGCCCCACGGGTCACCGCCACCGGAGCCGCCGCCCTGCTGGCCGCCCCAGCCACCGCCGGAGCCGCCCTGCTGGCCGCCCCAGCCGCCACCGGCAGCACCGGAGCCGCCGGCAGACTGGCCGCCGGCCTGGCCACCGGAGGCCCACGGGTCGTCGCCGCCGCCGGAGAAGCCGCCACCGCCACCGCCCTGACGGGTGGTCTTGGTGACCTTGGCCGTGGCGTACTTCAGGCTCGGGCCGACCTCGTCGACGTCGATCTCGAAGACGGTGCGCTTCTCACCCTCGCGGGTCTCGTAGGAGCGCGCCTTGAGGCGACCGGAGACGATCACCCGCATGCCGCGCTGCAGGGACTCCGCGGCGTTCTCCGCGGCCTGCCGCCACACCGAGCAGTTGAGGAAGAGGGCTTCGCCGTCCTTCCACTCGTTGCTCTGCCGGTCGAAGGTGCGAGGGGTCGACGCGACCGTGAAGTTCGCGACGGCCGCACCCGACGGGGTGAAGCGCAGCTCCGGGTCGGCGGTCAGGTTGCCGACGACGGTGATGGGTGTTTCGCCTGCCATGTCAGGCCTCCAGTCTCGATGTCTGTCGATGTGTTCCGACGAGAGTGACCGGGGGAATCGGTCGGGGACGCGATGTTCTGATCAAGACGTCCGGGCCGGCGGGCCGGCCGGACGACATGGAGGGTCAGCGAACGTCGGGACGGATGACCTTGGTGCGCAGCACCGACTCGTTCAGCGTGAGCTGACGGTCGAGCTCCTTCACCGTGGCCGGCTCGGCCTGCAGCTCGATGACGGCGTAGATGCCCTCGGCGTTCTTGTTGATCTCGTAGGCCAGGCGGCGACGTCCCCAGACGTCGACCGAACCGACCGAACCGCCATCCTTGACGACGACGTTGTTGAGGTACTGCTCCAGCGAAGGCGCAACAGTGCGCTCTTCGAGGTCGGGGTCGAGGATGACCATCACTTCATAGGCACGCAAAGCGGTCTCCACCTCCTTCGGACTCGGGCGGCCACGGCGTCTCCGTGGCAGGAGGGCTTGCGTCCGTCGAACCCCCCGCTTGCCCGGGACGGGCCGGTGAGGTGTGCGACGTACCGACGGCCCGACGCCCACTCATGTCTTGGGGTCGAGCCGATCGACGCCCCAGGGTATCAGCGCAGCACTCAGCCCCACGAATCGTCATCCACAGGCTGCCGGGGCACATGCCGGCGTCGGGTGCGGGTACGCCGAGACGAGAGCAGCCGACGAAGGGGAGGAACGACATGACCGAGCAGCAGGAGAAGGTCCGCAAGCTGATCAAGGACACCCGGGTGGCGATGCTGACCACCGTGGACCCCGAGGGCCGACTGGTCAGCGCCCCGATGGCGACGCAGGACGTGGAGCCGGACTCCGACCTGTGGTTCATCACCGAGCGGTCCTCGGAGAAGGTCACCAACCTGCGGCACAACCCGCGGGTCAACGTCGCCTACGTCTCGAGCGACTCGTGGGTGTCGGTCTCGGGGCACGCGGTCGTGCTCGACGACGCCGAGAAGCTGCGCGAGCTGTGGGGCACCTTCACCGACGCCTGGATGGAGGGCGGCCCGGACAACCCCGAGAACGTCCTGATCAAGGTCTCCGCCGACAGCGCGGAGTACTGGGACTCCCCTGGCGGCAAGGTGACCCAGGTGGCGAACCTGCTCAAGTCCGTCGTGTCCGGGGAGCGCTACGAAGGCGACAACGCGACCGTCGACCTCTGAGCCCGGGTCCCTAGTCTGGATCCATGACCCAGCTGCGAATCGGTGCCCACGTCGACCAGACCGACCCGGTGGCCGAGGCGCTGGCCCGTGAGGCCGACCTCAGCCAGTTCTTCCTCGGCGACCCACAGGGCTGGAAGGGCCCCGAGGTCCGGTACGACGGGGGCCCGGCCGCCCTGCGCGACGCCGCCGAGGAGGCCGGGATCGACCTGTACGTCCACGCCCCCTACGTGCTCAACGTCGCCACCACGAACAACCGGATCCGGATCCCGAGCCGCAAGCTGCTGCAGAAGCACATGGACGCCGCCGCCGAGGTCGGCGCCAAGGGCCTGATCGTCCACGGTGGCCACGTCGGGAAATCGGACGACGATGCTGAGTTGTTGGAGAAGGGCCTCGACAACTGGCGCAAGTGCGTCGACCAGCTCGACCTGAAGATCCCGCTGCTGATCGAGAACACCGCCGGCGGCACCAACGCGATGGCCCGGCGGCTGGACCGGATCGGCCGGGTCTGGGAGGCGATCAGCCACGCCGAGGGCGCCGACATGGTCGGGTTCTGCCTCGACACCTGCCACGCGCACGCCGGCGGCATCGACCTCACCGCGGTGGTGGAGAAGGTCCGCGGGATCACCGGCCGGATCGACCTGGTGCACGCCAACGACAGTCGCGACGCGTTCGACTCCGGCGCCGACCGGCACACCAACTTCGGCCAGGGCCAGATCGACCCCGACGAGCTGGCCGCCGTCGTGCGCGAGGCCGGCGCGCCCGTGGTCTGCGAGACACCGGGCGGTCCTGAGCAGCACCAGGCCGACTTCGCCTGGCTCCGCGAGCGCGCCTGACCACGTCCGAGCCGGGTCGCGTCGTCACGATCGTTCACGTGAGCGGTTGTGACAGCGAATCGGCGCCAAGGGACGTCACAAGCGTTCAGCTGAACGATGGTGACGGCTCCGCCTGCGGTCAGCTGCACACCTACCGGCCCGTTAGGCTCGGGCGCGTGACCTCCCCGCCCCAGACGACCGGCCTGACCGTCCGCACCATCCCCGCCGAGGAGCACCTGTCGTTCATCCGGGGGCAGCGCTCGGCCAGCTTCCTCCAGACCCCGGCCTGGGCGAAGGTCAAGAGCGAGTGGCAGGCCGAGTCGCTGGGCTGGTACGACGAGCACGGCACCCTCGTGGGCGCCGCGCTGGTGCTCTACCGGCAGCTGCCGAAGGTCAAGCGGTTCCTGGCCTACCTCCCCGAGGGCCCGATGATCGACTGGGGCAGCGAGGACCTCGACGCCTGGCTCGCGCCGATGACCCGCCACCTCGCCGACCGCGGCGCCTTCGGCGTCCGGATGGGGCCTCCGGTCGTCACCCGGCGCTGGTCGGCCGACGACGTCAAGCGCGGTGTCGCCGACGAGGGGATCCGGCGGCTCACCGAGATCGCACCGGCCGAGCGCTCCCAGGTCGGGGCCCGTGTGGTCTCCCAGCTGCGCGACCTCGGCTGGCGGCTGCAGTCGGTCGAGGGTGGGTTCGCCGCCGGCCAGCCGCAGTACAACTTCCAGATCCCGCTCACCGGCCGCACCGAGGACGACGTCCTCAAGGGCATGAACCAGCAGTGGCGACGCAACATCAAGAAGGCCGCGAAGGCCGGTGTCGTCGTCACCCGGGTCGAGCCCGCGGACCTGGGCCCCGCTCTCGAGGACTTCCACGCCCTCTACGCGCACACCGCCGAGCGCGACCACTTCACCCCCCGGCCGCTGAGCTACTTCCGCACCATGTTCGACGCCCTCGGCGCCGAGGAGCCGGACCGGATCCGGCTCTACCTGGCGCACCACGAGGGCGACCTGGTCGCCGCCACGATCTGGGTGCGCGTCGGCGGGCACACCTGGTACTCCTACGGCGCCTCCTCCACCGAGAAGCGCGACGTCCGCGGCTCCAACGCCGCCCAGTGGGCGATGATCAGCGACTCGCTGGCCGCCGGCGCCGACGTCTACGACCTGCGCGGCATCACCGACACCCTCGACGCCGACGACCCGCACGTCGGGCTGATCCAGTTCAAGGTCGGCACCGGCGGGGAGGCGGTGGAGTACGCCGGCGAGTGGGACCTCCCGCTGCGACCGCTGCTCTACAAGGCGTTCGAGCTCTACATGAAGCGTCGGGGGTGAGCTTGCGATGTCGGTGACGCTGTACGTCGACGGGGACCGCTGGCGCGGCCACCTGCGCCGCGTGCTGGAGGCACACCCGAGCCTGGTGCCGGTGATCAAGGGCAACGGCTACGGCTTCGGCAACGCCCGCCTGGCCCGCAAGTCGGCCTGGCTCGGCGTCGACACGGTCGCGGTGGGCACCTACGCCGAGGTCGAGGACGTCCGGACGCGCTTCGACGGCACGATCCTCGTGCTCACCCCCTGGCGGCCGTTCGAGGAGCGGGTGGAGTACGACGACCGCATCGTGCACACGGTCGGCCGGCTCGAGGACCTCCACGCCCTGGCAGCCCGCGACGACCGCCCGCGTGTGGTGCTGGAGCTGATGACCTCGATGCGCCGCCACGGGTTCACCGCCCGCGGCCTGCGCGAGGTCGCCCCGCACACCGGGTCCCTCCGGGTGGAGGGGGTCGCCCTGCACCTGCCGATGGCGCACGGCTCGCACCTGCCGGAGATGGAGCGGCTGATGACCGACGTGGTCGCCGCCGGCCTGCCGACCAGCCGGGTCTGGGTCTCCCACCTCACCGACGCGGAGCTGTCGACGCTCGCGGCGACCTACCCGGACTTCGAGCTGCGTCCGCGGGTCGGCACCAACCTGTGGCTCGGTGACCGCGGCGCGCTCGCGGTGCGGGCGACCGTGCTCGACGCGCACCCGGTCGAGCGCGGCGACGTGTTCGGCTACCGCGCGCGCAGCGCCCCGAAGGCCGGCACCATCCTCGTCGTCTCCGGGGGGACCGCCCACGGCATCGGGCTCGAGGCACCGAGCGCCGTCGAGGGCCTGCGCCAGCGCGCGGTGACCCTCGCCAAGGGCGGGCTCGAGGCCTCCGGCTTCGTCCGCTCGCCGTTCACCATCGGTGGCAAGCAGCGGCTGTTCGCCGAGCCCCCGCACATGCAGGCCTCGATGCTGTTCCTGCCGCACGGCGCGCCGGTGCCGGAGGTGGGCGCGGAGGTCGACGTACGCGTGCGGTTCACGACCACGACCTTCGACCGGACCGTGGTCAGCTGAGGCCGGGTCTCGACAAGCTCGACCACCGCAGGCCGGGTCTCGACAAGCTCGACCACCGGGCTCGACCACCGGGGCCGACCAGCGGCGTGCGTCAGCCGACCCCGCTCGCGGCGTGGCGGGGGCGCGGGGCCGCAACGGGCTCGGCCGCCGCCTCGTCCACCGGGTCGCGCCACGGCTGCCACACGTCGCGGACGACCATCGCGACCAGGTAGAGCTCTGCGGCGACCCGCACCAGGATCGCCACCCAGTACAGCCGGTCGGGGGCGTCGCTCACGCTCAAGGCGGTGAACCCGCCGAGGTAGAGCCACACCGCGGCGAAGTAGAACAGCTCTCCGGCCTGCCAGACCAGCAGGTCGCGCCAGCGAGGGCGGGCGAGCACGGCGAGCGGCAGCAGCCACAGGACGTACTGCGGCGAGTACACCTTGTTCACCAGCAGGAAGCCGGCGACGATCAGGAACGCCAGCTGGGCCACCCGTGGGGTACGGCGCGCGAGCAGTCCGAGCACGAGCACGGCCAGGCAGATCGCCGCGAACACCACCCACGACACCAGGTTCACCGTGTCCGCGCCGACCGGATGGCCGGCCTGCTGCCACACCAGCCACAGCGAGCCGAGATCCGGCCCCCGGTCGGCGTTGAAGCTCCAGAACACCTTCCACTGCTCGAAGCCGAGCAGCATCGCGGGCGCGTTCGCCAGCAGCCAGGCACCCGCCGCCGCGCCGGTGGCCACCCAGAACCGGCGCATCCGGTTGCTGCGCAGACACACGACGAGCAGCGCGCCGAGCAGGAACAGCGGATACAGCTTGGTGGCCGTGCCGAGACCGATCGCCACCCCGGCGAGCACAGGCCGGTCGCGGGCCCACGCCCACATCGCGACCGCGACGGCGAGCACGGCGAGGACGTCCCAGTTGATCAGCCCGGTGACGACCAGGGCCGGTGAGGCAGCGAACAGGATCGCGTCCCAGGGCCGGCCGCGCTGGGCTCCGGCCATGAACCAGGTCGCGACGAGCAGTACGGCGCCGAGCAGCACTGCGGTCAACATGAAGTACAGCCCCGACTCGTCGGCCACCCCGGGAGCGGCGTACACCTGGTCGGCGGGCAACGCGCGGCGCGCCTCGAGGTCGACGTCGCCGGCGACCGCCTGGGTGACCACCGCGGCGCCGTAGGCGAAGTAGCCGATCAGCACCGGGTACTCCATCACCTGGTAGCGCCCGCCGGTGTCGCTGAACGGAACGCTCAGCTCGGCGAAGCCGCGACCGGTGTAGAGGTAGGGGATGTCGGAGTAGCACATCGCCGAGTAGCGCAGCTGGCCGTCGGTCCAGTTGCTGGCGACGCACGGGGTCTTCTGCACCATGCCGAGCGCGAACGCCAGCGCGGCCACGGCGAGCACCACACGCACCGGCGTCCACCAGGGGTGCGGGGCGGCGTGCTCACCGACCGGGCCGCCGACCACCTCGCTCGCGGCCGTCGCGACCGGGTCCTCGAGCGACGGCCGCGCCACCGGTTCGAGCGTGGCGCTCACCGGTGCGCCGGGCGTCCGGCGACCCTCCCCCTCGTCCACGCTCAGCCGCTGCCCTGGCCGTCAGGGCCCTGACCTTCGTCCGGCGGAGGCGGCTCCTCACCACCGCCGTCCGGCGACGGGAAGATCGGGGTCGGCGTCTCGGTCGGGGTCGGCTCCTCGGTCACGGTCGGGGACTCGGTGACCGTCGGCTCCTCCGTTGGGGTCGGGCTCTCCGAAGGCGACTCGGTCGGGCTCGGCTCCTCGGTCGGCGACGGCGGCGGCACGTACGTCGGCGTCGGCGAGCCGTTGACGTAGTCCACCTCGGGGAAGTCGACACACTCCTGGCCCTCGAGCGCCTTGGACATGAACGCGGTGAACGTCCGCGCGGGATAGGCGCCGCCGTAGAAGTCCGGGAGGCCGCCGACACCGTCGAGGTTCTCGGTGCCGGACTTGCCCTTGACGTACATCACGGCCGCCGCGAGCTTCGGGGAGTACCCCGCGAACCAGGCCGAGGTGACGCCCGGCGTGTCGGGGCGGAGGTTCGCCGTACCGGTCTTGCCCGCCACCGGGCAGCCGAACTCGAGCGCGGCGGTGCCGGTGCCGGACTTGACCACCTGCTCCTGCGCGTAGACCACGTTGGAGTTCACGTCGGCGGGGAAGGCCCGCTTCTGGTCCTTCTTGTGCGTGTAGAGCGGGTCGCCGTCGGCGTCGGTCACCTTGCGGATCACGAACCAGTCGTTGCGCAGGCCGTTGTTGGCGAACGTGGCGTAGCCGGTGGCCATGTCCACGGGCCGGATGTCGGCGGTGCCGAGGGTGATCGTCGGCACCGGCTCGAGGCCCGGTGCCTTGCGCGGGATCCCGGCGGCGACCGCGGCGTCGATGACCTCCTGCGGACCGTTCTCCATCTGCACGGTCATGTCGACGTAGGCGGTGTTGATCGAGTTCTCGGTGGCGGTGAGCATGCTGACCGGCCCGTAGTTCGTGCCGCCCTCGTTGTTGACCTCACCGCCGCCGGGGAAGTAGTAGGTGTTGCCGTCGAAGGTGTCGAAGAGGCTGATGTCGTTCATCAGGCCGGCGGCCAGGGCGTAGGGCTTGAACGTCGAGCCCGGCTGGCGACCGGTCAACGCCCAGTTGCGCTGGTCCTTGACGTAGTCCGGACCGCCGTACATCGCCTTGAGCTGGCCGGTCCCCGGCTCGACGGCCGCGATCGCGATGTTGACGCCCTTGGCGTTCTCGGTCGGCCGTTCCTCGCGTACGGCGGCCACCGCGGCGCGCTGCATCTTCGGGGAGAACGTGGTGGTGACCCGCAGGCCGCCCCCTTCGATCTCGCTGTCGGTGAAGCCCACCTCACGCAGCTCGGACTTGATCAGCGCGAGCAGGAACCCCTTCGGACCCCCCAGGCTGTCCTGCACCTTCACCTCGGCGAACTTCGGCAGGTGCGCGGCAGCCTTCTCGGCCGCATCGGCGTCGAGGACCCCCATGTCGGCCATCCCGCCGATGACGTACTCGTAGCGCTCCTTGAGCCGGGCACGGGCCTCCTTGCCGTCGGCAGGGTCGAAGGCGCCCGGCCGGTTCAGGATCGCGGCCAGCGCGGCACCCTCCCGGACGGACAGGTCCTCGGCGTCCTTCTCGAAGAAGGCCTCGGCCGCGGCCTGCACGCCGTAGGCACCGCGTCCGAAGTAGACGGTGTTCAGGTAGCCCTGGAGGATCTCCTCCTTCGAGCGCTGGTTGTGGATCTTCAGCGAGAGGAAGGCCTCCTTCACCTTGCGGGTGATCGTCCGCTCGGGCGAGAGGTAGAGCAGCTTCACGTACTGCTGGGTGATCGTCGAGGCGCCCTGGGTCGACTCGCTCGTCGCGTTGCTGAACGCCGCCCGAAGGATGCCCTTGGGGTCGATCCCGCGGTCCTCCCAGAAGGTTCGGTTCTCCGCGGCGACGACCGCGTCCTGGACGTGCTGGGGCATCTCGGTGAGCGGGATGCTGACCCGGTTCTGGTCGGCGAACTTGCCCAGCTCACGCTTGCCGTCGGCGTAGTAGACGAAGGTGGTCTGCGCCTGGAAGGCCTTGTTGGGGTCGGGGATCTCGGTGCGCGCGTAGAGGTAGGCGAACCCGAGGACGCCGAGGACCAGACCGGTGAAGCCGGTGATCGCGGTCCACTTCAGGATCCGGCGGCCCAGGCTCTTGGGGGGCGCCTTGGCTGCTTTCTTGGCCCCGGCCGGCTGTCGGCTGCGGCGGCCGCCGGGGGGCGTGCTGGCCTTGCGCTGTGCACTCAAGAGGTCTCTCCAGGGCAGGGGAAGTCGATCAACGTGCTGTAGAGCAGGGTACGGGGGCCCGCGCAGAGACCGTCAAAGCTGCGACGCGGCTCACGCCCAGGGGACAGGTAGCGCACGCGCGATATATCGGTACGATAGATTCTTCCGCTAGTGATCCAGGAGCGGGAAGAAGGTTGGGACAGTGGCGCGGCGCGGTGACACCCTCGAGCTGGCGGTTCTGGGACTGCTGCACGAGTCGCCGATGCACGGCTACGAGCTGCGCAAGCGGCTCAACACGGTCCTCGGCTGGGGCCGGGTGCTGTCCTACGGCTCGCTCTACCCGGCGCTGAAGCGGATGCTCAAGGCCGGGTGGATCGCCGAGCAGTCGTCTCCGGAGACGGCTGCCGGTACGGCGGTCGGCGGCTCGGTCGGGGGCAGCCGCCGACAGCGGATCGTCTACGAGCTCACCGAGGCCGGCGACGTCCGGTTCAACGAGCTGATGGCCCAGGCCGGACCCTCGGCCTGGGAGGACGACAACTTCGGTGTGCGGTTCGCCTTCTTCAGCCGCACCGACATGGAGATCCGGCTACGGATCCTTGAAGGCCGCCGGACCCGGCTCGAGGAGCGCCTCGAGCGGGTGCAGGGCCAGCTGGCCAGGACCCAGAAGGAGATGGACCGCTACGCAACCGAGCTCCAGCGACACGGGGTGGAGTCGGTCGAGCGGGAGGTCCGGTGGCTCTCGGACATGATCGCCGCGGAGCGAACCCGGGAGCAGAAACGGCCCCTGGACAACCAACCGACAGAAAACGCATAGGTAGTGAGGAGAGCCCGATGGGTTCGGTACGTGTAGCAATCGTGGGAGTGGGCAACTGCGCGACCTCCCTCATCCAGGGCGTGGAGTACTACAAGGACGCTGACCCCAACGGCACCGTCCCCGGGCTCATGCACGTCCAGTTCGGCGACTACCACGTCCGCGACGTCGAGTTCGTCGCCGCGTTCGACGTCGACGACAAGAAGGTCGGCAAGGACCTCTCGGAGGCGATCAACGCCTCGGAGAACAACACGATCAAGATCTGCGACGTGCCGACGCTCGGCGTCGAGGTGCAGCGCGGCCCCACGCTCGACGGGCTCGGCAAGTACTACCGCGAGACGATCGAGGAGTCCGGCGCGGAGCCGGTCGACGTGGTCGCCGCGCTCAAGGCCGCCGAGGTCGACGTACTCGTCTCCTACCTGCCGGTGGGCTCGGAGGAGGCCGACAAGTTCTACGCCCAGTGCGCGATCGACGCCGGCGTGGCCTTCGTCAACGCGCTGCCGGTGTTCATCGCCTCCGACCCGGTGTGGGCCAAGAAGTTCGAGGACGCGGGCGTCCCGATCGTCGGTGACGACATCAAGTCCCAGGTCGGCGCGACCATCACCCACCGCGTGATGGCCAAGCTGTTCGAGGACCGCGGTGTGGCGCTGGACCGGACCTACCAGCTCAACGTCGGCGGCAACATGGACTTCAAGAACATGCTCGAGCGCGAGCGGCTGGAGTCGAAGAAGGTCTCCAAGACCCAGGCGGTCACCTCGAACCTGCACGGCTCGCTGGCGGGCAAGGTCGACGACCGCAACGTGCACATCGGCCCGTCCGACTACGTCGCCTGGCTCGACGACCGCAAGTGGGCCTACGTCCGGCTCGAGGGCCGCGCGTTCGGCGACGTCCCGCTGAACCTGGAGTACAAGCTCGAGGTGTGGGACTCCCCCAACAGCGCCGGCATCATCATCGACGCGCTCCGGGCCGCGAAGATCGCCAAGGACCGGGGCGTCGGCGGCCCGATCCTGTCCGCCTCGTCGTACCTGATGAAGTCCCCGCCGGTGCAGCGCCCCGACGAGGAGGGTCGCGCCAGCGTCGAGGCGTTCATCCGCGGCGAGGTCGAGCGCTGACCCGCAGCCACGACTGACAGGGAGGGGGTCCGACGCAGCTTCGGACCCCCTCCTTCCGTGTAACGCGGGGTTATGGACGCTCTACACGGGGCATATCGCTCAGGATGCGTCCATAGCGCCGGCGAAGACGACGCCGGCAAGCCGAGAGGAGCCGAGAGACGTGACCGCATGGCGGCACCTGGCCCACCTCCTGCGCGGGAAGTGGTTCCGCCGGCTGTTCGCGGTGCGGGTCACCAGCCAGCTCGGCGACGGCGTCTTCCAGGTCGCGCTCGCCTCCTACGTGATCTTCTCCCCCGAGCAGGCCCCCTCCCCGGCCGCGATCGCCGGCGCGCTCGCGGTGGTGCTGCTCCCGTTCAGCATGCTCGGCCCGTTCGTCGGGGTCTTCCTCGACCGCTGGTCGCGCCGCCAGGTGCTGGTGTGGTCCAACGCCGTGCGGGTCGTGCTCGTGTCGGTCATCGCCGTCGGCGTCGCCCTCGAGCTCGGCACCGTGCTGCTGGTGCTGATCCTGGCCGCGCTGTCGGTCAACCGCTTCCTGCTCGCCGGCCTGTCCGCCTCGCTGCCCCACGTCGTGGACCCGCCCGACCTGATCATGGCCAACGCGGTCACCCCGACCAGCGGCACGCTCGCCTCGCTGGCCGGCGTGGCCGTCGGTACGACGGGCAGGGTGCTGTTCGAGGGCAGCGGCGGCCTCGACCCCGATGTCGTGGTCCTCGTCACCGCCGCGGTGATCTACACCGTCGCGGTGCTGCTCGCACTGCGCATCCCCCGACCGCTGCTCGGCCCCACGTTCGACCCCACCCGCCCCGGCGTCCGCGAGGCCGCCCGGCACGTCGCGCGG
>JBMOMG010000183.1:0-12598 GCA_049323155.1 Actinomycetota bacterium | reverse complement strand
CGCCGGGACCGCTTCGTCCCGGGAGCGGTCAAGATCATGCAGGACGGGATCGCCGAGAACGGCACTGCGGCGATGACCGCGCCGTACCTCGACGGCTGCGGCTGCGCCACCGGGAACACCGGCCTGTCCTTCGTCGACCCCGAGATCCTGCGCGAGGCCGTCGTGCTCCTCGACGCCGAGGGGTTCCAGGTGCACTTCCACGCGATCGGCGACCGCGCGGTTGCCGAGTCCCTCGACGCCGTCGCCGCGGCACGAGCCGCCCACCCCGACGCGGACCTGCGCCACCACATCGCCCACCTCCAGCTGGTCCGCCCCGAGGACCGGGGCCGGTTCGCCGAGCTCGGGGTCGCCGCGAACATGCAACCGCTGTGGGCCGCGCTGGACGAGCAGATGACCGACCTGACGCTGCCCTTCCTCGACGCCGAGCGGGGCGGCTGGCAGTACCCCTTCGCCGACCTGCTGCTCGCCGGGGCGCGGCTCGCAGCCGGCAGCGACTGGCCGGTTAGCTCGCCGGACCCGGTGGCCGGGATCCACGTCGCGGTCAACCGCACGCTGTACGACAAGCCGGGGCGGGCCGGTTCGGAGCCCTTCCTGCCCGAGCAGGCCCTCACGCTCGAGCAGGCCTTCGCCGCCTACACCTCCGGCTCGGCCCACGTGAACCACCTCGACGAGACGGGGTCGCTCGCGCCAGGCATGCTCGCCGACCTGGCCGTCCTCGACCGCGACCCGTTCACCGGCCCCGCCGACGAGGTCGGGGCGGCTCGGGTGGTCGCCACCTACGTGGAGGGGGAGCGGGTCTTCGGCTGATCCTTCGGGGGTGGGCCTGGCTAGGGTCGCGCCCATGGACATCTCGGGCACAGCTCAGCAGGCCGACGCCGGTCGGGTGGACCTCGTGCTGGAGGGCGGCGGGGTGAAGGGGATCGCGCTCGTCGGTGCGGTGCTCGGGCTCGCGGACGCCGGCTACCGCTTCCCGCGGATCGCGGGAACCTCGGCCGGGGCGGTCGTCGGTGCCGTGCTCGCGGCCCTCGAGCGCCGCGGAGAGCCGGCCTCCCGGCTTGCCGACATCGCCGGGACCCTCGACTACCGCCGGTTCCGCGACCGGGGCTTCCCCGGCTCGCTGCTCGGACCGTTCGGTGTCCTTGCCGACGGGCTCGCGGTGCTGGTCGAGGGCGGCGCCTACGAGGGCGACTACCTCCATGACTGGCTCACCGGCGTGCTGGCCGACCTCGGGGTCGAGACCTTCGGCGACCTGCGCACCGAGGACCCCGGCGCCGACGGGGCTGTGCACCATCGCTACGGGCTGGTGGTGATGGCCAGCGACCTCTCCCGCCGCCGGCTCGCCCAGCTGCCCTGGGACTACCCCGCCTACGGGCTCGACCCGGACGAGCAGCGAGTGGCCGACGCGGTGCGCGCGTCGGCCTCGATCCCGTACTTCTTCGAGCCTGTCCTGCTCGCCGGGACACGGGGAACCTCCACCCTGGTCGACGGCGGCCTGCTGTCGAACTACCCGATCGGCACCTTCGACCGGCTCGACGAGGTGCCGCCGCGCTGGCCCACGATCGGGGTCCGGCTCGACGCACTCGTCTCCGGCGAGCCGGCCCGGGTGCGTCCGGTCCGGGGACCGGTGTCCACCGGGATCGCGCTCGTGGAGACCGCCATCGAGGCCTGCCAGGCCGAGCACGTGCTCGACCCGTGCAACGTCTCCCGCTCCGTCTACGTCGACACCGCGGGGGTCAGTGCGGTCGACTTCGACCTCGACGAGACCGAGCGGGGTCGGCTGCTGCAGGCCGGTCGCGAGGCGACACGAGCGTTCCTCGACGACTGGGACTTCGGCCGCTGGCTGGCGACCTGTCGGTGAGCCGCGGCCCACCGCCAGGTCCGGGGTACGTCGTTGCCGAGGACCGATGTCATCCGTCTGGAGCGTGTCCGCATGATGATTTCGTAGCCGAAGGCGTCGTTGCTATACCGAATCGGTTGTCGTGTGGCTAGGCTGCGGGCAGGTACGGCGGCCACCTGCTCGCCGTACTCGTCGACAGCCGTGAGCAGCCAGAGGAAGGCGCACAGGGATGGCACAGGAGTTCCGCAACATCATCGGTGGCGAGGCCGTGGGGTCGGTCTCGGGGAAGACCTACGACGTGGTCAACCCGGCGACCGGCGAGGTCTACGCCCAGGCGCCCGCCTCGGGGGCCGAGGACGTCGACCGGGCGATGAAGGCGGCCGCGACGGCGTTCGAGAGCTGGGGGGAGAGCACGCCGGCCGAGCGGCAGCTCGCCCTGCTCAAGATGGCCGACGCGCTCGAGGCGCGGGCCGACGAGTTCGTGCGGGTCGAGTGCGAGAACACCGGGAAGCCGACGTCGCTGACCGCCGAGGAGGAGCTGCCGCCGTCGGTGGACGAGCTGCGCTTCTTCGCCGGCGCGGCGCGGGTGCTCGAGGGCCGGTCTGCCGGGGAGTACATGAAGGACCACACCTCGATGATCCGGCGCGAGCCGATCGGGGTGGTCGGCCAGGTGACGCCGTGGAACTACCCGCTGATGATGGCGATCTGGAAGATCGCGCCGGCCCTGGCCGCGGGCAACACCGTCGTGCTGAAGCCGTCGGACACCACCCCGGCGTCCACCACGCTGCTCGGTGAGCTGGCGCAGGAGTTCCTGCCGCCCGGCGTGCTCAACGTGGTCTGTGGCGACCGCGACACCGGCCGGGCGATCGTCGAGCACGACATTCCCGAGATGGTCTCGATCACCGGCTCGGTGCGCGCCGGCATGGAGGTCGCCGGGTCGGCGGCCGCCCAGCTCAAGCGCACCCACCTCGAGCTCGGTGGCAAGGCACCGGTGATCGTCTTCGACGACGCCGACGTGGAGGCCGCCGCCGAGGCGATCGCCACCGCCGGGTACTTCAACGCCGGGCAGGACTGCACTGCGGCGACCCGGGTGCTGGTGTCCCCGGGCGCCCACGACGACTTCGTCGCGGCACTGACCGAGCAGGCGCGCAACATCAAGACCGGCGCCCCCGACGACCCCGACATCCTCTACGGCGCGCTCAACAACGCCAACCAGCTCGCCCGGGTCCGCGGCATGGTCGAGCGGATGCCCGACCATGCCCGGATCGAGGTCGGCGGGACCACCCAGGGCGACCGCGGGTTCTTCTACGCCCCCACCGTGGTCAGCGGCCTCCAGCAGGACGACGAGATGAGCCAGGAGGAGATCTTCGGCCCGGTCATCACCGTCCAGCGGTTCACCGACGAGGCGGAGGCGCTGCGCTGGGCCAACGGCGTGAAGTACGGCCTGTCGTCGTCGGTGTGGACCAAGGACCACGCACGAGCGATGCGGGTCTCGAAGCGGCTCAACTTCGGCGTGGTGTGGATCAACACGCACATCCCGTTCGTCTCCGAGATGCCGCACGGGGGGTTCAAGTACTCCGGGCACGGCAAGGACCTGTCGCTCTACAGCCTCGAGGACTACACGCGCGTCAAGCACGTGATGTCCTACATCGGCGAGTGACCATGGTCTCGAGTCGCTCGCACCGCTCGCTCCTCGACGAGCGGAGCAGCTGATGAGGATCCTGCTGGTCGGCGCCGGCGGGGTCGGTGCTGCGTTCACCGCGATCGCGGCTCGGCGCGACTTCTACGAGACGATCGTGGTTGCCGACTACGACCTCGTCCGGGCCGAGAAGGCGGCCGCGACCGACCCGAGGTTCATCGCGGCCCAGGTCGACGCCTCCGACGCCGGATCCGTGGCGGCGCTCGCGAAGGAGCACCGGGCCACCCACGTGATGAACGCCGTGGACCCCCGGTTCGTGATGCCGATCTTCGACGGCGCCTTCGCGGCCGGGGCCGACTACCTCGACATGGCGATGAGCCTGTCACGTCCGCATCCCGACGCGCCCTACACGCAGACCGGGGTGAAGCTCGGCGACGAGCAGTTCGCCAAGGCGGGGGAGTGGGAGGCCGCCGGCCGGCTCGCTCTGTGCGGGATCGGCGTCGAGCCGGGTCTCTCCGACGTGTTCGCGAGGTACGCCGCCGACCACCTGTTCTCCGAGATCGACGAGCTCGGCACCCGCGACGGGGCCAACCTCGAGGTCGAGGGCTACGACTTCGCCCCCTCGTTCTCCATCTGGACCACCATCGAGGAGTGCCTGAACCCGCCGGTGGTGTGGGAGAAGGAGCGCGGCTGGTACACCACGGCACCGTTCAGCGAGCCGGAGGTCTTCGACTTCCCCGACGGCATCGGCCCGGTCGAGTGCGTCAACGTGGAGCACGAGGAGGTGCTGCTGATGCCGCGCTGGGTGGCGGCGAAGCGGGTCACCTTCAAGTACGGCCTGGGCAATGAGTTCATCGAGGTGCTCAAGACCCTGCACAAGCTCGGCCTGGACCGCACCGACAAGGTCCGGGTGGGCGGTGTCGAGGTATCTCCGCGCGACGTGGTCGCCGCCTGCCTGCCGGATCCCGCGACCCTCGGCGACAAGATGCGCGGCAAGACGTGCGCCGGGTTGCACGTGACCGGCACCGGGAAGGACGGCCGGCCGCGGTCGACGTACCTCTATCACGTGGTCGACAACGAGTGGTCGATGCAGGAGTACGGCCACCAGTGCGTGGTGTGGCAGACGGCCGTCAACCCGGTGGTCGCCCTGGAGCTGCTCGCGCGTGGCGTCTGGAGCAGCACCGGCGTGCTGGGTCCGGAGGCCTTCGACGCCGTGCCGTTCCTGGACCTGTTGGTGGAGTACGGATCGCCCTGGGGGCAGCGCGACGACTGAGCACGACGAGGGGGATGGGTGCTGCTGCCGCTCGGGCCACCGGGCGGCAGCAGTCCGTCCGGTGGGATCGCCCGACGGTGGTCAGGGCTCGGGCGCGACCCACCAGCCCAGGTCGACGGCCGGCTCCGCGGGCCGCGAGCGGTCACCGCAGAGCCAGTGCGGGCGTACGTCGACCACCCACTCCAGCTGGTAGCTGCGGTAGTCCCCGCCGGCGAGCTCGTTGCACTCGGCTGTGGCGGCATCGCGCAGCAGCGGGAGGACCGGCGGGCCGTAGAGGTAGCCGCCGACGAGCAGCGCAGCGGCGACCAGCACCGCGCCGACCCGAAGCCTGCGCGGGGACAGCCCTCGAGCGCCGTCGAGCCTCACGCCCATCGCCGCGCTCCCTTCGCCGCCGGGCCGAGACGGCTCCGTCGTGATCTTAGGCGCTGGTCACGCGGTCGCGTCGAAGCCTGCGCTGATGACGTCGAACGCCTCCTCGAGCAGGTGTCCGGGCATCACCAGGGGCGGCAGGAAGCGCAGCACGTTGCCGTAGGTGCCCGCGGTCAGGGTCACCACGCCGTGCGCGTGGCAGTACGCCGAGACCGCCCCGGCGCGGGCGGGGTCGGGGGTACGCCCGTCGGCGCCGACGATCTCGACCGCCATCATCGCGCCGCGCCCACGGATGTCGCCGACGGCACCGTGGCGCTCTGCGATCGCGCTGAGGCGGGCGTGCATGGCCGCGCCGAGCTCGCGGGCCCGGGCCCGCAGGTCGTGCTTGCGCATGGCCTCGATGGAGCCGAGAGCCGCCGCACAGGCGACCGGGTTCCCCCCGTAGGTGCCGCCGAGGCCGCCGACGTGCACGGCGTCCATGATCTCGGCGCGTCCGGTGACCGCGGCGAGCGGGAACCCGCCGGCGATCCCCTTCGCGGTCGTGACCAGGTCGGGGACGACGCCTTCGTGCTCGCAGGCGAACCACTCGCCGGTCCGGCAGAAGCCGGACTGGATCTCGTCGGCGACCAGCACGATCCCGTGCTCGGCCGTCCACTCCCGCAGCCGCGGCAGGAAGCCTTCGGCGGGTACGACGAACCCGCCCTCGCCGAGCACCGGCTCGATCACCACACAGGCCAGGTTCGAGGCCCCGACCTGCTTCTCGAAGATGTCGATCGCGCGGTCCGCCGCCTCCGCGCCGCTGATCGGGACCGGCTCCCGGAACGGGTAGGAGACCGGCGCGCGGTAGACCTCGTTGGCGAACGGCCCGAATCCCTGCTTGTAGGGCATGTTCTTCGCGGTCATCGCCATGGTCAGGTTGGTCCTGCCGTGGTAGGCGTGGTCGAAGACGCCGACGGCGTTGCGGCCGGTGTAGGAACGCGCGATCTTGACGGCGTTCTCCACGGCCTCGGCGCCGGAGTTGAACAGCGCGGACTTCTTGGGGAAGTCGCCGGGGGTGAGCTCGGCCAGCTGCTCGCACACATCGACGTAACCGTCGTACGGGGTGACCATGAAGCAGGTGTGGGTGAACGCCTGCACCTGCTCGACCACGCGTGAGGCCACCTCCGGGGCGGCGTTGCCGACCCCGGTCACCGCGATGCCCGAGGCGAGGTCGATCAGCGAGTTGCCGTCCGCGTCGACGAGCACGCCGCCCCCGGCAGCCTCCACGAAGACCGGCAGCGTGGTGCCCACACCTGAGGCGACGTGCTGCTGGCGGCGGGCGAGCTTGGCCTTCGAGACCGGTCCGGGGATCTCGGTGACCAGCCGGCGTTCCTGCGGCAGGCCGGGACCGCCGATCGGCGAGTGTGCTTGGTTCATGGGCACAGGCTAGGCGGCGGGGCACTCGAAGCGCTACGGATAGAGGGCAAGAATCCATGCCACACTTAGGAGAACGTCGGTTGAACGTCGTGATCGGTCAGGAATCCGTTGACTTCGAGCGTCGGTGCGGGCCGTCCGCCGTGCCGGGGCGTCGGCCGCGACCTCCGGTGAGACCTGTCGGGGGCCGATGGGAAGATGCTCGCCATGAGCTCGCGCCGTGACGTCGTCATCCTCGGGTCCACAGGTTCCATCGGCACCCAGGCGCTCGACGTCGTGCGGGCCAACCCCGACGCCTTCCGCGTGGTCGGCCTGACCGCCGGCGGCGCCAACGCGGACCTCTTCGCTGCCCAGTGCGAGGAGTTCGCCCCGGCGTACTCCGGTCTGGGCGAGGACGCCTCGGTCGAGGCCGCGAGCCTGGAGTGCGACGTCGTGCTCAACGGCATCACCGGCGCCGTCGGGCTGCGGCCCACGCTCGCCGCGCTCGACGCGGGCAACACCCTCGCCCTGGCCAACAAGGAGTCGCTGATCATCGGCGGCCCCGTCGTCACCTCGCGGGCCAGGCCGGGCCAGATCGTCCCGGTCGACAGCGAGCACAGCGCCTTGGCCCAGTGCTTGCGGGGCGGGCGGGCCGAGGAGGTCCGCAAGCTGGTCCTCACCGCCAGCGGCGGGCCGTTCCGCGGCCGCAGCCGCGACGAGCTGCACGACGTCACCCCGGAGCAGGCCCTTGCGCACCCGACCTGGGCGATGGGGCCGGTCGTCACGATCAACTCCGCCACCTTGGTCAACAAGGGCCTGGAGGTGATCGAGGCGCATCTGCTGTTCGGGATCGACTTCGACGCCATCGAGGTCGTCGTCCATCCCACCTCGGTGGTGCACTCGATGGTGGAGTTCTACGACGGCTCGACGCTGGCGCAGGCCTCACCGCCGTCGATGATGATCCCGATCGCGCTCGGGCTGGCGTGGCCCGACCGGGTCCGCGACGCCGCTCCCGCTGTCGACTGGACCCGCCCCGAGACGTGGGAGTTCCTCCCGCTCGACGACGAGGCGTTCCCCGCCGTACGCCTGGCCCGGGAGGCCGGCACCCGCGGCGGCACTGCGCCCGCGGTCTACAACGCCGCCAACGAGGTGTGCGTGTCGTCCTTCCTCGCCGGGGAGATGCGGTTCACCGACATCGTGCCGACGATCGGCCGAGTCCTTGCGCGCCACGACGTACCCTCGTCTGTGGACACCCTGACCGTGGAGGACGTGCTCGCCGCTGACGCGTGGGCACGTGACGAGACCCGCACCGAGCTGGAGCACCGCCGATGACCACCGTGCTGATGTACGCCCTGGGCGTGCTCCTGTTCGTGGTCGGTGTGGCCGTCTCGATCGGCCTGCACGAGGTCGGGCACCTGGTGCCGGCCAAGAAGTTCGGCGTGAAGGTGACGCAGTACTTCGTCGGGTTCGGCAGGACGGTCTGGTCACGGCGCAAGGGCGAGACCGAGTACGGCGTCAAGGCGATCCCGCTGGGTGGTTACGTGAAGCTGGTCGGGATGCTCCCGCCAGGTTCCGGCCACACCGACGAGGGTCCCGACCAGCCGCTGCGGGTCCGCAAGAGCAACACCGGCATGTTCACCCAGCTGATCTCCGACGCGCGCGCGGCGGAGTACGAGCTGGTCGAGCCCGGCGACGGGGACCGGCTCTTCTACAAGCTGCCGTGGTGGAAGAAGGTCATCGTGATGGCCGGCGGCCCGACGGTGAACCTCGTGCTGGCGTTCCTGCTCTTCGGCGGGGTCTTCATGATCCACGGTGTGCTGGAGCCCACCACCCGGGTCGACGAGGTCTCCGACTGTGTCGTCGCCGCCACCGAGGCCGACGCCGACCGGGCGTGCACGGCCGCCGACCCGGTCGCGCCGGCCAAGCTGGCCGGTCTCCGGCCCGGTGACGAGATCGTCGCGATCAACGGCACCGAGGTCACCTCCTGGGAGCAGCTGAGCGGTCTGATCCGGGCCAACGAGGACGGTCGCGCCACCATCGTCTACGAGCGCGACGGCGAGCAGCACACCACCACGACCAACACCATGGTCTCGGCGCGGCCCGATCTCGAGAACGCCGGCGAGACCGTCGAGGTCGGCTTCCTCGGGGTCGCCCCGGAGATGGTCCTGGAGAAGAAGGGCCCGTTGTTCGTGGTCACGACCATGGGCGACTACACCTGGGAGACCCTCAAGGCGCTCGGCACGCTCCCGGTCAAGCTCTGGGAGGTCGGGAAGGCCGCGCTGGGCATCACCGAGCGCGCCGACGACAGCCCGATGAGCGTGGTCGGCGCCAGCCGCGTGGCCGGTGAGGTCGCCTCGACGCACGAGATCCCGATCGGCGACCGGTTCGTGAGCCTGCTCATGCTGCTCGGCGGGATCAACCTGTTCGTCGGGATGTTCAACTTCGTGCCGCTGCTGCCGCTCGACGGCGGCCACATCGCCGGGGCGCTCTACGAGGCCGTGCGCCGAGGGTTCGCGCGCGTCCTCGGGCGGCCGGACCCGGGCTACTTCGACGTCGCCAAGCTGCTGCCGGTCGCCTACGTGATGGCCGGGGTGATCCTGGTGATGAGCGTCGTGCTGATCTACGCCGACATCGTCGCGCCGGTCCGCCTCGGGTAACGTCGATCAACGGTGGTCGAGCCCGTCGGAAGGGCATCGAGTCCACCCACTCCCTGCGAGAGAAGGAAGCTGCATGACCTCGGTCGATCTCGGAATGCCCGCCGCCCCGCCGCCGGTGCTCGCCGAACGACGCAAGACCCGCCAGATCAAGGTCGGCAAGGTCCTCGTCGGTGGCGACGCGCCGATCTCGGTGCAGTCCATGACGACGACGCTCACCTCCGACGTCAACACCACGCTGCAGCAGATCGCCGAGCTCACCGCGGCCGGCTGCGACATCGTCCGGGTGGCCTGCCCGTCCCAGGACGACGCCGACGCGCTCCCCGAGATCGCGCGTCACTCGCAGATCCCGGTGATCGCCGACATCCACTTCCAGCCCAAGTACGTCTTCGCCGCGATCGAGGCGGGCTGTGCGGCGGTGCGGGTGAACCCCGGCAACATCCGCAAGTTCGACGACCAGGTCAAGCAGATCGCGCAGGCGGCCAAGGACCACGGCACGTCGATCCGGATCGGCGTCAACGCCGGCTCGCTCGACAGACGGCTGCTCGAGAAGTACGGCAAGGCCACGCCCGAGGCGCTCGTCGAGTCCGCCGTCTGGGAGGCCTCGCTGTTCGAGGAGCACGGCTTCCACGACTTCAAGATCTCGGTGAAGCACAACGACCCGGTGGTGATGGTCAAGGCCTACGAGATGCTCGCCGAACGCGGTGACTGGCCGCTGCACCTCGGCGTCACCGAGGCGGGCCCGGCCTTCCAGGGCACGATCAAGTCCAGCGTGGCCTTCGGCGCCCTGCTGTCGAAGGGCATCGGTGACACGATCCGGGTCTCGCTCTCGGCGCCTCCGGTCGAGGAGGTCAAGGTCGGTCTGCAGATCCTCGAGTCGCTCAACCTGCGGCCCCGCCGGCTGGAGATCGTCTCCTGCCCGTCCTGCGGCCGGGCGCAGGTCGACGTCTACAAGCTCGCCGAGGAGGTGACCGCCGGACTCGAGGGTCTCGAGGTGCCGCTGCGGGTGGCCGTCATGGGCTGCGTCGTCAACGGCCCGGGGGAGGCCCGCGAGGCCGACCTCGGTGTCGCCTCCGGCAACGGCAAGGGCCAGATCTTCGTCAAGGGCGAGGTCATCAAGACCGTGCCCGAGTCCAAGATCGTGGAGACCCTGATCGAGGAGGCGATGCGGATCGCCGAGGAGATGGGCGAGCCCGTGGACGGCACCGGATCGGCTCCGACGGTCACCGTCGGCTGAGCGCTCTCCCCGGGCCACCACCGACGTCGCCGGTGTGCCGGTCGCGTCGCGTGCGCTCCGACGTGGGCCCGTGGTGACGTAGGCTCCGGTACGTGCTCCGCACCCAGACGGGTCTGCGCCTGCTCGGGCCCACCGACCTCCCCGCGATGGCGCAGCTGCTTGCGCGCGACCCGGTGGTCAACGTGTTCGTGGACTACCGGAGCCGGATCACGCAGCTCGACCCGCGCTGGATGGGCGGGGAGATGTGGGGCTACTACGAGGATGGCGAGCTGGTCTCGGCCTGCCACTCCGCGGCCAACCTGGTGCCCGTCGGCGCCACTCCCGAGGCGGTCGAGGCGTTCGCTGCGCGGGCGATCAGGCAGGGCCGCCGGTGCTCGACGATCGTGGGCCCCGCGGCGGCGGTGGCCGCGCTGTGGCAGCAGCTCGCCCCGCACTGGCCCGAGCCGCGCGAGGTCCGCTGGGACCAGCCGCACCTGGAGATCAGCGGGCCGCCGAGGGTCGCCCCGGACCCGGCTGTCCGGCGCACCACCGACGCCGACCTGCCCACGTTGTACCCGGCCTGCGTGGCGATGTACACCGAGGAGGTCGGTGTCTCACCCGAGATCGGCGGCGGAGCGGACATGTACCGGGCGCGGATCGCCCAGCTGATCGGCAAGGGCTGGTCCTTCGCCCGGTTCGACGACGACGGCCGGGTCGTGTTCAAGGCCGAGGTCGCGGCGGTCTCGCCGTACGCCTGCCAGGTCCAGGGTGTGTACGTCGCGCCCGACCGCCGTGGGGAGGGGCTGGCGACTGCCGGCATGGCGGCGGTGGTCGAGATCGCGCTGAGGGAGATCGCCCCGGTCGTCTCGCTCTACGTCAACGACCACAACCTGCCCGCCCGGGGCGCCTACGCCGCCGTCGGTTTCGAACAGACCGCGACATTCTCGACGATCATGTTCTGAGGCCGTTTCTTTACCTTAGGATCGGTTTGCTCCCCTCACCGACTCGGGAATGGACATGGGTGTGAAGCAACCTCTCAGCGGCCTCGTCGCCGTCCTCAGCTCGTTGGCGGTCACGGTCGCGTCGGTCGTGGTGTTCGGCGGTGCCCCGGCCGCCGCGGCGCAGGCCACCCGGGTGACGGTCAACGTGAACGCGCCGAATGCCCGGGCCACCGAGCTGGTGTTCATCCGGGGCAGGGTGCTCACCGGCTCCGGTCCGGCCGCGCGGGCGAAGGTGAGGATCCAGGCCAAGGCCCCGGGCGGGAAGTTCCACACCATCGCCCGTCGGGTCACGGGCAGGAGGGGCGGCTACCTGGTGCCCTACCGGGCGCCGGGCACGCGGGTCTACCGGACCGTCGTGGTCCGCACCGACCGGTACCGCGCGGCAGACTCCTCGCCGGTCCGGGTCCGGCGGACCAAGGCCGAGCGTTCCTACGACGACCGCGAGCGCAGCCTCCGGGGCGTGCTGGGGCAGCGCAACGGCGGGCCGCAGGCCGACCAGCGGTTCGGGCGGCGAGTCATCCACGGGTCCTACGGCAAGGCGATCCTGGCCAAGGTCGGCAAGTCCACGTCGCTGGTCTACGGCCGGTTGCTGGAGCGGTACCAGCAGCTCGATGGCGTCCGCGGCCGACTCGGTGCTCCGGTGTCCGACGTCACCTGCCAGCTGCTCGAGGGGGCCTGCCTCCAGCGCTTCCAGAACGGCACCATCTATCTCAACCCCTCGGCCCGCAAGCCGGTCTCGGTGATCTTCGGCCGTGGCGAGCGCACCGCGTTCATGGCCGTGGCGGCGTCGCAGGAGGGCTATCGCGAGCCGAGCTTCCGGGGCAGCAAGTACAACGTCTGGCAGGGTGCCAAGCGGGCGTGGTGCGGCTTCTACCTCGCGTGGGCCAGCCACGCCTCCGGCAACGGCAACGCCTTCCCGCGCGGTGACGACTTCAGCGCGCAGCGGGCCGAGGTGGAGCGGCGCGGCAACCTCTTCTACCAGCCGCGTCGTGGCGCGGTCGCCTTCATCGGCAGCGGCAGCACTCCTACCCACGCCGCACTCGTGCTCAGCGTCCGCAAGGACGGCCGGATCGTCACGCTCGAGGGCAACGTGGGTCCGCACAGCTACACCGGTCATCCGCGGGGCGTGTTCCGCCGGGTGCGCGGCACGGGCAACGTCATCTACTACGCCAACCCGCGGTACTGAGCTCGACGTCGGCCCAGCGCGTGCAACCGCT
>JBMOMG010000182.1:0-12887 GCA_049323155.1 Actinomycetota bacterium | reverse complement strand
GTCTGAGGCCGGCGCAACGATGCGCCCGGGCTTCAGCGCACACTGAGGCGATCGCCTCCCGCGGGGCCAGGGGGTGCTCAACCCGATCAGCCAACGGTTCGGCAGACCCGCCCGGTCGGACGCCCTCTGCCGCTGCCCGCGAGCACGAGGCGAATGATCACCCGGTCTGGGGTTGAGGGCCATCAGGCCCTTTCGCCACCTTCGCCGCTCCGCACAGGATGGAGGCGTACGACGTACGGGACGGCCATACCCCCCAGGGTATGGTGACCGTATCGACATGCCTAGCAGCACGAGAGGATGAGCGAGCTCCATGGCTTCACTGCACCTGGGCGACACCGCCCCCGACTTCACCGCCCCGACGAGCGAGGGTGAGATCTCCTTCCACGAGTGGAAGGGAGACAGCTGGGCGATCCTCTTCAGCCACCCGGCCGACTTCACCCCCGTCTGCACGACCGAGCTCGGTCGCGTGGGCCAGATGAGCGATGAGTGGGCGAAGCGGAACACGAAGGTGATCGCCCTGTCGGTCGACTCCGTCGAGGACCACGCGCGCTGGAAGCCCGACGTGGAGGAGGTCTCCAACACCACGATCGGCTACCCGATCATCGCCGACCCGGACAAGAAGGTCGCCGAGCTCTACGACATGATCCACCCCGGTGAGGGCGACTCCAGCTCCGTGCGGTCGGTGTTCATCATCAGCCCCGACAACAAGATCAAGCTGATGCTGACCTACCCGAAGATCGCGGGCCGCAACTTCGACGAGATCCTCCGTGTGCTGGACGCGCTCCAGCTCAGCGAGAAGCAGCCGTTCGCCACGCCGGCCGACTGGAAGCCGGGCGACCGCGCCATCGTCAGCAACGACATCCCCACCGAGGAGGCCCAGAAGCGCTTCCCCGACCTGGAGGTCGTCAAGCCGTACCTTCGCTACGCAAGCACCACCCAGGCCTGAGCGTCGCGTCGGACCCACCGGACAACCGGACCCCCGAGGGGCTCGTCCACACGGGCGAGCCCCTCGTCGCGTCTGTGCACCTGAGCGCCGGCGGTGCCACCGCTACGACGTAACCGACCTCACCGCGGCTCGTTGTGTGGGTGTCCCGACCGCGCCGCGCATAGAGGTGTACCCATGTCCGTTCGTCGTCTCGCCGTCGTCACCATGCTGGCAAGCCTTCTCGCTGCGATGGTCCCGGCGCTCACGGCGCCCGCCTCGGCGGGGATCGGCCACACGGTGACCCACGGCTGCGTGACGAGCGCCCCCGAGCCGGGCGCCACGGACGCGGTGGACATCTGCTACTCCCTCTTCCGTCCGAAGATTGCCAGCCGCAAGAACAAGGTGCCGATGGTGATGCACAGCCACGGCTGGGCCGGCTCGCGGACCCAGGACCCGGCGGCGTTCGCCAAGTGGCTCGACGCCGGCTTCGGGGTGCTCTCCTTCGACCAGCGGGGCTTCGGCGAGAGCGGCGGCAAGGCCCACGTCGAGCATCCTGACCTCGAGGGTCGCGACGTCCAGCGGCTGGTCGGTTTCGTCGCCCGTCTGCCGTGGGTGAAGAAGGACGGCAAGGGCGACCCCCGCCTGGGCGCGATCGGTGGCAGCTACGGCGGTGGCTACCAGTACGTCGGCGCGTTCACGTTGCTCGAGAAGCGGGGCAAGCCGGTCTTCGACGCACTCGCTCCCGAGATCACCTGGCACGACCTCAACGAGAGCCTCGCGCCGCAGGACGTGGTCCGCACCTTGTGGGCACTCAGCCTCTCAGCCGCTGGCTCCGAGGCGCTCCCGCCCGAGGTGCTCGTCGCACTCGGCCAGGGGGCGGCCACCGGCTTCTGGCCTCGCGGCGAGGTGCCCGGAAGCGCCGACATGGGCGCGTTCTTCGAGAAGAACGGCCCCGCCTGGCACGTACGCCACGGCCGACGCCTCGACATTCCCGTGCTCATGGGCCAGGGCGCCACCGACTCCCTGTTCCCGCTCGACCAGGGCCTGAAGAACTTCCAGCGCGCTCTCACCCCGCGGGCTCGGCGGCAGAGCATCTTCGTCGGCTACAACGGCGGACACGTGCTGCCCGCCGTACTCCCCCAAGGTGTCGGCGTGGCCAGCGACCCGTGCAGCAAGAAGCTCGCCGGAGGCTCGTTCAGCGACCTGGCGCTGCGTTTCTTCACCGAGAAGCTCAAGTGGAGGAAGACCGGGCTGCGCGGCTACAACCGCTACCACCTCGCCACCGCCGGCGCGGCGTGCACGACGGTCGCCTCCACCAGGCCCGACACGGCGATCGAGGTCGGCACCGTCGCGACGACCGAGGCCGCCGGCGCGCCGATCGCCGTGAAGATCGCCGACGGGCCGCTCCGCGTCGCCGGCACGCCGTACCTCTCCGGCAGGCTCACCGCGCTCGGCGTCAACAACCGGGCCTTCTACGGGCTCGCCGTGGGGACCAGCCCGCTCGACGCCAAGGTCGTGCAGAACAACCTGCTGCCGTTCTTCGAGCTCGAGCCGGTCCTCGGGGAACAGCGGCGGATCGAGCTGCCGTCGGTCGCAGTCGACGTCGCCGAGGGCGAGTCCCTGTTCGTGCTGGCCACGCCGGTCAGCGACACCTTCGTCGGCATGGGCAGCCGCACGCCCGGGGCGGTCGTGATCGAGGACGCCGTCGTCGACCTGCCTGTCGTCGAGGACTGATCCGGGCCGATCTGGGCACGGTCTGCGACAGGTCGATGGCTGCACGCACTCACCTGGGGGGATCATGTTGACACCGCTGGACCCGACGGCTGCGGCGTTCCTGCTCGCCGAGAACCGGCAGCAGCCCATGCACGTGGGTGGTCTGCAGCTGTTCCGACCACCGCAGGACGCGGGCCCGGAGTACGTCCGCGACATGTTCGCCACCTCGCTCGCCGCCGACGAGGTCGCGCCGTTGTTCTTGAAGCGTCCGCGCCGCTCGCTGGCCACCGGCGGGCAGTGGGTGTGGGTCGAGGACGACCAGTTCGACTGTGACTACCACGTGCGCCACAGCGCGCTGGCCGCGCCGGGCCGGATTCGGGAGCTGCTCGACCTCTCCGGTCGGCTGCACGGCACGCGGCTCGCGCTCGAGCGGCCGTTGTGGGAGACCCACGTGATCGAAGGTCTCGCCGACGGCCGGATCGCGACCTACACCAAGATCCACCACGCCCTGGTCGACGGCGTCGCCGCGATGCGGCTGCTCCAGAGCGTGCTCACCACCGACCCGGACCGTCGGGACATGCCGCCACCGTGGGGCAGACAGCCGGTCGAGGGCGCCGACGCGGAGGCCAGGCACCACCTGGCGCTGGCCGACACACCGGTGAGCGCTCTTCGCTCGGCGCTCGCCCTCACCGCGGAGGCGGCGGGGATGCCGGCCGCACTGCTGCGCACCCTCACCCGCGGCATCCGCAACGACACCTCTGCGCTCTCTCTGTACGCACCGCGCACGGTCATCAACAAGCCGATCACCGGGTCGCGCCGGTTCGCCGCGCAGAGCTGGGACATGGAGCGGCTCAAGTCTGTGGGTGCTGCGACGGGTACGACGATCAACGACGTCGTGCTCGCGATGTGCAGCGGCGCCATGCGCAGGTACCTCCTCGAGCTCGACGCGCTTCCCGACTCGACCCTGGTGGCGATGGTCCCGGTCGGCCTCAAGGCCCGCGAGGCGGCGATCGCCTCGGCCACCGGAGGCAACGCGGTGGGCTGCGTGATGGTGAAGCTCGGCACCGACATCGAGGACCCGGCGGAGCGACTCTGGAGCATCCACCGGTCCATGGCGTCGGGCAAGGAGGCGCTGTCCTCGATGACCACGGCGCAGATCACCGCGATGAGTGCCCTGGGAATGGCGCCCGCCGTGCTGCCGGCGATGCTGCGCCTCCACGGCATCAGCCGGCCGCCGTTCAACCTGATCATCTCCAACGTGCCCGGCCCGCAGCGGCCGCACTACTTCAACGGCGCCCTGCTCGAAGGGATGTGGCCGCTGTCGATCCCGATCCACGGAATGGCACTGAACATCACCTGCACCAGCTACAACGGCGAGATGGGCTTCGGGCTCACCGGTTGCCGACGCACCGTGCCGCACCTGCAGCGCCTGCTGTTCCACCTCGACGACGAGCTCGCCGCCCTGGAGAAGGCCGCCGGCGTCTGACCTGGTGGATCGCTGGCACGGTTACGGCAGGTGCTCGACAGCCGTGGTGAGGAACGTGCCGATGTCCTCGGTCGTGAACGCTGGCTCGACGCCCTCGCCCATCACGATGTCGACCACCTGCAGGTCCATCAGGACCGGACCCTTGCGCACCAAGGAGTTGTGGAGCAGCCAGTAGCCCCGGCCACCGGCCTCCTCCAGGGTGGTGAAGTCGCCGTAGCGGTCATCGCCCACCTCGGGGATGGTCATCGGCTCGGACCTGCCAGGACCTTCCTCACCGGCAGGAATCATCCCGTGGCAGGCCCGCATGCCCTCACGAAGCGCGTCGAAGGTCGACTCGACCTCGCCCGGTTCTGCGGACTTGAGGTACTCCTGGACGAAGATCATGTGCCCCACCCGGTCGCCGGCGGCCATGTCGATGCTGTCCGTCTCGGACTGGTCGAGCTGCCTGAATGCCTGCCACCGCAGCGACTCCGCGGCTGAGCGGGACTCCTGGCTGGCCCTTTCGCAGAACTCGATCCTCGGCAGCAGCTCCTGCTGGTTCTCGGGCACCACGCCAGGGGTCTCCATCTGGGAGTCCGGGGGCACGTTCACGGTCCACTCACCGGCGTAGTCGTCCACCGTCACCAGGACGGAGGCCAGCTGCCCGGCGCCCGGCACGTCACCCTGCGACCAGGCAGGCTCGCCACTCGACGAGGGCGACGCTGTCTCGGTGCCATCTCCCCCGCAGGAACCCAGAAGCAGGACAGCTACCCCGGTCAGCGCGACGAGCACTCGAGCGTGACTCATCGTGACCCCCCTCCGCTCGGCGCCCCCGCACCATCAGCCTCTCGCGCTCCCGGTGCACCGAGTAGGGCCGTACGTCCTCGTCTAAGCGCGCGCGGCTCCATAGCCGAGCAGGGCCGCGAGCCCGAGCGCGCTGCGCGGGGCGTAGCCGGTGCGCCACAGCCCGCCGTGCACGGCCTTCTCGGCCTCGTCCTGCCAGGGGTGCTCGTGCACCGGACCTCCGCCGGTGTGCAGGTCGTGCACCAGCAGCGCCGCCATCAGCACGTTCGAGGTCGCCGGCTCGAACACCTCGACCCCGAACCGGTGAGCACCCGCGTAGGCGGCCGCGAGGGCGCGGTTCTTCACCACCGACCGGGTGCGCGTAGGAGGCGCGACGTTGAGCGAGACCGTCGTTCCGGCCTCGCGGGCCACCGCTGCCCGCCACCGCTGGAGCCGCTTGGCCAGCGCGTAGTTCGGTCCCTGCTGGGCGACCAGGCTGTCGTTGATGCCCGGATCCGACCCGGGCACGTAGGAACGGTGCAGCAACCTGCCGGCGCTGAGCGTGCGCAGCGGCCGGCCGACCAGCTTGGCGACGGTGGACCGGCCCTCGTAGCTGCCGGTGGCCTGGTCCACGGCGTCGCCCGGTACGGCGAACACGTCGGTGGGCGTGGCCAGGAAGGCCAGCGCGACGTCGTTTCGGGCGGCGAGCAGGCGCGTGCTCAGCGCGTCGACTGCCATCGACACCCGGACGTTGGTCGCCCCGTCGGCGTAGACGTAGTTGCCGAGGACCAGCTCACCGGGCAGGCTCTCGAGCCACTCCGCGACCGCAGGCACCTCGGCGAGCAGGTCGGCGCCGGTGTGCTCGTGAACGTCACCGCCGCGGCCGGCCACGCCGCCGGCGGCCATCCCCGGGTCGACCGGCAGCAACGCTGTCCCGGCGCCACGCTCGGCGGCCTCCAGCACGCGCCGCCAGATGTCGGGGCGCGGCAGATCCACCGCAGCCACCGTGGCGCCCCAGTGCAACAGCGCCTGCAGCGGCCCCATCTCCGCTCCGGCCCCCAGCACGGCGACGGTGCGCCCCTCGAGCCGCAGCCAGTCGGGGTTGGCCATCACCTCGCGCACCGCCTCGGCCGCCGACGGCTCCATCACCCCCGCGGTCACCCAGGCGTCGAGCCGGTCGTGCAGGTCGTCGCCGCGCAGTCGCCGGCCGTGGTACGGCAGCGACAGCTCGGTCTCGATCTCACCCTCGCCGCGTACCTCGATGGTGCCGAGCTCGCGGTCCGACTCGTCGGTGCTCCACTCCGCGAGCGGGAGGTCGCTACCGTCCGCCCCGACCACGCGCATCCGCTCGTGCAGCGAGCCGAGCCCGTCCGAGGCGATCGTCAGCGCCGCCTGCCGGGAGGAGAGTCCGGCCTCCAGCAGGCGACGGAAGTGCAGGAGGTAGCCCGAGCGCCAGTTCGTCTCCCGCTCGGCCTCCATCGCACCGGGCGGGTCGACCTTGCGCAGCGCATCCGCGACGACGGCCCGACCGGTCTCGACGGTGCTTCGCCGACCGTCGGCGGATCGAGGGAAGACGACGCCGTGCTGCTGTTCTACACCCATCGCCTCATCATGCCCCAGGCCCGGCGGGGGTCACAGGTCCCGCCGGCGCCACGGGCTGAGCCGGCGCCACGGGCTGAGCCGGCGCCACGGGCTGAGCCGGCGCCACGGGTACGGCGGGCACCTCGGCCACCGTCACCGGCGCCGCGACGTCGAGCCGACCCCGCAGCACCACCACGAGATAGACGACGGCCAGTGCCGTGCCGGCGCTCATCAGCGTGAAGATCAGCCGGTAGTCCAGGATGCTGACCAGCAGCGCACCGACCGCGATCGACAGCGCCTGCGGCGTGGTGATCAGCACCTCGGTCGCTGCCGAGACGCGGCCCATCAGCCGACCGGGGGTCTGCCGCTGCAGGAGGGTGTTGTAGGCGACGATCATCAGCGGGATGCCCGCGCCCAGCACGGCGACCGCGATCAGGAGGTGCCAGACCGCGACGGCGGCCGCGACCCCCGCGACGCCGGTGCTCAGCAGCGCCAACCCGACGATGATCGACCGGGGCTCGCCGATCCGGCGGATCACCCGGCTCGACAGCAGTCCGCTGACGATCGCGCCCACGCCCTGGACGGTGAGCACCGGTCCGACGAACTCGACCGGCCGGTCGAAGGCGTCGACGACGGCGTAGATCGCCGACTCGGCGAACCCGAGCACCAGTAGGCACATGCCCAGGCTCAGCGTGCTGTGCAGCAGCAGCGGGGAGCGACGTACGTGGCTCACGCCCGCACCGACCTCGGCCCGCCAGTGCATCGGCTCGTGCGGCTCACGGTGCTCGACCACCCGCAGGCTGACCACGGCCAGCGCGGCGACGACGAACGTGACGGCGTCCACCACCGCGACCCACTGGCCGCCGGCGACCGCGAACAGCGCCGCCCCGCTGAGCGGCCCGACCAGCCGCAGCGCCTCGCGGGTCACCGACAGCGACGCGTTGGCGTCGACCAGCACGTCCTCGGCCACCAGGTCCTTGAGCAGGCCGTTGAGCGCCGCCGGCGTCACCACGAAGGAGACGCCGTAGAGGAAGGCGACCACGTAGATGATCCACACGTCGCCGGCGTCGCGGACCAGGAGCAGCGGCAGCATCGCCAGTGCCGAGGCGAGGTTCACCCAGACCAGGAACGCCCGCCGCGGCACCCGGTCGACGATGTAGCCGAACAGCGGCGCGAGCAGCGCGGGGATGGTCAGCCAGAGGAAGGTCAGGCCCGCGGCGCCGTTGGAGTCGGTGAGCTTCTTGACCCACATGCTGAGCACGATCAGCATCAGCGAGTCGCCGAACATGCTCGCGGTCAGCCCGAGATAGAGCCGCTTGAAGCCGGTGGTGGCGAACGCCGCCCTCATCGCACGTCGCTCCCCTCGGTGCTGCCCGCCTCCGGCCGCAGCGCCAGCCAGCCGACCAGCGAGACCAGCCGCGCACCCTCGGGCCGCTTCTCGGGGTCGTCGAGCCGGTCGACGTGGCGCATCATCAGCTCGCCGAGCTCCGCGGAGAGCTGCATGGCCTCGTCGGCGGTCAGCCACGCCACGGACTGGACCACGGTGCCGCTGCGCCGCCAGGCCGGTGACTCGTCGGGCAGGCTCCGCTGCGCGGCAGACAGCAACCGGAGCTCGCGCCCCAGCAGCGTCTCGGTGAGGGCCTGGCCGGCGGTCCGGATCTCCGGGGCGGCGTCGGCCTCGTCCCAGGTCAGCCCCTCGCGTGCGGCCTGCCAGGGCCGGCTCCGCCCGGGCCCCTGCTCGGCCTCGGTGACGAACCCGTGCTCGGCGAGCTTGCGCAGGTGCCAGGAGCAGTTGGACGGCGAGCTGCCCAGCCGGGCGGCGAGCTCGGTGGCGGTCTGGGCACCGTGCACGCGCAGGGACTCGACCAGCTCCATCCGCAACGGATGGGCCAGCGCCTTGAGCGTCTCGGGATCGGTCAGCTGACGACGGGGAACCATGCGTCGAAAGTATTCTTTCGAAAGAATCCTTTCAATAGTCCTTTCGGGTGGTCAGTCGACGAACAGCGCCCGCACGTCCTCGGCCCCGATCGCGGTCCCCATCGCACCGTCGCCGTCGAGCACCCGGGCGAACAGCGCCGCCTTGCGGGCCTTGAGCTCCATCACCTTCTCCTCGATGGTGCCGGTGGACACGAGCCGGTAGACCATCACCGGCCGCTGCTGGCCGATCCGGTGCGCCCGGTCCACCGCCTGCGCCTCGACCGCGGGGTTCCACCACGGGTCGAGCACGAACACGTAGTCGGCCTCGGTCAGGGTGAGCCCCACTCCCCCGGCCTTGAGGCTGATCAGGAACACCCCTGCGCCGCCGGACCGGAACTCCTCGACCACCTCGCCGCGGCGTCGGGTGGCGCCGTCGAGGTAGGTCGACTCAATGCCCTCCCGGTCGAGCCGGGTGCGGACCCGACGCAGGAACGAGGTGAACTGGCTGAACACCAGCGCCCGATGCCCCTCCGCGAGCACCTCCAGCAGGTGGTCGACGAGCAGGTCGAGCTTGGCCGAGCCGATCCCGTCGTACGCCTCGTCCACCAGCCCGGCGTCGAGACTGAGCTGACGCAGCCGGGTGAGCGACCGAAAGATCGCGATCCGGTGCTTGTCGAAGTCCTCGACCAGGCCGAGCACGGTCTGCCGCTCCCGCTGGAGGTGGGTCTCGTAGACCTTGCGGTGCCGCGGGGTGAGCCGCACCTCGAGGATCTGCTCCTGCTTGGGCGGCAGGTCGGAGGCGACCAGCTCCTTGGTGCGCCGGAGCAGGAAGGGCCGGATCCGGCGCCGGAAGCGGGCGAGCACGTCGGTGTCACCGAGCCGCTCGACGGGGTTCGCGACGTGCTCGACGAATCGCTGCGGGTAGGGGTAGAGGCCGGGCGCCACGATCGACAGCAGCGACCACAGCTCCATGAGCCGGTTCTCCAGCGGGGTGCCGGTCAGCGCGAGGCGGAAGGGCACGTCGAGCCGCCGCACCGCCTGGTAGGTCTTCCCGTTGTGGTTCTTGACCGTCTGCGCCTCGTCGAGCACCAGGCCGCCCCAGGGCAAGGCGGCGTAGGAGTCCACCTCCAACCGGTAGAGGGTGTAGGAGGTGACCACGATGTCGGCGTCCTCGAACAGCGAGGCGATCGAGGTGCCGCGCCGGGAGTGGGACTCGGTCACCCCGCGGGCGACCAGGCCGGGGGTGAACGTGGCGGCCTCGTGGACCCAGGTCGAGACCACGCTGGTGGGAGCGACGACCAGGAACGGCCCGGCGCCCTGCTCGCGGGCGTGCGCGATCAGGGCGAGGGTCTGCAGCGTCTTCCCCAGACCCATGTCGTCGGCGAGGATCCCGCCGAGACCCGACTGCCAGAGGAACGCCAGCCAGCGGAACCCGTCGCGCTGGTAGTGCCGCAGCTCGGCCTTCACCCCGGTCGGCTCGACGTCGGGCAGCGACTCCAGACCGCGCAGCGCCTGGGCGGCCCGCACCCACTGCTCGGCCTGGGCGTCGACGATGCCGACCTCGGCGAGCTCGTCCCACAGGCCCAGGTCGTGGTGGTTGACCCGCACGCCGCCGTCGGGCTGCTCGTGCAGCTGGCCCGCGGCGTCGACCAGCTCGGCGAGCTGCCGGAACTCCGGCCGGTCGAGGCTGATGTGGACGCCGTTCTTCATGATGATCCGCGGCAGGCCGCGGGTGAGCGCCTCGAGCAGCTTCGCGAGCGCGATGAACTGGCCGTCGACGCTGATCACGACCGCGAGGTCGAGCCAGTCGGTGCGCGGCTCCGCGCCGGCCTCGCTCTCCTCCACGGCGGCGAACCGGATCACCGGCGCGCCCTGGGCCTCGCGGTAGTCGGGACGGGTGCCGAGCTCCTCGAGCTCGACGAGGTCGTGCTGCTCGAGGCCGGGGAGCACGTCCTCGGCGAAGCCGATCGCGGCGACGTCGTGGAAGACCAGCTCGGACACCAGCCCGGCGTCACGCCGCTGGGAGCCGCAGAGCCGGTAGACCTGGGCGTCGTCGAGCGAGCCCAGCAGCGCCGCGAGCAGCTCGTCCTCACGATCCGGCCGCCGGACCCCGCGCAGGCCCAGGGTGTCGTCGATCCGGTAGACCCGGTCGTCCTCGCCCACGCGGTAGCGCCAGGTCCACCGCAGGTGCACCTGGCCGACGTCCTTCCAGTCCACGGTCGCCACCAGCCGCGGCTCGACCGGCTCAGGGACGGCGACCGAGCCGTCGCTGGAGACCACCGGCACGTGACGCTGCAGCCGCGGGAGGTACTCCGCCACGAGGTCGGCACGGTCCTCGGCGGGGACCACGAGCTCCTCGCTCATGCTCAGCAGGCGTCGCACCTCCGGACCTGCCGGCCGCGACAGCGGCGCGAGGACGAGATCCCACTCGCGGCCGCCGTCGGCCTCGCGCCACAGGGCGACGCCGTGACCGCTCTCCCCCAGCACGTCCACCTCCTCGGCGGAGAACCACTCCTCGTCGAGGTGCACCCCGAGCCGCAGGTGGGCGTCGCTGCGCGGGGCGGCGTTGACGTCGACCTCGATCCGCACCGGCGCGGGGTGGACCGTGACGCTCTGCAGCCCGGCCCCGGGCACCAGCTCCAGGCCCACCTCGGCACACCGGCCGAGCAGGCCCCACAGCGACGGCCCGAACGACGCGAGCGTCAGGTGGGTGTCGCCGCCGCCGAAGTACAGGTTGCGCTGGGCGGCCCGGTAGGCGGCGAGCATCTCCGCGAGCACGGCGGCCTGCTCGGGCGGGTGCCCGCGCCGGGGTGAGCCGGCTGCCTGCACGTCGTGCCAGGAGACCCCGGACCGGACCCAGTTGTCGCGGGCACCGCGCTGAAGCGGGCGGATCCGCAACGCCCCGCGGGCCGGCCCGCTCGACGCCGCCCAGCCGCGGAACGAGGACGGGGCCGTGCGCCGGCTCAGCTCGACCTGCAGCGCCAGCGGCCTCAGCGCAGCGGTGTCGGGCGGGACGGCCTCGAGCTCGTCGAGCACCGAGGCCAGCTGGCGCTCCCACCGTCGCCGCCCGCCGGCACCCCCGGCCTCCTGCTCCGCAGCCTGCTCGGCCCGGACGGCCAGCAGGAGGGCCACGGAGTGCTTGCAGCCCTCACCGACCGGACAGCTGCACCGGCCGTAGGTCCACACGCCGGAACCGGACTGCCCGACGCTGACCACGCAGCTGTAGATCTCACCGGCCGACCCCTCGACGCTGCCCCGGATGTCGAGGTCGCCGTCGCTGTCGAGCGCGTGGCTGCAGGCAAGGACCTTGCCGCGCCGGACGTAGTCGGCTGCCCGGTCGTGGGTTGCCGAACCGAACCGCAGCCGCAGCGCGGTGTCGTCGAGCAGGAGCGGCAGGTCGAGCATGAGACGAGCCTAGGCCCGGGCTCCGACAGGCTGCCGCCGCAGGACCCGGGCGGCGTCGAGCGCCCCCCGGTCAGGCGGCGAGCTCGACCTCGGCACGCCGCTGGGGCAGCCGCGCCGCGATCGGGGTGGCCACCCGGGCGACCGGGTCGCCCAGGCGGCCACCGGCCAGTGACGCGAGGGTGCGTCGCAGTGGCAGCCGGAAGACCAGCACCACGCTCTGCATGGCGAGCAGGATCGCCGAGCAGAGGGCGAGGGCGAGGTCACCGGCGAGAGTCCCGTAGAGCAGCCACAGGGCGGTGCCCCACCAGGCCAGCAGCACCGACCACGGGCACAGGCCCCACAGCGGTGCCCGGCTCAGCGCGAGCCGGGCCTGTGGGAGCATCCGCATCGAGCTGGCCGCCGTACCGACCATCGCGAGGGTGAACGAGTTCGCCACGTCGACCACCCAGATCGAGGCCAGGGCGCTGGCGAAGACCACGCCGACCGGCACCCAGGCCCGGCGCGGCACCCCGGCGCGCATGACCACCGCGGCGAGCGCGACGAGCAGCACCAGGGCCAGCGAGTTGTTCACGATCTGGATCGCGTCCGCGACCGCGAAGGCGTAGACCGCCCACAGCGTGAAGGTGGCCAGGCTGAGCAGGATCGAGCTCCAGGAGATGCCGACCGCGGACCGGGTCCGGGCTGCGCGCAGGACCTGCGGGACGGTGGCGTAGAGGGACAGGACCGATGCGGCAGAGCCGACCAGCACGACGACAGACACGGGCGTACGCATTCGAACGAGGGTGGACGGGGCGGGGCGTCGGTCCGCCGTCCGTTGCTTGTCTGCCGTGACACGTGATCGATCGCAGGACCAAGTCTAGGAACGGGTACGTCGCGCACGCCGGCGTTTGGCAAAACGGGCGAAAGGGACGTGCGTCACACCGTCGGACCGAGGCGATGCGGGTCGAAAATCCGGCCGGATCGGGCGAATCTGTCGGCGGCCACGAGAAACTGCCCGGAGACGGCCACGAAGCTGCCCGCTGGCGGACATGAAACCTGCCCGCTGACGGTCATGGGATCTGCCCGACACGACGTCGTCTGCCTCGCTGCGCTGCGCGG
>JBMOMG010000181.1:0-12897 GCA_049323155.1 Actinomycetota bacterium | reverse complement strand
CCGCACCGAGCTCGCGCGCACGGACCGGACCCCGGTCGCGGTCGTGGCGACCGCGGGCACCACCGACCACGGCGCGGTCGACCCGCTGCACGACATTGCGGACGCCAGTGTCGAGAGGGGTGTCTGGCTGCACGTCGACGCCGCCTACGGCTTCGGCGCGCTGTTCTCCGAGCGCCTGCGCGGGCTGCTCGACGGCGTGGACCGGGCGGACTCGGTGACCCTGGACCTCCACAAGCTCGGCTGGCTGCCGGCGCCGGCGAGCGTGCTTCTCGTCGGCGACCCGGCGGCCTTCCGCAGCACCGAGCGCGTGGTCGACTACCTGATCCCCGAGGACGATCTCGACGCCGGTCTCGCCGGTCTGCTCGGCCGGTCCCTGCAGACCACCCGCCGGCCGGACTGCCTCAAGGTGGCCGCGGCCCTGCAGGCCTACGGCACCAGCGGACTCGGCGAGATGGTGGACCGCTGCCACGACCTGGCTCTGGCCGCGGAGCGCGCGATCGCCGCCGACCCGCGCCTCGAGCTGGTCGCCGGAGCGCGACTGACCACGGTGCTGTTCCGCTGCGTGCCGCCCGACGGCGTGGACGCCGATGCCCACCAGGCGCGCGTCCGCCGCGCGCTGATCACCTCGGGACGGGCGCTGGTCGGCCGCACCCGGACGGCCGTCGGGGGCGCGCCGGCGACCGTCCTCAAGCTCACCTTGATGAACCCCGGCGCCGACGCCTCCGACATCGCGGCCCTGCTCGACCTGGTCGCGGAGACCGGACGCCGCCTCGCCGACGGCGCCGACATGACCGGACGAGTGTGCCAGGAGGCGACGGCGTGAGGACCCACGACGTGGCCGCCATCGGCGCCGGGCCGTTCAACCTCGGGCTCGCCGCGCTCGCCGCCCCGGTCGACGACGTCGACGTGGTCTGCTTCGACCGGTCCCCCGAGCTCACCTGGCACCGCGGGCTGATGCTCGACGGCTCGCTGCTCCAGGTCAGCTTCCTGGCCGACCTGGTGACGCTGGTCGACCCCACGAGCCCCTACTCGTTCCTGTCCTACCTGCGCGACCAGGACCGGATGTACCTGTTCTACGTCCGCGAGTCGTTCCACCCCACCCGGCAGGAGTACGAGGACTACCTGCGCTGGGTGGCACGCCGGGTGCCGGGCCTGCGGTTCGGCCACGACGTGCTCGAGGTCGGGTACGACGAGCGCAGCGACCTGTTCGACGTACACCTCCGCACCGGCATCACGTCCCGGGTCGAGCATGCCCGCCACGTCCTCCTCGGCGTGGGCACCGAGCCCCGGCTCCCCGATGCTCTTCGCGCGCTGCCGCGCGAGCGGGTCGTCCACACCGCCGACTTCCTGCACCGTCTCGACGACATCACCCACGCCGGACGGGTCACGGTGGTCGGCTCCGGCCAGTCCGGCGCCGAGGTCGTGCTGGACCTGCTGCGCCGCCGGACTGCCGGTCAGCAGCTGGCCTGGCTGACCAGGACCGAGTCGTTCGCGCCGCTGGACTACAGCAAGCTCGTGCTGGAGATGACCACACCCGAGTACGTCGACCACTTCCACGCGCTGGCCGAGGACCGGCGGGACGCGCTGGTGCGGGCACAGTGGCGCCACTACAAGGGCATCTCCACCGCGACCCTGGACGAGATCCACGACGCGCTCTACACCCGCTGCCTCGACGAGAAGGCAGCTCCGGTCGAGCTCCGCACCGCCGTGGAGGTGGCCGCGGCGACCGCCGGCGAGGACGTGACGCTGACCCTCGCCCATGCCGACACCGGCGAGGTGACCACCCACCGCACCGACCTCGTGATCGCGGCGACCGGCTACGCCGAACGGCCGATGCCGCTCTCCGCCGGGCTGAGGCAACGGCTGCACACCGACCGGTCAGGCCGGCTGGTGGTGCACCGCGACCACTCGGTGTCCGCCGACGGGGCGCTCGACGGCCGGCTCTTCGTCGCCAACGCCGACCTGCACAGCCATGGGCCGGCGGCGCCCGACCTGGGTCTCGGGGCGGTCCGCAACGCCGGGATCGTGAACCGGGTCGCCGGCCGCGAGGTCTACCCGCTGCCCCGACGGACGGCGTTCACGACGTTCCGTGCGGCGACCGGCTGAGCGGCCCGCGACCGGTCGAGCGCCGGATCACTCCTCGAGCCCGGCGCCCTCGCGGGCCAGGGCGTCGAGGCGGCTGATCGCGCGGTAGTACTTCTTCTTGTAGCCACCTTCGAGCAGCTCGGGGGCGAACAGCTCGTCCATGCTCACGCCGCTGGCGACCACCGGCAGATCCCGGTCGTAGAGCCGGTCGGCGAGGACCACGAGACGCAGCGCGACCGCCTGGTCGCTGACGGTCTGCACGTCCTCGAGGCAGACCAGCTTCACGCCGTCGAGGAGCGCACCGTACTTCGAGGGGTGCACGTCGGCGAGGTGCATGGCCAGGTGGCCGAAGTCGTCCAGGCTCGCTCCCTCGACGTCGGCCCGCCGTCGTACCTCCTCCGAGGGCCACGCGTCGGGTGCCTTGGGCAGCCCGCGGTGCCGGTAGTCCTCACCGTCGATGCGCACCGACTCGAAGGAGTCGGCCAGGCCCTGGATCTCCCGCATGAAGTCCGCGGTCGCGAACCGGCCCTCGCCGAGCTTCCCGGGCAGGGTGTTGGAGGTCGCGGCCAGCCGCACACCCTCCTCGCGCAGGTTGCGCAGCAGCGTCGAGACCAGCACGGTGTCGCCGGGATCGTCGAGCTCGAACTCGTCGACGCAGACCAGCCGGTACGACGACAGGGCGGCCACCGCCTCGTGGAAGCCGAGCGCGCCGACGAGGTGGGTGAGCTCGACGAACGTCGCGAACAGCTTCGGCCCCGGTGCCGCGTGCCACAGCGAGGCGAGCAGGTGCGTCTTGCCCACGCCGTAGCCTCCGTCGAGGTAGACCCCGCCCGGACCGGCCTCCTCGGCCGCCTTGCCCCGTGTCAGACCCGACCACCACGAGCCCCGCGAGCGAGCGGGTCGGTGCAGCTGCTCGGCGAACCGGCGAAGCACGTCGACTGCCTGCTGCTGGCTGGGCTGGGCGGGATCGGGCCGGTAGGAGTCGAAGCTGACCTCGGCGAAGCGCGGCGGCGGCACCAGCTCACCGAGCAGCCGGTCCTTCGACACGTGGGGGTTGCGGGAGCTCAGGCGGATCGGCACCGCCCCAGCCTACGAGGCCGCCGCTACGCTGCCTGACATGCGTCTGCCTGTGATGCCTCCGGTGCAACCGATGCTCGCCAAGTCGGTGCCGCGGATCCCCGACCCGGCCGACCACGATGGCGGCCTGATCTTCGAGCCGAAGTGGGACGGCTTCCTTCACTGAACACCGGGCCTAGGGCGACGACAGAGTGTTGGCACCTGAGTTGAGCTCTGAGCGGCGCTGAATCCCCGGTCAGAGTCCGAAGGCTCCGCCGCTGTAGAGGATCACCAAGCCAAGGCCGATGAGAACGATCGGGAACAGGATGTGCTCCCATCGCTCGAGGACCTCGTCGATGCCGGGGCGGGTAGCAACGAACTTCGCGGCCGCGACGAGCGCGCCAACCAGGACGAGGAAGACGACGCAGTAGGCCGCGGTTGCAGCAGCGCCGACGTTCAGGAACACGGGCACGTAGACGCCGATGTTGTCCCCTCCGTTAGCGAAGGTGACCGCGGCTACGGTCCACACCGCGACGCTCTTGCCCGCGACCTTGGCCTCGTCGTCAACATCGTCATCGCGCCATGCCTGCCAAGCCGCCCACAGACCAAGGGCGAGCGGGATGAGGCCGAAGTACGGGATCGCGGTCTCGGGCAGGAAGGCGCCGGCGCCCAGTGACACAAGCACGGCTGCGGCGAGGATGCCAGCAAACCCGAGGTACTGGCCGGCGAGGATCCGGGCGGTTGTCCCGGAGCGTCCCGCGCCTCGGGCGAAGAACAGCGACAACACGATGATGTCGTCGATGTTGGTGGCGATGAACAAGCCGACCGCCTGCGCAGCTGCGGTCAGCATTGCGCCTCCCCTTTCGTCGCACACTCGGGAAGTGCGCACCCTTGGTCGATGCAGGGCGCGCTCTCGTCGACCGCGAGGGTGACGTCGATGAGCGCTTCAAGGGCTCGAGCCAAGTGGGGGTCCGCGACGGCGTAGCGGGTGTGGCGCCCTTCTGGCTCTGCCACCACGATGCCGCAATCGCGCAGGCATGCCAGGTGGTTCGACACGTTCGACCGCGTGAGGTCCAGATCGCGGGCGAGGTCGCCGGGATAGGCCGGACCCTCCAAGAGAGCCATGAGCAGACGCGAGCGGGTTGGGTCGGCCATGGCCCGACCCAACCTGTTCATGACGTCAAGACGCGAAGCAATGGTCAGCATGCGCTGAACAGTACAGCGTCGGCTGACCAATGCCACAAAGGGGGTCGATCGGGCGCGGCGCCCGCAACCCGCGGACGCCCTCCCGCGACTTGTGGCTCAGGATGTCGGCGACCTTGAAGTCAACGGGGGTTTCGAGCTGCCCGTAGGTGCACGAAGTCGGGTCACGGTCGGCGCGCCAGCGCCTGAAGCGCGCCGTGTGCCGGAAACGGCTGCCTTGCATGTGGTCGTACGCAACCTCCACTACGAGTTCAGGTCGAAGCGGCACGAACGACAGGTCCTTGCCTTGGCTCCACCGGCTCTGGGTTCCAGGCACGCGATCTGGGTTCGCGACAGCCCACTCCTCCCACGCCCTCCACGGGTGGTCCTCGGTCCCGGACTCCAGCGGCTTCAGCTCGTCGATGAGCTGGGCGCGCCGCGCAGCGGTGAACGAGGCTGCCACGCCCACGTGTTGCAGCTGACCGCCGTCGTACAGCCCCAGCAGCAGCGATCCCAGCAGCGGCTTGTCGGGAGTCGACGTCTTGTGCAGGCGGTAGCCAGCCACGACGCAGTCAGCCGTCCGCTCGTGCTTGATCTTGAACATTGTGCGCTTGTCGGGTTGGTAGGTGCCGCCGAGCGGCTTGGCGACGACGCCGTCTAGGCCGGCTCCCTCGAAGGCAGTGAACCACTGGCGCGCGGTGTCCAGGTCTGCTGTGGCGGGAGTGAGGAACACCGACCCGCTGGCGTGGGCGAGCGCGTCCTCCAGGTGCTTGCGGCGTTCGCTGAACGGTTCGCCCATCAGGTCATCGGTTCCTGCGGCGAGGATGTCGAAGCCGACGAACGCTGCCGGCGTCTGCTCGGCCAGCAACTTCACCCGACTCGCTGCGGGATGGACGCGTTGCTGCAACGCCTCGAAGTCGAGCCGCTCACCGGCGACCACGATGATCTCGCCGTCCAGCACGCAACGCTCTGGCGTGTTCGCCTTCAGGTGCTCGACCAGTTCGGGGAAGTACCGGGTCATGGGCTTCTCGTTGCGGCTTCCCAGCACCACCTCGTCACCGTCGCGGAACACGATGGTCCTGAAGCCGTCCCACTTGGGCTCCGTGTGCCCCAGGTCGGGAACCTCGGGGACCGCCTTGGCAAGCATCGGCTTCACGGGCGGCATCACGGGCAGGTCCATGCGCCCATCCTTGCTCGATCCGGTGCGCTGTGTCGCCTCCGACACCGGGTCACATCTGGATGCGCGCCGCTCGCGCCTGCCTCTTCGCCTCCGCCTCGCCCAGCCGTCGCCGCAGGTGCACCAGGCTCTCTTCAAGCGCGGCGACTTCACCCAGCCACACGTTCGCGTGCGCCTCCTCCAAGCGGCTCTCGGCGTTCTTGGTCATGTCCTCGATGCGCTGCGTCTGGTCTGGGTCGACGTCGAGGAATCGACACCGTGCACACGCACTCTCGTGCACGCACGGTGTGGCGTAGGGCCGGTGGCAATCGCCCAGCGCCACCTTCCGCAACAAGAAGTGCTGCTCGAACTCCGACCACTCCTGGTCGGTCGCGGGGCGGAACTCACCTTCGGGACGAGTGGCCCTCCGGCGCTCGGTGAACGCCTGATGCGCCTGTACGACCTCCTCCGGGAACACCGCCGTGTAGCCGCGAGTAGTCTCCAAGTTCAGGTGTCCAAGCAGCGTGGCGACGATGTGCAGCGGCAGGCCACTTCCGACCAGGTCAGTGCTGAGCAAGCGGCGGAAGTCGTGGGGCGTGAAGCGCACCGGCTGGCCGGCGTCCATGATGCCGGCGCGGTCCGCGACCTTCTGGAGGATGGTACGGATGTACCCCATCGACAGCACCTCCTGACGGGCTCCGACGAGCCGTGCGAACAGGTGCGGCATGGGGTCGCTGAAGACCTTCTCGGTCGGGTCGTACCTGACCGACAAGGGGATGGCCGATGACGAGCCGCGGGCGCGTCGTTGCACCTCGACGAGCACCTTGATCAGGTCCGGGCTCATCGGGATGAGTCGCTCGGCATCGGTCTTGGACGGCACGATGTGTAGCAACGGGATGATGGTGTTCGTCGTGGGGGCGACGTAGTGACGCAACGACAGCTGTGTCACCTCCAAGAGCTCCTCGATGCGCACGCCCGTCTCGCTCAGGGTCTCGATCACAGCCCATGCCCAGAAGGCGTCGGCTTCGATGCGGGTGGTGTTGACGCGACCCCGTTCCAGCGGCGGTGAGGCCGCCCCGGGCGCGACGTCGACGACGTTGCACCACACGGCGGCCCTGGCCGGCATGGTGCTGTAGATCGGCGGGTCATGGCGTTCGTAGGTCACCCCGTCGACCTGGTACTGCTCACCGTGGGACGCCGCCAGCGTGGCCTCCAGCAGACGGGCCCCTTGGTCCTTCGCCGCAGCCGCTGCGGACCGGAACTTGGGCAGGTTGGGCGTCAACATCCTGGTGCGGTCGTGCATGCGGGCACGCCGGTGACGCTTCGCCTTCGCGAACGACTTCGATACGCTCTTCGGGATCGGGCAAGGAGCCACCCACACGGCCCATCGCTCGGGCTCGACGTAGGACCACTCCGAGAGGTCTCGGTAGAACGCCCGCACGCCGAAGATCGTCGAGTGCATCTCGCGCCGCGCCCCGCCATCGAGGGTCACAGCCAGCCGCTCACGCCACTCAATCGCGACTTCCTTGGTCAGGTGCAGGTCCTTCTGGTCCGGGTTGATCTCCAGCACGCCCGCCCAGAACAGCCGCACCAACCGGTAGGCCAACCCCGCCAGGGAGCCGTAGTCCATGCCGTCCTTCACTTCGTTGAGGTACTCGACGAGCAGGTCACGCACCGGTGACGGCGGGATCCCGTACCGGTCGACCAGCGTCTCGACGCTGTGCTGCCTCGTGCGGGTCGACGCCGCCCAAGCAGCCCGCAACGTCGGCGGCTCTCCCGCCAACGGACCCAACGCGATCAGGAGCTCCCACGCCAGGTGCTCCTTGTGCTTCATGGTCGACGTGCGGATCACGTCGGCGTACTCCATGAGGTCGTCGCCTCGCAGCTGCTCGATGCTCTTACCCGTACGGATGAGCAGCCGAGTCAGGCACATCTCAGCGTTCCTGCGGGCCAGCTCTGACGCCGCCTGGTACGCCGGAAGGGCACGTAGCCGCTGGGCCGCTTCCGGCTCGTTGACGTCGAGGAACACCGCAGGGTTGCGGCTGTGCTGCGGCGCCGCGAGCAGCCATGCGTAGGACGGCCGAAGCACCCGGGCCAGCAACAGCCAGCTCAGCGCAGACGACAGCGTTCCGACCGGAAGCTTGACCTCTTGGCGCACGGGCTCCAGCCACGTCCGGGGCGCAGCATCCAGACCACTGAGCAACCAACGGTCCTCCCAGGTCTCACCGGGGAAGTCCCACAGCCACGCGAGCAGCGCGCGGACGCCTCGGCGGCGCGCCCGCCCATGCTTGGTCAGGGCGACGCCCGGTTCCTCCAGCAGCTCGCACACAGCCTGGTGGGTCGCGTCGACATCCATGCGCTGAAGCCGGGCAGCCAGCGACCCGTCCGGAAGGTCAGGCGGCGTCGTCCCGCTGTCGTGGGCCGGGCGCGGCCAGACATGCCCGTTGCTCTTCGTGCTCGGGTCCGGCGGTACCGGCGACCGCTCCAGCCGCGCCGCCGCCCGCCCGTCTGCATCGCCGCGTCGCGGGACGGACTCCTCCGGGACCGCCGGGCCTCCACCTCAGACATCAGCCCAACCCCAGCAGCTCGCGCACCGCGTCCTCGTCGTAGTCCGGCTCGATCGTCGGCGCGGGCGCCTTCGGCCGCGCGTAGTGCTCGATGACCTTGGCCACGACGTCCTCCATCCTCGGCTGGGTGTAGATCGTGGTGGTGTTGATGTTCGCGTGCCGCAGGATCGTCTGGACGTCGACCAAGGTGAAGCTCGGGTCGGCGAGGAACCTCTCCGCAGCCGTGTGTCGAAGGTCGTGCAGAGTCCAGTTCGAGCCCAACGCGCGCTGTGCGCGAGCGAACATCGCCCGGGCGGCGTGGTAGTTCAGCGGCTTGCGGGGCGATCCCTGAAGCGTCCACCACACCCTGTCGCCTGGGTCGCTGGGCTGTGACTCGCGCATGTACAGCGCGAGCCACACGAACGCGTCAGCACTCGCGGGAATGGCCTGCCGCTCCCGGGTCCCCTTGCTAGTCACGGTGATGGTGCTGAGCCCGAAGTCGTAGTCGCGGCCGTGGACCATCTCCAGCAGTTCGGTTGCCCGGGCACCGCTCGACAGCCAGAACGCCAGGAGCGCCCGGTCGCGGTTCGACCGGAGGTCATCGAAGATCTTGTCCACCTTCTCGTCAGGGATGGCCCGCCACACCGGCTTGGGCTCCTTCTGGCGGTACACCGCTCGGCGGCGGGGCGAGAAGTCGTACATCGGGTTGTGGTGCGCGTCAGCGCGCTCGCGGCGGCCTCTGTGGGTCGCCGGCACCGGGTTCATCAACGGGCCCATGTCCGCCTCGATGGCGAACTCGTAGAACGCCGACAAGACGCTCAGCTGGTGGTTGATGGTGCGCGGCGCGAACGTCACCCCAGGACCGCTCTTGTAGCTGACCCCGTTGATGGCCTGCGGCGCCAGCTTGCGCCGCAGCGCGTTGGCGGTCGGCTGAGCTCGCATGTGCTCGACAAGGGCACGCACGTCGACCCTCTCCGCCCGTCGCCAGTCGGTGTGGCGGTCGTGCAGGAACCTCAGCCATCTGAGAAGGTCGTAGGCGTAGCTTCGTAGTGTGCTGGGCTGGCAGTCCGATGCCGCCAGGTCCCGCAAGAAGAGCGAGGCAGGCTCGTGCTCAACGTCCGGGAACACCACCCTGTACGGCAGGCCGGCACTCGCCTCTACGACTCGGCCCAGGGCGTTCGTCATGACCGCACGTTGGCACATAGGAAGCAGTCATCCTCTCCGACACACCGCCGGAGAACCCGGGAAAGAGTTCAGTCAACGTACCGGTGCATCGTCTTCCGCGACGGCGACGACGTCGAGCTCGCCAGCCGCAACACCCGGCCGCTCACCCGCTACTTCCCCGAGGTGGTCGAGGCGGTGAAGGACTCCCTGCCGGAGCGGTGCGTGGTCGACGGCGAGATCTTCGTCGCCATCGGAGAGCGGCTGGAGTTCGAGCGGTTGCAGGAGCGGACCCACCCCGCGGAGTCGCGCATCCGGATGCTCAGTGAGAAGACACCGGCGTCGTTCGTCGCGTTCGACCTGCTCGGCGTCGACGACGAGTCGCTGATGAAACAGCCGTTCTCGGTGCGGCGTACCCGACTGGAGGAGGCACTCGCCCACGCGAGCGCCCCGGTCTACCTCACCGCGACCACCACCGACGCCGCAGAGGCCGAGGACTGGTTCTCCCACTTCGAGGGCGCCGGCCTCGACGGCGTGGTCGCCAAGCCGCAGAGGGCGCCGTACCAGCCCAACACCCGCACCATGCTCAAGATCAAGCACGTGCGCACCGCCGACGTCGTGGTCGCCGGGTACCGCCTGCACAAGACGTCCACCCCCGAGCAGCCCCTGCTCGGCTCGCTCCTGCTGGGCCTGTACGACGCCGACGGCACCCTGCAGCACGTCGGCGTGGCCGCGTCGTTCACGGCCAAGCGACGCGCCGAGCTCGTCGAGGAGCTCCAGCCGCTGGTGGTCGACACCGCCGAGCATCCCTGGGGGCGCTGGGCCGAGGCCGAGCACCACAACGTCACCGGCAACCGGCTCCCCGGCGCACAGAGCCGGTGGAGCGCCGGCAAGGACCTGTCCTTCGTCCCGCTGGCACCCCGGCTGGTGGCCGAGGTCGGCTACGACCACATGGAGGGCACCCGGTTCCGGCACACCGCCCAGTTCAAGAGGTGGCGCACCGACCGCGACCCGGAGTCGTGCGGATACGGCCAGTTGGAGGAACCGGTGAGCTATGACTTGGGTAAGGTCTTGACCACCAGATCTTCATGAGTGGAGGGCGGATCCCGTGACCGCGCAGAAGCCCGAGACGACGTACGACGTGGTGCTGCTCGTCGAGCAGCCGCTCTCCCCCCAGGACGCGATGCAGGTCCGCGGCCTCCACGAGGAGATCGAGGAGCACGTCAGGTACCACCTGCTGCTGCCGGTCGAGGACGCCGCCGCGCGCGTGGAGTCCGCGATGGGGTCGCTCGCCGCGAGTGAGGTGCTCGCTTCGCCTGCGCTGGTGATGAACGAGGAGGACCTCGAGAACATCCAGCACGAGCTCCTCGACAACGCCCGTCGCGAGCTGTCGCAGAGCGTCCAGCGGCTCGTCGACGCCGGCGCCGACGCCGTCGGCGACATCGTCACCGTCGACCCGATCGACGCGCTCGCCGCGAAGGTCACCTCCGTCGACGGCCGGGAGGCCATCATCTTGACCCGTCCGCACGTGGTCGCGGAGTTCTTCCACCTCGACTGGACCTCCCGCGCGCGCCGCAAGATCGGCGTGCCGGTGCTTCACCTGCTCGAGCACGAGAGCTTCGACGAGCAGGCCGGCGGCGGCGAGGGCATCTCCGGTCTCTGAGGGCCGAAACCCCCACCGCCCTTCAGGGTTGTGCGGGTGCACAAACCTGCATCGCGGTCCCCACGCTCAGACCAGGTCCGTGACCAAACGGAGACCTGCGGATGTCTGGACATCTGTCGGTCTGTCCTGATGAAGTGCGCCAGGCGCGACGAAAGTCACGCCAGACTTCACGCCGTTGAACAAACATCGGCGTGCAGGCTCCCCACTCACAGGAGGATCTCCGTGACCCGACGCATCATCGGCGTCCTGGGCGGCGTCACCAGCGCCGCACTCATCGCGACGGCGTTCCAGGTGCCCGCCGTCGCCACCCCGCACGAGGACGAGCTGCAGCCTCGTGACTCGGTCCGCGGCAAGGAACACGACCGCCCCGACGCGATGGAGGAAAGGCGCCGCGCAGGCAAGCAGCGCGCCCTCGAGCTCCTCGTGGAGGGCAAGCGGGAGCCCCAGCAGCGCGGCGGATCCGAGTCGGTCCGCGTCGGCCCCGACGAGTGGGTCGAGTACGCCGTCGAGAAGAGCGAGCGGCTGCTGTCCTTCCTCGTCGAGTTCGGCGGCGAGCAGAAGGGGCGCCGCGGACCGCGCGGTGGCGGTGGCCGGGGTCACCGCGTCGAGGGCCGCGACGGCGACCTCGACCAACGCGAGGACCACCGGCGTCGCGGAGGCGACGACCAGCCGACCGACCCCACCAAGTTCGGTCCGCTGCACAACCAGATCCCCGAGCCGGGCCCGGAGGACAACAGCACGTACTGGAAGCCCGACTTCAACCGCGGCCACTACATGGACATGTTCTTCAACGGCATGGCCGACCAGGGCGGCGAGTCGTTCAAGGGCGTCTACGAGGAGATGTCCAGCGGCCGCTACACCGTGACCGGCGACGTCAGCGACTGGGTCCGCGTCGACAAGCCGGAGGCCGCCTACGGCACCACCGAGTCCCACGAGGACATGACCTACTTCATCGACGACACCGCCGAGGCCTGGTACAAGGCCCAGCGCCGCAAGGGCATGTCCCCGAAGCGGATCCGCGAGTACCTGCAGTCCTTCGACATCTGGGACCGCTACGACCACGACGGCGACGGCGACTTCGCCGAGCCGGACGGCTACATCGACCACTTCCAGGCGATCCACGCCGGTGAGGGCGAGGAGGCCGGCGCTCCTGAGTGGACGATCTGGTCCCACCGCTGGGCGGTCAACCAGAACGGCTTCCACGAGGACGGCGTCGGCCCGGAGGGCGCGGAGTACGGCGGCATCGAGATCGGCGACACCGGCCTGTGGATCCGCGACTACACCACGGAGCCGGAGAACGGCGGACTCGGGGTCTTCGTCCACGAGTACGCCCACGACCTGGGTCTGCCGGACTTCTACGACACCGAGGGCGGCGAGAACGGCACCGCGTTCTGGACCCTGATGAGCTCCGGCTCGTGGCTCTCCCACGGCGACGGTGCGATCGGCACCACGCCGAACCAGATGGGTCCGTGGGAGAAGCTCCAGCTCGGCTGGCTCGACTACGAGGTGCTCACGCCCGGCGAGAGCGGCAGCTACGACCTGGGTCCGTCGTTCCGCGAGATCAAGAACACCGCGCAGGCCGTGCTCGCCGTGCTCCCGGAGAAGTCACGCAGCTACGACCTCGGTCCCGCTGCCGAGGGCACCGACTACTTCTACTCCGGCCGCGGCGACGACCGCACCGCGACGCTGACCAGCCCGCAGTTCACCGTGCCCGCCGCGGGCCAGCTCGCCGCACAGGCGAAGTACGACATCGAGGTCGACTGGGACTACGCCTACGTCGAGGTCTCCACCGACGGCCAGGCCTGGCAGCCGGTGCAGACGAACCTGTCGACCAGCGAGGACCCGAACGCCGCCAACGAGGGCTTCGGCATCACCGGCTCCTCCGGCGACGCCTGGGTGCCGCTCACCGCGGACCTCAGCGCCTTCGCCGGCCAGGACGTGCAGCTGCGGTTCCGGATGGAGAACGACGCCTACACCAACGAGCTCGGGTTCATGGTCGACGCGATCACCATCACCGGCGTCGAGGGCGAGGTCCTCGCAGAAGGCGC